>NZ_BAAIHU010000001.1:743097-782185 GCF_054590795.1 Kineococcus anabasis
GGCGCACCGCCGACGGCGGTGCGCCCCTGCGCTGCGGTGGTGTCAGGCCCGCACGAGCGAGCGCAGCACGTACTGCAGGATGCCGCCGTTGCGGTAGTAGTCCGCCTCGCCGGGGGTGTCGATGCGGACGACCGCGTCGAACTCCACGACCTCGCCGGAGTCCCTGCGGGCGGTGACGTGCACCGTGCGCGGGGTCGTCCCGGTGTTCAGCTCGGTGACCCCGGAGATGTCGAAGGTCTCCGTGCCGTCCAGGCCGAGCGAGGCGGCGCTCTCCCCCGCCGGGAACTGCAGGGGCAGCACGCCCATCCCGATGAGGTTGGAGCGGTGGATCCGCTCGAAGCTCTCGGTGATCACGGCCCGGACGCCGAGCAGCGCGGTGCCCTTGGCGGCCCAGTCCCGCGAGGAGCCGGAGCCGTACTCCTTGCCGCCGAGGACGACCAGCGGGATGCCGGCCGCCGCGTAGCTCTGGGCCGCGTCGTAGATGGAGGTCTGCTCCCCGCCCGCGGTGAAGTCGCGGGTGAAACCGCCCGAGACGCCGTCCAGCAGCTGGTTCTTCAGCCGGATGTTGGCGAACGTGCCGCGGATCATGACCTCGTGGTTGCCGCGGCGGGAGCCGTAGCTGTTGAAGTCGTGCCGGGCCACGCCGTGCTCGGCGAGGTAGCGGCCCGCGGGGCTGTCGGCCTTGATGGAGCCGGCCGGGGAGATGTGGTCGGTGGTGACCGAGTCCCCGAGCAGCGCCAGCACCCGCGCGCCGCCGATGTCGGTGACGTCGGTGGGCTCGGCGGGCATGCCGTCGAAGTACGGGGGCTTGCGGACGTAGGTGGACCGCGGGTCCCACTCGAAGGTGCTGCCCTCGGGGGTGGGCAGCGAGCGCCAGCGCTCGTCGCCGGCGAAGACGTCCGCGTAGTCGTTGGTGAACATCTCCTGCGTGATGGACTGCGCGATGACGCGCTCCACCTCGGCGGCGTCGGGCCAGATGTCGCGCAGGAACACCTCGGCGCCGTCGGGGTCGGTGCCGATGGGGTCGTTCTCCACGTCCCAGTCCATCGTCCCGGACAGGGCGTAGGCGATGACCAGCGGCGGGGAGGCCAGGTAGTTCATCTTCACGTCCGGGTTGATCCGGCCCTCGAAGTTCCGGTTCCCGGACAGGACCGCGGTGACCGCGAGGTCGTTCTCCTGGACGGCGGCGGAGAACTCCTCCTTCAGCGGCCCGGAGTTGCCGATGCAGGTCACGCAGCCGTAGCCGACGAGGTGGAACCCGAGCTTCTCCAGGTACGGGATGAGCCCGGCCTTCTCGTAGTAGTCCATGACGACCTTGCTGCCGGGGGCGAGCGAGGTCTTCACCCACGGCTTGACGCTCAGGCCGCGCTCGACGGCGTTCTTGGCCAGCAGCGCGGCGGCCATCATCACCGACGGGTTGGACGTGTTGGTGCAGCTGGTGATCGAGGCGATGGCCACGGCGCCGTGGTCGAGCTCGGTCTCGGTGCCGTCCGCCAGGGACACCGGCACGCGCCTGCTGGGGCGGCCCTGCACCTCGCCGCCACCGGTCACGACGTCGGGCTGGTCCTCCTCCTCGGAGGGCACGGCCGAGGGCGGGTCGGAGGCGGGGAAGCTCTCGGCGCTGGCCTGGTCCTGGGCGGAGCCGACCACGGCGTCGATGGCGTCGGTGTGCGCCGAGGAGGCGGCGTTCGTGGTCTGCACGTCGTCGGTGACGTAGTCGGCCAGCGCGGTGCGGAACGCCTGCTTGGCGCTGGTCAGCTCGATGCGGTCCTGCGGGCGCTTCGGGCCGGCGATGCTGGGCACCACCGTGGACAGGTCCAGCTCGAGGTACTCGGAGTACTGCGCCTCGCGGGAGGGGTCGTGCCAGAGGCCCTGCTCCTTGCAGTACGCCTCCACGAGCGCGACCTGCTGCTCCGAGCGCCCGGTCAGGCGCAGGTACTCCAGGGTGACGTCGTCGATCGGGAAGATGGCCGCGGTGGAGCCGAACTCCGGGCTCATGTTGCCGATGGTGGCGCGGTTGGCCAGCGGCACGGCGGTGACGCCCTCGCCGTAGAACTCCACGAACTTGCCGACGACGCCGTGGCGGCGCAGCTGCTCGGTGATGGTGAGCACGACGTCGGTGGCGGTGGCGCCGGGGGGGATGGAGCCGCTGAGCCGGAAACCGACGACGCGCGGGATGAGCATGGAGACGGGCTGGCCGAGCATCGCGGCCTCGGCCTCGATGCCGCCGACGCCCCAGCCGAGGACGCCGAGGCCGTTGACCATGGTGGTGTGGGAGTCGGTGCCGACCAGGGTGTCGGGGTAGGCCAGGCGCTCGCCGCCGACCTCGCGCTCGAACACGACGCGGGCCAGGTGCTCGATGTTGACCTGGTGGACGATGCCGGTGCCCGGGGGGACCACCTTGAAGTCGTCGAAGGCGGTCTGGCCCCAGCGCAGGAACTGGTAGCGCTCCCGGTTGCGGCCGTACTCGATCTCGACGTTCTTCTCGAACGCGTCGGGCGTGCCGTACACGTCGGCGATGACGGAGTGGTCGATGACCAGCTCCGCCGGGGCCAGCGGGTTGATGCGGGTCGGGTCGCCGCCGAGGTCGGCCACCGCCTCGCGCATGGTGGCGAGGTCCACGACGCAGGGCACGCCGGTGAAGTCCTGCATGATCACGCGGGCGGGCGTGAACTGGATCTCGGTGTCCGGCTCCGCGGCCGGGTCCCACCCGGCGAGCGCGCGGATGTGCTCGGCGGTGATGTTGGCGCCGTCCTCGGTGCGCAGGAGGTTCTCCAGCAGCACCTTGAGGCTGAAGGGGAGGCGCTCGGCGCCCTCCACCGCGGCGAGGCGGTAGATCGCATACTCCTGATCAGCTACGCTTAGGCTAGCCTTAGCTCCGAAGCTGTTCTGGCTGCTCACCCTGAGCTCCTCACTCGTCGTCCGCGTCGTCGCCGACCATCGGTCCCGGCCATCCTGCCGCATGGGCGCGGCGCGCTCACCAGCACGTGGTTCCCGTCGCGGCCAGATGTCTTGACGTCAAGATAACACCGCGCGACCCGCCGTGGCAGGTCCGGCCGGCGGGAAATCGCCGCGACGCGGCAGCCGCGGCACTCGCCCCGGCGCCCCGGGGCTGCCAGCCTCCCCCCGTGCCCCGACTCGACGCCGCCCGCTACCTCACCGCCCTGCGCGCCGACGCCGCCCGCATCGGCGCGCTCACCCCCGCGGCGGCCGACCGGCCCGTGCCCGGGTGCCCCGGCTGGACCGTGCACGACGTCGTCCGCCACCTCGGCGCCGTCTACCGCCACAAGGCCGCCTCCCTCCGGCTCGGGGAGCGCGCGCCCGAGGACGAGGGCGCCGACGCCCCGGCCGACCCCGCCGCCCTCGTGGACTGGTTCGGGCGGCAGCTCGCCGACGTCCTGGCCGTCGTCGACGCCGACCCCGCCGCCCCCGCCTGGTCCTGGTGGCCGCAGGACGCCACCACCGGCTTCTGGCAGCGCCGCATGGCCCAGGAGACCCTCGTGCACCGGATCGACGTGGAGACCGCGGCCGACCCCGCCGTCGACCCCGCCGTCGACCTCGCCGTCGACGACGACCTCGCCGTCGACGGCGTCGAGGAGGTCCTCACCGCCTTCCTCCCCGTGTGGCTGCCCCTGGAGGGAGCCGACGCCGGGGTGCCCGCCGACCTCGACGCCTCCGTGCTCGTGCGCACCGCCGGGCGCGCCTGGCAGGTGCGCGTGCGCGGCCTGCACGCCGAGGCCCGGGAGACCGACCCCGCCGGGGCACCTCCCGCCGGGGCCGTCCTCACCGGCGCACCGGCCGACGTGCTCCTCTGGGCGTGGGGGCGCGCCGGCACCGCGCGCCTGCACGTCGAGGGCGACCCCGGGCAGGTCACCGCCCTGCGGCACGCCCTCGTCGGGGCCACCCGCTGAGGGCACCCCTCAGCCGCCCGCCGGCACCAGCACCGCCACGCACTCCACGTGGTGCGTCATCGGGAACAGGTCGAACGCCCGCAGCGAGCCCAGCGCGTAGCCGTGCTCCGCGAACGTCGCCACGTCCCGGGCCAGCGCCGCCGGGTCGCACGCCACGTACGCCACCGCCCGCGCCCCCAGCGCCGCCACCTGCTCCACGACCTCGCGGCCCGCGCCCGAGCGCGGCGGGTCCAGCACCACCACGTCCGCCCGCCCGACCGCCTCCGGGCCCTGCGCGGCCATCGCCGCGTCCACCCGCGCGGCCACCAGGCGCACCTGCTCCACCCCGTGCAGGGTCCGCCGCGCGTCCCGCACCGCCCGCGCGTCCGACTCCACGGCCACCACCGTGCCCGTCAGGCCCACCGCCTGCGCCAGCGGCGCCGTGAACAGCCCCGCCCCGGAGTACAGGTCGACCGCCCGCTCCCCCGGCGCGGGGGCGAGCCCGGCCAGGACCGCCTCCACCAGCGCCGTCCCCGCCCCCGGGTGGACCTGCCAGAAGCCCGCCCCGCTCACCCGGAACGCGTGCTCGGCGCCGGCGGCCACCACCCGCTCGGCCAGCCACGTGCGGCCGCTGCGCTGCTCCAGCCCGCCCGAGGCCGTCCGCACCGCCAGCGACACCTCCTGCAGGCGCGGCAGGCGCAGCCGCTCCGGGGCGCCCTCCGCGGGTGTCACCACCACCAGCGGGTCGCCCTCCCCCGAGGGCACCGCGACCTCCACCTGCGCCGCCGAGGGCCAGCGCTGCGCCAGCACCCCGGTGCCCACGGCCCGCTCCACCGTGATGGGGCAGTCCTCCACGGGCACCACGTCGTGCGAGCGGTGCCGGCGCAGGCCCGCGCGGCCCTCGCCGTCCACCGCGAACGCCGTGCGGGTCCGCCAGCGCAGGCCGCCGGCGTCCCCGGGGACGGCCTCCACCTCCACGTCGAGCTCCAGCCCGGCCAGGCGGCGCATCTGCTCGGCCACCACGGCCGCCTTCAGCCGCCGCTGCGCGGGCAGCGCCACGTGCTGGAAGTCGCAGCCGCCGCACAGACCCGGGCGCGCCACCGGGCAGGGCGGCTCCACCCGGTCCCCGCTCGCCTGCAGCACCTCCACCGCGTCGGCCCGCCAGTACTTCGCCGAGCCGCCGCCCTCGGTGACCCGCGCGCGCACCCGCTCCCCCGGCAGCGCGTGCCGGACGAACACCACCCGGCCCTCGTGCCGCGCCACGCAGGCACCGCCGTGCGCGACCGGCCCCACGACCAGCTCGACCTCCGTGCCCACCGCGGAGTCGTCGCGGGGGCGCACCGCCGCGCCACGCCCCCGCCCCACCGGGCCGCGCCGGCCGCTCACGGGGCGTCCGGGTGCGGCGGGTCGCTGGGGGCCGGGCCGAACGTGCCCCGGCGCACCGCACCCGGCGCGGCCCGCTCCACCCGGTCCTCCAGCCCCGCCGAGGACGACAGCTGCCACGGCACGCTCGCGACCATCACCCCCGGCGTGTAGCGCAGCCACGTGCGCAGCCGCAGCGCCGACTGGTTGTGCAGCAGCGCCTCCCACCAGTGGCCCACCACGTACTCCGGCACGTACACGGTCACCAGGTCCCGCGGGTGGCGCGCGCGCGTCTCCTTCACGTGCTGCACGACGGGGCGGATGATCTCCCGGTACGGGGAGTCCAGCACCGTCAGGCGCACGGGGATGTCCGCCTCCTCCCAGCGGCGCTGCAGCGCCGCGGACTCCTCCGGGTCCACCGCCACCGTCACCGCCTCCAGGTCCGTCAGCCGCGCGGCCCGCGCGTACGCCAGCGCCCGCAGCGTCGGCTTGTGCAGCTTGGAGACCAGCACGATGCCCCGCACCCCCGAGGGAAGCGCGCGCGCCTGCGGGGTGGCCTGCGGCTCCAGCTCCCGGGCCACCGCCGTGTAGTGGCGCCTGATGAGCCGCATGTTCACGAAGATGACAGCCATCGCCAGGATCGCCAGCCACGCGCCCTGCGTGAACTTCGTCAGCAGCACGATGACGAGCACGACGCCCGTCATCGCCAGGCCCACCGAGTTCACCACCCGCGAGCGCTTCATGCGGCTGCGCCGGACCGGGTCGTCCTCCGTGGCCAGCAGCCGCGTCCAGTGCCGGATCATGCCGGTCTGGCTGAGCGTGAAGGAGACGAAGACGCCGACGATGTAGAGCTGGATGAGCTTCGTGACCTGCGCGTCGAAGGCGATGATGAGGATGATCGCCGCCCCCGCCAGGGCGATGATCCCGTTGGAGAAGGCCAGCCGGTCACCGCGGGTGTGCAGCTGCCGCGGCAGGAACCCGTCCCGCGCCAGGATGGAGGCCAGCACCGGGAAGCCGTTGAAAGCGGTGTTCGCCGCCAGCACCAGGATCACGCCGGTCGCGATCGTCACCGCGTAGAACGCGGGGCTGAAGTGGTCGAACACCGCGTCCGCGAGCTGGCCGATCACCGGGGTCTGCACGTAGTCCTCGCCGACCGGCACGCCGTCGCGCAGCAGCTGCACCGACGGGTCCTCCGCGTAGCGCAGCCCCATGAGGTTGGCCAGGGTGATGACGCTCATGAGCATCGTCACGGCGATCAGGCCGAGCAGCAGCAGCGTCGTGGCCGCGTTGCGGCTCTTCGGCTTGCGGAAGGCCGGCACCCCGTTGCTGATCGCCTCCACACCCGTCAGCGCCGCGCAGCCGGAGGAGAACGCCCGCAGGATCAGGAACGCCCCCGCCAGGCTGGTCAGGCCCTGGGTGAAGTGGTCCTCGGCGCGCAGCTCCAGCTCCGCGCTCGCCACCTGCGGCAGGTCCCCCAGCAGGTAGCGGCCGAAGCCCCACGCCGCCATCCCCAGGATCGCGACCATGAAGAGGTACGTCGGGATCGCGAACGCCGCGCCGCTCTCCCGGATGCCGCGCAGGTTGGCCGACATCAGCAGCAGCACCATGGCGACCGCCACGAGCACCTCGTGCCCCTGCACGAACGTCAGCGCCGTCGAGGCGTACTGGGCGGCGGAGGAGATGGACACCGCCACCGTGAGCACGTAGTCGACCAGCAGGGCGCTGGCCACGGTCAGGCCCGCGGTGGGGCCCAGGTTGACCGTCGCGACCTCGTAGTCCCCGCCGCCGGAGGGGTAGGCGTGGACGTTCTGCCGGTAGGAGGTGACCACCACGAGCATCACCGCCACGACCGCCACCGCCACCCACGGGGACACCGAGTACGCCGCGATGCCCGCGATGGACAGGGTGAGGAAGACCTCGTCCGGCGCGTAGGCCACCGAGGACAGGGCGTCGGAGGCGAACACCGGCAGCGCGATGCGCTTGGGCAGGAGGGTCTCGGAGAGCCTCTCGCTGCGGAAGGGGCGGCCGACGAGGAGCCGTTTGGCCGAGTCGGTGAGGTCTGCGAGGGACGGCACGAACGGCCATGCTAAAGCGCATCCGGGCCTCCGCGGCCACCGCGTGCCAGGTCGCGGTGCCGGGTCGCGCCGCGAGCGGGGGCGGGCGGTAGCGTGCTCGCCGTCGGCCCCGGGCCGGCGGACGTCCCGCGGCACGCAGACGAGAACCGGAGCGGCAGTGCACATCGTGATCATGGGCTGCGGGCGCGTCGGCTCGACGCTCGCCACGACCCTCGAGCGGCTGGAGCACCGCGTCGCCGTCATCGACCAGGACGCCGACGCCTTCCGGCGCCTCGGCGCGGGCTTCGGCGGCCGCCGCATCACCGGGGTCGGCTTCGACCACGACACGCTCCTGGAGGCCGGCATCGACCACGCCGGTGCCTTCGCCGCCGTCTCCAGCGGGGACAACTCCAACATCCTCGCCGCGCGCGTGGCCCGCGAGAAGTTCGGCGTGGAGACCGTGGTGGCCCGCATCTACGACCCCGGCCGCGCCGAGGTCTACCAGCGCCTGGGCATCCCCACCATCGCCACCGTCCGGTGGACCGCCGACCAGGTCCTGCGCCGGCTGCTGCCCGACGGCCCCGCCCCCGAGCACCTGGACACCTCCGGGCGCGTCGCGCTCGTGGAGATGCCGGTCCACCTGGGCTGGGTCGGCCGCCGGGTCGGCGCCCTCGAGGCCGCCGCCGGGGTCCGCGTGGCCTACGTCACCCGCCTCGGTGTCGGCCTGCTGCCGACGCCGTCCACGGTCCACCAGGAGGGCGACGTCCTCCACGTCACCTGCGAGCACGCCCGGATCGCCGAGGCCGGCCGGATCCTCGGCTCGGCACCGGAGGAGGACTCCTGATGCGCGTCGTCATCGCCGGGGCCGGCATCGTGGGCCGCTCCATCGCCCGGGAGCTGCTGGCCAACGGCCACCGCGTCCTGCTCGTGGACCGCTCCCCCGCGGCCATGAAGATCTCCAGCGTTCCGGACGCGCAGTGGCTGCTGGCGGACGCCTGCGAGATCACCAGCCTCGACGAGGCCCGCGCCGCCGAGTGCGACGTCGTGGTGGCGGCCACCGGTGACGACAAGGCCAACCTCGTGGTGTCCCTGCTGGCCAAGACCGAGTACGGGGTGCCGCGCACCGTGGCCCGGGTGAACAACCCCAAGAACGAGTGGCTCTTCGACGAGGCGTGGGGCGTGGACGTCGCCGTGTCCACCCCGAGGCTGATGACCGCCCTGGTGGAGGAGGCCGTCACCGTCGGGGAGCTGGTGCGCCTCTTCACCTTCCAGCAGAGCCACACCACGATGACGGAGTTCACCCTCGACGAGGGCAGCCCCGTCCTGGGCAGCACCGTCGGGCAGGTGGAGCTGCCGCCGGACACCGTCCTGGTGGCGATCGTGCGCAAGGACCGGCCCAGCGCGCCGAGCCCCGACGACGTGCTGGAGCCCGGCGACCACCTGCTGTTCCTCAGCTCCCCCGAGTCCGAGGCGGAGCTGCGCGACCGGCTCACCCCGCACCGCGACACCCCCTGAGGACGCCGCCGCGGAGGCCGCGCCGCGCCGGTGGGTCAGGGTCGCCGGTGGACCCCCGCGGCGGGTCCGGTCTGGTCGGCAGGGTCGGCGGCGTCGGAGGCCCGCACGTCGTGGCGCAGGGCGTCCTCGACGACCACGTCCTCCAGGGTGGCGCCCGCCGACGGGTCGTCCTCGCCGCCGCCGTGCCCGGGGGTCTGCCCGTCGGGGCCGGGCGCGTCCTCGCCGAGCACCGAGGCGTCGACGAGGGGGGTGGAGCCCCGCAGCAGCATCGCGGCGATGACGGCGAAGCCCCCGAGCAGCAGCGGCCAGCCGAGCACCAGCTTGCTCACCGCCAGCGCGGTGGTCTGCTCCGCGAGGAACAGCGGTAGCTGCACGACCACCCGCACCAGGTACATGGCCAGGAAGACACCGGTGACCTTCTGGCACAGGCGCAGCACCCCCGGGTCCCGCCGCCACGCCGTGACCTCCCCCGTGACCGAGCCCACGAGGAAGCCGACGACCGGCCAGCGGGTCAGCATCGACACCCCGAAGAGGACGGCGAGGCCGGCGTTGTAGAGGATGCCGGTGAGGAAGTAGTCCTCCGTGCGGCCGGTGCGGGCGGCGAAGGCCGCGGCGATGCCGATGGCGACGATGCCGCCGAGGGCGTGCTGCACGGTCTCCCGGCGCGCCAGGCGCAGCACGACGGCCACCGCGAGGACCGCCACCGCCGCGACCACCGCGGTGCGCAGGTCCTCCCGCCACAGCCAGGCCAGCAGGAACGCCAGTGCGGGCGCGGCGGACTCCACCATGCCCCGCCAGCCGCCGAGGGCGGTGTCGAGGCGGTGGCGGACGACCTCCTCGACCGTCGCCGCGTGCCCCGGGCGCGCGCCCGCGGGCGGCGGGGCGCTCACACGGTCTCCGGGGTGAGCAGCTCGTAGCGGGGGTTGAAGATGACGCGGCGGCCGTCATCGGCGACGACCATGCCCTCCGCCGTCATGCGCCGGCCGACCTCCACGCCCGCGATGCGCCGCCGGCCCAGCCACACGAGCACCACGGTGCCCGAGCCGTCGAACAGCTCCGCCTGCAGGGTCGGCACACCGCCGCGCGGCTGCAGCGTCACGGCGCGCAGCGTTCCGCAGACCGCCACGCGCCGGCGCAGCGGGAGCCGGTCGCAGGGCGTCCCGCCGTGACGCGCCGCGACCTGCTGCTCCTCCGCTGCGGCGAGGTCGGACTCCGACGCCGTGAAGCGCTGCAGCACACGGCGCCAGCGGGCGCCGCCGTTCACCACGGATGACCTGGCCACGCGGCCAGCGTAGACCGGTCCCCCGACGGTGCGGGCGTGGCCCGCGCGAACGGACCCACCCGCCCTCCCGCGCCGGCCGGGAGCCGCTGCCGGCCCGACGAGCGGGCCGTCGTGCGGGCCCGGCGTCAGCGGACCTCGGTGATCTCCGGGCCTCGCTCGAACGGCTGGAGCGGGTCGCGCTGCGGCCCGGCCTCCTCCGCGCCCGCCTGCGCGGCGCCGGCCTGCCCGTCCTCCTGCGGCCCCGGCCCGACCTCCGGCAGGACCAGCGGCAGCAGCTCCCGCGGCGCCATGGCCTCGCTGCCGCGCACCACGACCGTGTCCTTGAGCAGCGCCTCCAGCTCCTCGGCGGCCGCGAGGTCGTGGGCGGCGGGGCCGGTGAAGACGGCCCGCAGGAACCAGCGCGGGCCGTCGATGCCCGCGAACCGCGTCGGCTGGTGACCGGTGCGCCCGTCGGGGGTGCGCACGGGCAGCCGCGCCAGCAGCTCCCGGCCCAGGGTGCCGGGGACCTCGTCCGCCGAGCCGCCCTGGGCGGCGACGGACTCGGCGATCTCCGCGCGGATCTCGTCCCACAGGCCCAGCGTCCGCGGGGCCGCGAAGGCCTGCAGCTGCACGGCCGAGCCGTCCAGGCCGATGGTCACCGCGACCGGGCGGTTCTGCTCGGCGTCGATGTCGACGCGGACCTCCATGCCGTCGCGCCCGCGCAGCCACAGGCTGCCCAGCGGCAGGCGGCCGTCGGGGCCCTCGACCTCGGAGACGTCGAAGGGCCCGCCGGAGCGGTCGAACGCGGGCGCCGGGGCCTGGGCCGGGCTCTCCACCGCCTCCGCCTCGCTCCCGGCGCCCGGGTCGGCGCCCGTGCCGGCGTCGGTGTCCGCGGCGGCGGCGGCCTCCTCGGCCACCTTCCCCTCCGGTGCACCGGTGGCCTCGCCCGCGTCTCCCGAGCGTCGGCGTCGGAAGATGCTCATCCCTCGACCCTCCCTGCTGTCCTGGCGTCCGCGCCGGCGTCTGCGCCCGCGTCCGTGCCGCCGTGCGTGTGCCCGCCGGGGGTGCCCGGCGTGCCGGGGGCGGCCGCGGTCAGTGCCCCGGCGCCCCCCGTCGACCCGTGCCCGCCGGCCCCGCGCTGCGAGGCCGGCAGGTCCTGCACCTCCACGAAGCGCACCCGCTCCACGCGCTGCACCACGAGCTGGGCGATCCGGTCGCCCGCCCGCAGCTCCACGGGCCGGCGGAGGTCGGTGTTGAGCAGGGTCACGTGGATCTCCCCGCGGTAGCCGGCGTCGACGGTCCCCGGGGCGTTCAGCGTGGTCAGCCCCAGCCTCGCGGCCAGGCCGGAGCGCGGCACCACGAACCCGGCGAAGCCCTCCGGCAGGGCCAGGGACACCCCCGTCGGCACGCTGACCCGCTCCCCCGGCCCGACGGTGACGTCGAGGCGGGTGGTCAGGTCGGCGCCGGCGTCGCCGGGGTGGGCGTACGCGGGCACGGGGACCGCGGGGTCCGAGCGCAGCAGGGGGACCTCGACGGACCCCGCCGGCCCGGGTGGGCCGTGCGGGCGCGTACCGGTCTGCTGCGGCGCCTCCACGGACGCCGACCCTACAGCGGGGCGTGAGAGCCTGACCCCATGAGCAGCCACGGGGCCTCCGCGGCCGGGGCCGGCACGTCGGCGCGTCCCCCGCACACCGAGCGGCTGTGGCCCTCGGTGGGCACGTGGACCGCCTGCTGCGGCATCGCGGCGACGGCGGGGTTCGTGCCCCTGCCGGCCTTCGGCGTCACGGGCTCGCTCGTCGCCGCCCTGGCCGCCGTCGCCCTCGTGGTGGGCGCGCTCGTCGCCTCCGCCACCGCGGTGCGCGTCGCGGACGGGGTGCTGGTGGCGGGCCGCTCCCGCATCCCGCTGGACTGCCTGGGCGCGGCCGTGCCGCTGGACGCCGCGGCGATGCGCCGGGAGCTGGGGCCCGCGCTGGACGCGCGCGCCCACCTGGTGACCCGGGCGTGGGTCCGCACCGGCGTGCGGGTGCCCGTGGAGGACCCGGAGGACCCGACGCCGTACTGGCTCGTGTCCACCCGCCGCCCCGACCGGCTGGCCGCGGCGCTGCGGTCCGGTTGAGCCGGCCCGGCCGCACGGGCCGGGCCGGTCCTCAGGCCGCGCACTCCTTGCACACGAAGGAGCCGTTGCGCTCCCCCGCGAGCTGGCTGCGGTGGTGCACCAGGAAGCAGCTGGAACAGGTGAACTCGTCCGCCTGCCGGGGCAGCACCCGGACGGAGAGCTCCTCGTTGGACAGGTCGGCGCCGGGGAGCTCGAAACCCTCCGCGGCCTCCGTCTCGTCCTCGTCGACAGCGCCGGAGGACTTGTCCGTGCGGCGTGCCTTGAGCTCCTCGAGCGAGTCCTCGTTGAGCTCGTCGTCGGTCTTGCGCGGTGCGTCGTAGTCGGTGGCCATGGGCTCTGTCTCACACTCCGAATCAGTTGTCCGGTCCCCACCCGGTGCGGCCGGTCGGGCCGGTGCCGCCGGAGCAACGCTCGGGACCCCGGTTCCATGCCCGTGAGCGCCCGGCCGCCTCCGCGGGCACCGTCCGCCGCGGGTGCGGACGGCCGGGGTGCGGACGGCCGGGGTGCCCCACCCTGGGCGGGCACCCCGGGAAGCCGGGCAGCCACGGATTGTGCCGCAGTCTCGCGATCACTTCGACCCGGGAGGCCCGGGTGGCTCTGCGCCGGGCGGGTGGGACCGCGCAGATCGACTTGGTAGGTCGTCGCCGCGAGCCCTACATTCGTTGTGCCGGCGGCTGTCGCCGCCGTAGTCTCCCAGCCCCGGCCCCACCCAGGCCGGTACGACACGCGGCCTGCCGATCCGGCAGGATGCCGCTGTCCTCGGCCAAGCGCGCCACCGCGACACCCCGCCACCAGCGGGGACGCCGACACCCACGAACGACTGTCCGCCCCGCTCCCGCCCGCCCGCGGGGTGCTGCCCGTCCGGGCTCCCTCAGCCGCCACTCCAGGAGGTGCCTGCCATGTCGCTCCCCCCCTCCCTGCCCCAGTCCCGCCCCCACGGCGGCCAGACCGCCCGCGCCTCGCACTTCGAGCAGGAGATCGCCGAGCGCGCCCAGCGCGCCACCGCCTCCGTCGAGCGCGCCACCGCCGAGGGCGAGGACTACCTCGCCGAGGTCCACCTCGCCGAGCTCGAGTCGCTCCTGCGCCTCGCCTCCGAGCACGACGTCGAACTGCCCGCCGCGCGGGAGTTCCTCCACCGCCACACCCGCGTCATCGACCTGACCGGCGTCGAGGACCGCGCGGGCGCCCCGGCCTGCGGCGCCTGACACCCCTCCCGACCGGACGCGACAGCGGCCCCGCCCACCGACCGGTGGGCGGGGCCGCTCGTCGTGCCGGGCCCGGGGGTGCCGTCGCGGGCGGAGGTCAGGCCCCCGCCGCCTCCAGCGCCGCGCGCAGCTGCGGGTGCAGGGCCGCGGGAGCCGCCAGGAGGCCGTGCCGGCCCGGCGCGCCGCCCGCGTAGTCGGTGACCAGGACCCCCGCCTCGCGGGCCACGAGCAGGCCCGCGGCGAAGTCCCAGGCGTTCAGGCCCTGCTCGTAGTACGCGTCGGTCCGGCCCGCCGCCACCCCGCACAGGTCCAGCGAGGCCGTCCCGATCCGCCGCACGTCCCGCACCTGGGGCATCAGGCGCGCCAGCACCGCCGCCTGCTCACCGCGGCGCACCGCGTCGTAGCCGAACCCGGTGGCGACCAGCGCGGAGGACAGCTCCGGCGCCCGGCCCGGCAGCACCGGGCGCCCGTTCAGCTCCGCGCCCAGTCCCGCCCCGGCGGTCCACACCTCCCCGCCCGCGGGGTTGGCCACGCAGCCCGCCAGCACCCGCCAGGTCGCCGGGTCCGGTGCGCCGCCCGGCCCCGCCGCGGGGTCCTCCACGACGGCGACGCTCACCGCGTACGCCGGGATGCCGTACAGGTAGTTGACGGTGCCGTCGATGGGGTCCACCACCCACGTCAGGCCGGAGGCGCCCGGCTCGTGGCCCCGCTCCTCCCCCAGGACCCCGTCGGCGGGGCGGGCCACGGCCAGCTCCCGGCGCAGCAGGTCCTCCGCCGCCGTGTCCATCGCCGTGACCACGTCCACGGGGCTGGACTTCGTGGCGGCGACCTCCACCCGGTCCCCCCGCCCCTCGTGCACCAGGCGCCCCGCCGCGCGCGCGAGGCGCTCGGCGAGGGCGCGGAGATCGGCGACGGGCGTGCCGTCCGCGGCGAGCGGCCCGCTCACGCGGACACCACCGGCGGCTCCCAGTCGGCGCCGGTGGCCGCGGGCAGGTCCGCGCGCAGGTTCCGGCAGCACCCCACCGGGCACACCTCGTGGGAGGGGCCCAGCGCCCCGAGGGCCGGCTTGTCCGGGCTGCCGCCCCGGGCCAGCTCGGCGCGCTCCTCGACGAGGTCCACCAGCCCGGCGACGAAGTGCCCGGCCGTGCCCACCGTGGCCGCGCGGGCACACGGCAGGCCCAGCTCCGCGGCCGTCTCCACCGCCTCGGTGTCGAGGTCGAAGACGACCTCCATGTGGTCGGAGACGAACCCGATCGGCGCCAGGACGACCGCCGGGGTGCCCGCGGCGGCCAGCTCGCGCAGGTGGTCGTTGACGTCCGGCTCCAGCCACGGCTGCGTCGGCGGGCCCGAGCGGGAGCAGTACACGAGGTCGAAGGGGTGCTCGACGCCGGTGCGGGCGGCGACCTCGGCGCTGACCGCGGCGGCCACGTCGAGGTGCTGGCGGACGTAGGCCCCGCCCTGCGGGCCGGAGACCTCGTTCATCGCGGTGGGCACCGAGTGCGTGACGTAGACCAGCCGGGCGCCCTCGCGCACCTCCCCGTCCAGGCCCTCCAGTGCCGCCACGACGGCGTCGGCGTTGGTCCGCACGAACGCCGGGTGGTTGAAGTAGTGGCGCAGCTTGTCCACCGCGAGGGCGCGGCCCTCACCGGCCAGCGTGGTCACGGCGCGGGCCAGGTCCTCGCGGTACTGCCGGCAGCTGGAGTAGGAGGAGTACGCGCTGGTCAGCAGGACGAGGACGCGGCGGGCGCCGGCCTCGTGCGCCTCGCGCAGCACGTCCGTCAGGTACGGCTCCCAGTTGCGGTTGCCCCACAGCAGCGGCACGTCGAGGCCGCGCGCGTCGAGCTCGGTGCGCAGGGCGGCCAGCAGCGCGCGGTTCTGGTCGTTGATGGGGCTGCGGCCGCCGAAGTGCAGGTAGTGCCCGGCCACCTCCTCCAGCCGCTCGCGCGGGATCCCCCTCCCCCGGGTGACGTTCTCCAGGAAGGGCATGACGTCGTCGGGTCCCTCGGGGCCGCCGAAGGACAGCAGCAGGAGGGCGTCGTACGGGCGGGCATCGCTCACGCCAGGAGTGTCGCAAGGGTGGCCCGTCCCCGCGCGGGCGCCTCCCTCCCCGGGGGGCCCGCACGGCTTGCCGGGAAGGGTCGGCTACGCCAGGGGCTCCGGAGGTGGCAGAGTTCACCCGCGAGGCACCGGAGTGGGACCCGGGCCCGCTCGCCGCTGGGAGGACGTCCGCATGCACGACCTGAGGCTCGTCGGAGTGCACGACGACGGTGAGCACGTGGTCCTCGCCGGCAGCGACGGCAGCCGTTTCCGCCTGCGGGTGGACGAGGCGCTGCGCGCGGCGGTGCGCCGCGACCGCGCCCGTCTGGGCCAGCTGCAGCTCCAGTCCTCCGCCGATCTGCGCCCCAAGGAGATCCAGGCCCGCATCCGGGCGGGTGAGACGGCCGAGGAGATCGCCGAGCTCGCCGGGATCCCCGTCGCCAACGTGCGCCGCTACGAGGGGCCCGTGCTCGCCGAGCGCGCCCACGTCGGCGACCTCGCCCGCCGCACCCCGTTCGGCCGGCGCGACGCCGCCGGCTCCGCCCCGTCCCTGGACGAGGTCGTCGCGCAGCGGCTGACCGCCCGGGCCGTCGACCCCGAGGCGGTGCGCTGGGACGCCTGGCGCGACGAGGACTCCAGCTGGACCGTGCAGGTGGAGTTCGTGGCCGGGGGCCGGGGGCGCCTGGCGCGCTGGGCGTTCGACGTGGGCGCGCGCTCGCTGACCGCGGCGGACGACGAGGCGCGCTGGCTGTCGGAGGAGGCACCCGCCGAGTCGGGGCCGCTGCCGCCGCGACGGCTGGCGAGCGTCGGCGAGGAGGGCGCCCGCCGCAGCCGGGAGCGCGTCTACGACATCGAGGCCGACGGCGGGGTCCGTGCCGCCGCGGTGCGGCGCGACCCCACCGAGGACCTGCTGGACGCGCTGAGCGAGCGGCGCGGGCAGCGCCAGCCGGCGGGCGGCGACACCAGCCGCGCCCGCTCGCTGGCCACGGAGGATGCCTGGGGCCGGCCGGTGGAGCCGCCGTCCGCGGTGCGCGCCACGACGTCGCCGGTGCCGGGGATGCAGGAGTCCGCGGAGCCGGAGGTCCCGGCCGCGCACCCGGCCGCCTCGCACCCGGAGGACGTCGTCGACGACCGGGTGCTGCCACCGGCCGACCTGCCCGCGGAGGACCTGCAGGACGAGGCCACCCCCGCGGAGCCGGAGCAGGCCGGCGCACCCGTCGCCGAGGCCGCGCCGGTCCCCGAGACCGCGCCGGTCCCCGAGGCCGCACCGGTCGCGGAGACCGCGCCGGTCCCCGAGGCCGCGCCGGTCGCGGCGGTGGGGAACCCGGAGCCCGTGGACGAGGCGGACAGCGGCCAGGTACCGCCCGCCGGGGCGCCCGTCGAGGCGCCGCCGGCCGAGGCACCGGTCCGGCCACCCGTCGTGCAGGCACCGCCCGCCCGGGCGGCGGAGGCGCCGTCCGCGCAGGCGCCGCCCCGCAGGCGCCCGCCCGCCCGGCAGCAGGCACCCGCCCCGCAGCCGGCACCGGCCCCGCAGCCGGCACCCGCCGCCCCGGAGGCGGTGGCGGAACCCGGCCCGGAGGCGCCCGCCGCGGCGGAGGAGGCCGTGTCCGGCGCGCCCCAGCCGCCCGCCCCGCGGCCGCGCGCGCCCCGCGGCAGCCGCAACCGGGCCGGGCGCAACGCCCAGAAGCGCCCGAGCGTGCCGAGCTGGGACGAGATCATGTTCGGGGCCAAGCGGGACTGACCCGGCGCAGGGTCCGCGCCGGAGGCCGCCCGCGCGGGCGGCCTCCGGGTCCGCGCGACCTCAGCGCCCCGTCACGAACAGCGGGACCAGCCGCTCCTCGGGCGTCAGCGCCCCGTGGTGGCCGAGCAGGCGCAGCACCTCGGGCCGCTGCCGCGCGGAGTTCACCACCGCGGTCTGCGTGCGCATGACGGCCAGGACGTCCCCGATGCGCTCCAGCACCCCCGGTGCGACGGGGCCGAACCAGCCCGCCGCGACCGCCTCCGCCCGCGGGAGCACCCACGCGGTGTCCCCCAGGCGCCCGCGCCAGCGCTCCAGCACCGCGTCCGCGGCCCCGGGTTCGCAGTACAGGTGCAGCGCCCGCGGCTCCCCGCCCGCGTGCCGCACCCCCGCCGCGAGGTCCCGCTCGTGCGCCAGGTCCAGGCGCTGCGCGAACGGCACGTCGACCATGCCGTGGTCGGCCGTCACGACGAGGCGGCAGTCCGCCGGGAGCCGGCGCGCCAGGGCGGCCAGTGCCGCGTCCACCCGCTCCAGCTCGTCGCCCCACTGCCAGGACCCGACGCCTTCCCCGTGCCCGGTCCAGTCCAGCCGGCCCCAGTACACGTACACCAGGCTCCGGGCGGCCGAGCGGACCGCGGTGACGGCCGCGTCGACGCGCGCGTCGAGGTCGTCGGGGGTGCCCACGAACCGCCCGCCGCGCAGCACCGCCTCGGTGAGCCCGGAGCCGTCGAAGTGCGGGGGTCCCACGCGGACGACCTCCACCCCGGCGGCCTGCACGTCCTGCAGCACCGTGGGGTGCGGCTGCCAGCGGCGCGGGTCCAGCTCCGCGTCCCACGCCAGCTGGTTGACCAGGACGTCCCGGGCCGGGTCGAGCACCTCGTAGCCGACGAGGCCGTGCCCGCCCGGCGGCAGCCCCGTGCCGAACAGCCCCATGCTGGTGGCGGTCGTGGTGGGGAAGCCCGCGCTGATGACCCGGTGCGCCCCGTCCGCGCGCAACCGGCGCAGGAACGGCGCGTGCCCGCCGCGCTCCGCCAGGGCCAGCTCGCCCAGGCCGTCGACGAGGACCACGCACGCGCGGGCCGTGGCGGGCACCTCCAGGGCACCGGGTGCCGCCGCGCGGGCGGTCTCCACGCCCAGGGCGCGGGCCACCGCGGGCAGGACGTCGGCGAGGGACGCGGTGCCGTAGGGCGGCGCGCCGGGCAGGGACGCGGGGGCCTGCGTCCCGCTCGCGCGCGGGCTGTCGCCCCGGGCGGCGCTCATGCGCGGGCTGTCGCCTCCGAGAGGGCCCGGGCGAACGCGACGGCGGCCTGCACGGCGCCCTTGCCCTCCGCGGCGGCGCTGACGCGCAGGGTCAGGTCGTCCCCGGACAGGGAGCCGGTGTAGCCGTGGTCGGCGTCGCACTCGGTGTCGGCGCACCCGGCGGGCTCCAGGTCGATCCGGCGCACCGCACCCCAGCCCACGGTGAGGGTGACCTCGTGCGGGGTGGACCCGACGCGGTGCTCGGCGGGGCGGGTGACGACGTGGGACACCACGACGGACTCCACCCGGTGCAGGGCGACGGCCTCGGTGGAGGCCACGGCGTAGCTCTCCGCGGAGGTGTCGTCGGGGCCGTGGTCGTCGGCGTGCGCGATGAGCAGCCGCGTGCCCGTCAGGGCCAGGACGGTGACGTGCCGCCGGACCTCGGCGCTGTCGAACGTCGTCTCCAGGTGCACCAGGTGCGCCAGGACGGCGTCACCCGCCAGGCCGGAGTGCAGCACGTCGACGACGAGCTGCGGGTAGTACCCCGCGCGCTCGACGTCGGCGACGAGCTCGTCGGGCAGCTCCGCCGGGGACGCGGCGTCGGGTGTGTGGCGGCGGGGGGTCGTGCGCTCGCGCATCGCGCCATCATCGCGCACTCCGGGGTCCGGCGCGGGCACCGACCCGGCCCGTCGGCCCGGCAGCACGCGCCGGTCAGCTCGGCAGCACGCGCCGGTCAGCTCGGCAGCACGCGCCGGTCGGCGTCGGCACGCCCGGGGGGAGGTGCCACGCGGGCCGTGGCGTCGAGGACGGAGACGCCCTGCTCGGCGACCAGCACCGGCGCCAGGCGCAGCTCGGCGATCTCCGGCATCGCGTCGGCCAGGACGGACACCCGCGCGATGACGTCCTCCAGGGCCGCCACGTCCAGGACGGGCGCGCCGCGGTGCCCGAGCAGGCGGGGGGACGCCTTCACCGAGCGCACGAGCTCGGAGACGTCGACGTCGGTCAGCGGCGGGATGCGGTACGCGATGTCGTCGAGGAGGTCCAGGGGGTCGCCCTCCAGGCCGAAGCTGACCACCGGCCCGAACAGGGGGTCCTCCATGCTGCGGACCTGGCACGGCACCCCGAGCGGCGCCATGGGCTGCACGACGAGGCGGGCGGCGCCGGCGCCGAGGGCCTCGCGCATCTCGTCGACGGCGATCGCCAGGGCCGTGGCGTTGCTGATGCCCAGGCGCACCCCGCGCAGGTCCTGGCGGCCCGCGAGGTCGTCGTCGGTGGTCTTCAGCGCCACCGGCCAGCCGAGGTCCCAGGCGGCCTCCACGGCCTCCTCCCGGGAGTGGACCTCCCGCCGCGGCCACAGCCGGACGCCGACCGCCGCGAGCAGCTCCGCCACGGCGGCGCGCGGCAGGTCGCCGCCGGCGGGTGCCCCCGCGAGGACGCGGGCGACCACGGCGCGCGCGGCGTCGGGGTCCACGCCCTCCGGCGCGACGAGGTGGCCGGGGTCGCGCCGGCGCCACGCGGCGTAGCGCACGGTGGAGGCCAGCGCCCGCACGGCGTCCTCGGGGGTCGGGTAGGACGGCACGACCCGCCCGGGGCCCGGCCCGGTGCCGCCGCCCGCCTCCCCGTCGTCGCCGGGCGCCACGACGGCCGCGCGCACGCTGCGGGTGCCGAGGAAGCACGTCACGCACGTCTTGCCGCCCCGGATGGCGGCGGCGGCCACCGCGGCGGCCACGCCCGTGTCGACGGTCGCGGTGGGCGGCACGTAGCTGGCCACGACCGCGTCGACCTCCGGGTCGGCCATCGCCTGCTCCAGCGCGCGCACGACCTCGGCGACGTCGGCCTCGGGGTGCACGGACACCGGCCCGTGCGTCACGCGCAGCCCCCAGCTGACCGCGGCGTCGGCGGCGAGGGTCGCGAGGGCGTCGGAGTTGCCGACCACCGCGATGCGGTCCCCTGCGGGCAGCGGCTGGTCGACCACGACCTGCGCGACGTCGAAGAGCTGGTGGACGTTCTCCACGCGGATGACGCCGGCCTGCCGCAGCATCGCGTCGAACGCGGCGAAGGGGACCCGGCTGGGCCGCACGGCGTGGCCGGGCGGCACCCCGAAGCTGGACGTGCCGGACTTCACCACGACGACGGGTTTGCGGCGGGAGAGCGAGCGGGCGACCCGGCTGAACTTGCGGGGGTTGCCGACGCTCTCCAGGTACAGGCCGACCGCGGTGGTGCGCTCGTCGTCGACCCAGTAGTGCATGCAGTCGTTGCCGGAGACGTCGGCGCGGTTGCCGGCGGAGACGAACGTGGAGACGCCCAGGCCGCGGCGGTCCGCGGAGGAGAGGACCGCCACGCCGAGGGCGCCGGACTGGCTGAACAGCCCGAACCGGCCCGCGGCGGGCAGCTCGGTGTGCAGGGAGGCGTTGAGCCGCACGTCGGGGTCGGTGTTGATGAGGCCGAAGGAGTTCGGCCCGACGACGCGCATGCCGTTGGCGTGGGCGACGCGCACCAGCTCCCGCTGCAGCACCAGGCCCGCCGGGCCGGTCTCGGCGAAACCGCTGGAGACGACGACGAGACCGCGCACACCGATCGCGGCGCAGGCGGTCACGGCCTCCACCGCGGAGGACGGCGGGACGGCGACGACGGCGAGGTCGACGGGTGCGGGGACGTCGCGCACGGAGGCGTGCAGGGGCACCCCGAGCAGGTGGGTCTCCTCGGGGTCGGCGTCGGCGTTGACGGCGTGGACCCGGCCGCGGAAACCCCCGTCGACGATGTCGGCGAGGAGGCGGTGCCCGACGGTGCCGGGGTTGCGGCTGGCCCCGAGGACGACGACGGAGGACGGGGCCAGCAGGGCCACCATGCTGCGGGCCTCGGCGCGCTGCTCCCGCGCGCGCATGACGTCCACCGACCGCTCGGTGGGGTCGATGGCGAAGGACACCTCCAGCACCCCGTCGGAGTAGCCCTGGCGCACCTCGTAGCCCGCCTCGCGGAACACGTTGATCATCTTGGCGTTCTGGGGCAGCACGTCGGCGGTGAAGCGGTGCACGCCCTGCTCCCGCGCGGCGGCGGCGAGGTGCTCCAGCAGCACCGAGCCGAGGCCGCGGCCCTGGTGGGCGTCGGAGATGTTGAAGGCCACCTCCGCCTCCCGGGGGCGCCCGGGCCGGGCGGGGGCGGCGTCGTAGCGGGCGATGCCGACGATGTCGTCGCCGACGGTGGCCACGAGCGCGACCCGGTCGGTGTGGTCGACGACGGTGAAGCGCGCCAGGTCGCGCGGGGACAGCCGCGGCATGGGCGCGAAGAACCGGAAGTAGCGCGACTCCTCGGACTGGTGCTCGTGGAAGCGGGCGACGGCCCCGGCGTCGGCGGGGGTGATGGGCCGCACGTGCGCGGTGCCCCCGTCGCGCAGGACGACGTCCGCCTCCCACCGGGTGGGGTACGGCGCGGCCCCCGGGGCGGGAGGGTCGCCGGCGGGTGGCTGCGTCCCCATGCCGCCGAGCCTACGGCGCCGCCGCGCGACGGGTGGGGCCGGGCGGGGAACCGGTCACCGGGCAGACTGCCCGCCGTGGAGCTGTCCGAGGTGGTGCGCCGCCGCCGCATGGTCCGCGGCTACGAGGAGTCCCTGCCGGTGGCGCGGGACGTGCTGGACCGGCTGCTGCGCGAGGCGCTGCGGGCGCCGTCGGCGGGCTTCGCGCAGGGCCGGGAGCTGCTGGTGCTGCGCGAGCCGGAGCACCGCGAGCGGTTCTGGGCGGTGACGACCGCGCACGGCGCACCGCCGCCGCGCGCGGGCGCCCCCGGTGCCGGTGGGGCCGCGGGGCCGGCACCGGGCGACGGCGGGGCGCGCTGGCTGGCGGGCATGCGCACCGCACCCGTGCTCGTCGTGGTCCTCAGCTCCCCGGCCGCCTACCTGGAGCGCTACGCCGAGCCGGACAAGGGCTGGGCGGACCGCGACCCGGCGCGCTGGCCGGTGCCGTGGTGGGACGTGGACGCCGGGATGGCGGCGTACCAGCTGCTGCTGTCGGCGGTGGACGCCGGGCTGGGGGCCTGCCTGTTCGGCGTCCCGGCGGGCGCCCACGGGCCGCTGCGGGAGGCCTTCGCCGTGCCCGCCGAGCGCCGCGTCGTCGGGGTGGTGAGCCTCGGCCACCCGGGCCGGGACCGGCGCTCGCCCTCGCTGCGGCGGGGCCGGCGGCCGGTGGCCGAGGTGGTGCACGACGGGGCCTACGGGGCGGGGTGGGCGCAGCCGGGGTGAGGTCCGCGCCACGGGGCTGCCGCGCCGGCCCCGCCCGCCGCTCCGGGGCGGGGGAAGTCGGTCCCAGCAGGCAGGATGGGGGTCATGGCACGTCGCACCACCGCAGCCCCGCCCCCGGCCGTCCCCGAGCGCATCGTCGACGTCGACGTCGAGCAGGAGATGCAGGGGGCGTTCCTGGAGTACGCCTACTCGGTCATCTACTCCCGGGCCCTGCCGGACGCCCGCGACGGCCTGAAGCCGGTCCAGCGGCGGATCCTCTACATGATGCACGACATGGGGTTGCGCCCCGACCGCCCGCACGTGAAGTCCGCGCGCGTGGTGGGCGAGGTGATGGGCAAGCTGCACCCCCACGGCGACACCGCCATCTACGACGCCCTGGTGCGCCAGGCCCAGCCGTTCACGATGCGCCTGCCCCTGATCGACGGGCACGGCAACTTCGGCTCCCTCGACGCCGGTCCCGCGGCGCAGCGCTACACCGAGGCGCGCCCGGCGAGCGCGGCGCTGCTCATGACGACCGGCCTGGACGAGGACGTCGTCGACTTCGTGTCGAACTACGACGACCGGCTCACCGAGCCGGGGGTGCTGCCGGCGGCGTTCCCGAACCTGCTCGTCAACGGCGCCAGCGGCATCGCCGTCGGCATGGCCACCAACATGCCGCCGCACAACCTCGCCGAGGTCGTCGCCGCGGCGCGCCACCTCATCGAGAACCCGAAGGCGACGACGGCGGACCTGATGCGGTTCGTCCCCGGCCCGGACCTGCCGACCGGCGGGCGCATCGTCGGGCTGGAGGGCATCCGGGAGGCGTACGAGACGGGGCGCGGCACGTTCCGCACCCGCGCCACCACGCGCATCGAGAACATCACCCCGCGCCGCAAGGGGATCGTCGTCACGGAACTGCCCCTGGGGGTGGGCCCGGAACGCCTCACCGAGAAGATCAAGGACGCCGTCAACGCCAAGCGTCTGCAGGGCGTGGCGGACGTGGTGGACCTCACCGACCGCACCCGCGGCCTGCACTTCGTCATCGAGGTGAAGAACGGTTTCGTGCCCGAGGCCGTCCTGGAGCAGCTGTACCGGCTGACGCCGATGGAGGAGTCCTTCGGCATCAACAACGTCGCCCTCGTGGAGGGCCAGCCCCGCACGCTGGGGCTGAAGGAGCTGCTGACGGTCTTCGTCGACCACCGCCTCGACGTGGTGCGCCGCCGCACCGCGTACCGGTTGCGGCGCAGGGAGGAACGCCTGCACCTGGTCGACGGCCTGCTCGTCGCGATCGTCGACATCGACGAGGTCATCGCCATCGTCCGCTCCAGCGACGACTCCGAGCAGGCCCGCACCCGCCTGATGCAGGTGTTCGACCTGTCGGAGGCGCAGGCCCGCTACATCCTGGAGATGCAGCTGCGGCGGCTGACGAAGTTCTCCCGCCTGGAACTGGAGACGGAGCAGAAGCAGCTCCGCCGGGAGATCGCCGCCCTGCAGGCGGTCCTGAACTCCGAGCGCCGGCTGCGCAAGCTGGTGTCCGACGAGCTGGCCGACGTCGCCGCCGAGCACGGCACCCCGCGGCGCACCGTGCTGCTGACCTCCGACGGGCCCGCCACGGGCGCCGCCGGGGGCAGGGGCGCGGCGCTGGAGGTGGCCGACGAGCCGTGCCGGGTGCTGCTGTCGTCGACGGGGCTGCTGGTGCGCACCGCGACCGACGAGCCGCCGGGCACCGAGGGGCGGCGCACCAGGCACGACCTGGTGGTCTCCACCGCCGCGGCCACGACCCGCGGCCACGTCGGGGTGGTGACGTCGGCGGGGCGCCTGGTGCGGCTGCCCGTGCTGGACCTGCCGGCCCTGCCGCCGACCGCGGGGCGCCCGTCGCTGTCCGGCGGGGTGTCGGTGAAGGAGTTCGTGACCCTCGCCAGGGGCGAGCGGGTGCTGTGCCTGGTGCCGCTGCCCGAGGAGCCCGCGGGCCCGGGTTTCGCGCTGGCCACCGCGCAGGGCGTGGTCAAGCGTGTCGTGCCCGAGCCGCTGGGCAACCGCGACGAGGTCGACGTCATCGCGCTGAAGGAGCGCGACGAGGTCGTCGGCGCGGTGCCGCTGACCACCGGCGAGGAGGACCTGCTGTTCGTCACCTCCGACGCGCAGCTGCTGCGCTTCGGCGCCGCGGCCGTGCGTCCGCAGGGCCGCGGCGCGGCGGGCATGGCGGGTGTGCGGCTCTCCCCCGGCGCGCGGGTGGTGTTCTTCGGGGCGGTGCCGACGGACGACCCCGAGGCCGTCGTCGTCACCCTCGCCGGCTCCACCCAGGCGCTGGAGGGCGTCGCCCACGGCACGGTCAAGGTGACCCCGCTGTCGGAGTACCCGCCCAAGGGCCGCGCCACGGGCGGGGTGCGCTGCCACCGCTTCCTGCGCGGGGAGGACGTGCTGACGCTGGCGTGGGCGGGGCGCGGCCCCGCCGAGGCGGCCACCCCGAGCGGCACGGCCGCCCCGCTGCCCGAGGTGCCCGGGCGCCGCGACGGCAGCGGGGTGCCCGCGGAGAAGCCCGTGGCGGCGGTGGCCGGCCCACCCGCCTGACGCCCCGCCGCGGGCCGGCGCGGCGCAGGGGTGGTGGCCACGCCCCCGCGCGCCTACTGTGCGTGAGCATGAGCCGGGTCCGCCGCACCGCCGCAGCCGCCGTCCTGACCCTCGCCGCCGCCGTGCTGCCCGCAGTCGGGGCCGCCGCGGCGCCACCGACGGGCGCGCAGGCCTTCCCGGAGACGGTGCCGCTGCCGGCCGGGTCCCAGCCGGAGGGCATCGCCGACGGACCGGGCACGACGTTCTTCGCGGGCTCGCGCGCCGACGGCAGCATCTACCGCGGCGACCTCGCCACGGGCCGCGGGGAGGTCCTCGTGCGGGGTGTCCCCGGCCGGGTCGCGGTCGGCATGGTCTACGACGAGCGCACCGACCGGCTGTGGGTGGCGGGCGGCGCCACCGGGGCCGTCACCGCCTACGACGGCGGGACGGGGCAGGAGCTGGGGCGCTGGGTGGTGCCCGGCAGCGGCTTCCTCAACGACCTGGACGTGACCAACCAGGGCGTCTACGTCACCGACTCCCAGAAGGCCCGGCTCGTCGTGATCCCGCTGCGCGGCAACCGGCTGCCCGGCCCCGGCGCCGCCCGCGCCGTGACCCTCACCGGCGACCTGCGGTACGGGCCGGGCTTCAACCTCAACGGGATCCGCGACCTGCCCGGTCAGGCGCTCGTCGCGGTCCAGAGCAACACCGGCAAGCTCTTCCGCATCGACCCGCGCACCGGGGTCACCACCGAGCTGCGGCTGCGCGGGCGGGCGCTGCGCTCCGGCGACGGGCTCGTGCTGTTCGGCCGCACCCTCTACGTCGTGTACGGCTTCGGCACGGACGAGGTGGCGGTCGTGCTCCTCGACGCCGACCGCCGCGGCGGCAGGGTCGTCGGCGGCCTCACCGACCCCGACCTCGACCGGCCCACCACCGCGATCTTCACGGGCGGCTCGATGTGGCTGGTCAACGGGCGCTTCGCCACACCGCCGACGCCGAGCACCCCCTACGACGTGGTGCGCCTGGACGCGCAGCCCCGCTGAGCCGTCGGCCGTCCGGCGACGGGCGCGGGCGCACCGGGCGGCGTCGCGGCGCCCCGCCCGCTCAGACGGCCGCGACCACCCGGTTGCGGCCGGCGGCCTTCGCCGCGTAGAGCGCGCCGTCCGCGGCCGCGACGAGGGTGCGGGCCTCGGACCCGTGCACGGGGGACACCGCCACCCCGGCGGAGACCGTCACCCGCACCCGCTGCGCCGCCGCGGGATCCCCGGCGGCGCGGGGCAGCGGCACCGCGCCCGCCTCGCAGCGCACCCGCAGCTCCTCCGCGCGCTGCCGGGCCGTCTCCGCGTCCGCACCAGGCAGCAGGACGAGGAACTCCTCCCCGCCGTAGCGGGCGACCGTGTCCTGCTCGCGGGTCGCCTCCCGCAGCCGCCGCGACACCGTGCAGAGCACGTCGTCGCCCGTCTGGTGCCCGTGGGTGTCGTTCACCGACTTGAAGTGGTCCACGTCGAGCAGCACGACGCCCAGCGGCTCCCCCGACGCCAGCGCGCGGTCCAGCTCGGCCAGCACGTGCCGGCGGTTGTGCAGGCCCGTCAGGGGGTCGCGCACCGCGTCCTCCTGCAGCCGCTCCTGCAGCGCCTCGATGGTCGCCAGCTGCTCCCGCAGCCGCCGCTCGGCGGCCACCGCGTCGCTGACGTCGCGCGCCGTGACCACCAGGGCGATCACGTGCCCGCGGTCGTCGCGGTGCACCCGCGAGCGCAGGTCCAGGTGCAGCCCCGGGCGGACCTCCACCGTCACCTGCGCCCGCCCGGACAGCAGCGGGCTGACCGCGCGGTGGTCGAACACGGACACCGCGGGCAGGCCGAGCAGGTCCCCGGGCAGGTCGGGCCGCACCCGGCGCAGCAGCACCCGGGCGGCGGTGTTGGCGTCCACCAGCCGCCCCGCGGCATCCACCACGAGCACCCCGTCGTCCAGGGTGTCCACGACCTGGGAGCGGGCCACCGGCACCACCCGCAGCAGGCCCTGGCGGAAGATGGCGTAGGCGAACACCAGCCCCGTCGCCACGAAGAACATCGGGGTGCAGTCCACGCCGCCCAGCGCCCCCGGCAGCAGGATCGCCACCAGGTTCAGCGGGACCGGTAGGACCGCACCGAGCAGCGAGCAGCCGATCTGCCGGCGGAAGAGGGACGAGGCCCGCCACCAGGCGCGCACCAGGTGGCCCACGCCCCACGCGAAGAGGCCGTAGCAGTACAGGGTGTGCACCCAGAACAGCGGCCCGAACACCGGCCGCGGGTGCCCGACCAGGCTGCTGGTGGAGGTGAAGAAGAGGTGGTGCCACGGGTCGGTCGCCACCGCGGCCACGATCAGCGCGGGCACCGCGGCCAGCGCCAGCACGCGGCGGCGACCGGCGCGCCACGTCGGGTCGGCCACCGCCCAGGCGATGCACAGCGAGCCGGTGATGGCGGCGTTGACGCCGACGTACTGCAGGACGAACAGGCCCGCCTCGACGGGGTCGGGCAGGCCCAGGTGCAGTAGCCCGTCGGCGCCGCCCCACGCGCCCACGCCGTACAGGGACACCGCCAGCGCTCCCGCGGCCGGGGTGGAGCGGCGGCGGGGCAGCGCCCACGTGGCGGTCGCCACGCAGGTGAGGGAGGCCAGGAGGAAGAAGACGGCGAGCGTGAACCCGGTCACCGCACCTCCCCCGCCCACGACGCGGCGCCGCCCGGTGCGGGCGCCCGGGAGAACATCGGCACGGCCGGGGGCCGGCCTGAGCGCCGGGGCTCAGGCCGCGGCGACCACCCGGTCGCGCCCCGAGGCCTTGGCGGCGTAGAGCGCGGCGTCCGCCTCCCGCAGCAGCCCCGTCGCGTCGCCGCCCGCACCCGCGGACACGGCCACCCCGGCGGAGACGGTCACGGACAGCGCCGGGCCCGACGGGCCCGGCCCGACGGGCACGCGGGTGGCGCGGCAGGCCCGCCGGACCTCCTCGGCCCGGCGCAGGGCCGTCACGGCGTCCGCACCGGGCAGCAGGACGACGAACTCCTCCCCGCCGTAGCGGGCCACGGTGTCGCCCTCCCGGCACAGGCGCCGCAGGGTGTCCGCGACCGCGCACAGCACCTCGTCGCCCGCGGAGTGGCCGTGGGTGTCGTTCACCGACTTGAAGTGGTCCACGTCCAGCAGCACCACCCCGACCGGCGCCGGGTCCCGCACGGCGGCGGCGAGGGCGGCCACGAGGTGGCGGCGGTTGTGCAGGCCCGTCAGCGGGTCGCGCACCGCCTCCTCCTGCAACCGCTCCTTCAGCTCCCGGATCTCCGCGAGCTGCTCGCGCAGCAGGTCGCCGGCCGCCACGGCGTCGCTGATGTCCCGCGCGGTGACCACCCGGGCGATGAGGTGCCCGCGGTCGTCGCGGTGCACGCGCGAGCGCAGGTCCAGGTGCAGCCCGGGCGCCACCTCCACCGTCCGCCGGCAGGCGTCCTCCAGCAGGGGCCGCAGCGCCTCCGCCGCCAGGACCTCCCGCGCCGGCAGGCCCACGGGGTCCGCGGGCAGGTCGGGGCGCAGCCGCCGCAGCAGCTCCCGGGCCGCGACGTTGGCGTCGACGAGGCGCCCCGCGGCGTCGACGACGAGGACCCCGTCCTCCAGGGTGTCCACCACCTGCGAGCGGGCCACGGGCACCACCAGCAGGAAGCCCTGCCGGAAGATCGCGTGGGTCATGACGAGGCCGGTCAGCACGAAGAAGACCGGTGTCCAGTCCACGCCCCCGAAGACGTGCGGTGCGCTGAGCGTGACGACGTTCAGGGTGATCGGGAGGGTGGCGGCCACGACGATGCTGCCCAGCTGCCGGCGGAACAGCGAGGGCGCCCGCCACCACGAGCGCACCAGGCGCACCATGAACCGCGCGAGCTGGCCGTAGCAGTACGCCGAGTGCAGCCAGAACAGCGGACCGAACTCCAGCCGCGGGTGGCCCTCGCCGCGCTCGACGCCCGCGAAGAACAGGTGGTGCCACCCGTCCGTCGCCACCGCCACAACCGTCAGCAGCGGCGCGACGGCCAGCAGCAGCGCGCTGCGCCGCCGCAGCCGCCACGAGGGGTCGGCCACCGAGGCGCCCAGGCACAGGGCGCCGACGACGAGGACGTGGATGGCGGCGTAGACGACGAGGTGGGCGGCGAGCTCGGCCGCGGCGCCGGGGCCGCGGTGCAGCGCGCCGGCGCCCGCGGCCCACACGGCCGCACCGCAGAGCACGACGGCGAGGGCCGGCGCGGCCGGGGTGTTGTGCCGCCGCCGCCACGACCAGGCCGCCGCGGCGCCGCACGTCACGGCGGCGGTGAGGAAGACGGCGACGACCGTCGTCGGGCTCACCCGTCCCCCCGATCTGCGCCGGACCGCCCGGTGCGGCACCTCCCCGGTGCATCGGCAGCCCGGCACCCCGCTTGAGCGCGGGCGGGCGCCGGGCTCAGGCGTCGATGCGCTCGCGGTCCAGGCGCGCGGCGCCGGCGACGATGAAGTCCTTGCGGGGCGCGACCTCGTTGCCCATGAGCAGCTCGAAGACGTCCTCGGCGGCGGCGGCGTCGGCGATCGTGACGCGCCGCAGGGTGCGCTTGGCCGGGTCCATCGTCGTCTCGGCGAGCTGGTCGGCGTTCATCTCCCCCAGGCCCTTGTAGCGCTGGATCGGCTTGTAGGTGCGCCCGCGCCTGTTCAGGTCCGCCAGGAGCTGGCGCAGCTCGGCGTCGGAGTACGTGTAGAAGACCTCCGCCGGGCGGCGCCCCGAGCCGGACACCTCCACCCGGTGCAGCGGGGGCATCGCGGCGAACACCCGCCCGGCCTCCACCAGCGGGCGCATGTAGCGGAAGAACAGCGTCAGCAGCAGCGTGCGGATGTGGGCGCCGTCCACGTCGGCGTCCGTCATGAGGACGACCTTGCCGTAGCGGGCGGCCTCCAGGTCGAAGCTGCGGCCCGAGCCGGCACCGACGACCTGGATGATCGCGGCACACTCGGCGTTCTTGAGCATGTCCGCCACGGACGCCTTCTGGACGTTGAGGATCTTCCCGCGCAGCGGCAGCAGCGCCTGGTGCTCCGAGTTCCGCGCCACGTTCGCCGTGCCCAGCGCGGAGTCGCCCTCGACGAGGAAGAGCTCGGTGCGCTGCACGTCGTCGGAGCGGCAGTCCTTCAGCTTGGCCGGCAGGGAGGAGGTCTCCAGTGCGTTCTTGCGCCGCTGGGTCTCCTTGTGGACGCGGGCGGAGACGCGGGCCTTCATCTCCGCGACGACCTTCTCCAGCAGCAGCGAGGCCTGCTGCTTCTCGTCCCGCTTCGGTGAGGTGAGCACCGCCGTCAGCTCCCGCTCGACGATGCGCGAGACGATGCCGCGCACCGCCGCGGTGCCGAGGACCTCCTTGGTCTGGCCCTCGAACTGCGGCTCGGCCAGGCGCGCCGTCACCACGGCCGTCAGCCCGGCGAGGACGTCGTCCTTCTCCAGCTTGTCGTCCTTGCCGGTCGCCTTGAGCCGGCGCGCGTTCAGCTCCACCTGCTTGCGCAGCACCTTCAGCAGGGCCTGGTCGAACCCGGCGAGGTGGGTGCCGCCCTTGGGCGTGGCGATGATGTTGACGAACGACTGGACGGTCGTCTCGTAGCCGGTGCCCCAGCGGACGGCGATGTCCACGTCGCACTGGCGCTCGACCTCCGTGACGGTCATGTGGCCGTCGGCGTCGAGGACGGGCACGTTCTCGCGGAAGGAGTCGGTGCCCTGCAGCCGCCACACGCCCGTCACGGGCGCGTCGGGGGCCAGGAAGTCGGCGAACTCCCCGATGCCGCCGTCGTGGCGGAACGTCTCCTCGTGCGGGCCGTGCTCGGCGGGCGTGCCCGGCAGGCCCCGCTCGTCGCGGATCACGATGGTCAGGCCCGGCACGAGGAAGGAGGTCTGGCGGGCGCGGGCGATCAGGTCGGAGTAGGAGAACTCCGCCTCCTTGAGGAAGATCTGCTTGTCGGCCCAGTACCGGACCCGCGTGCCGGTGACCCCCCGCTTGGCGCGCCCGACGACCTCCAGGCCGGTCGTCCGCTCGAACGGGGCCTCGGGGCCCTCGCCGGCGAAGCGGCCGGGCACGCCGCGGCGGAAGCTCGTCGCGTGGGTCTTCCCGCCGCGGTCCACCTCGACGTCCAGGCGTGCCGAGAGCGCGTTGACGACGCTGGCGCCGACGCCGTGCAGGCCCCCGGAGGCCGAGTACGACCCGCCCCCGAACTTCCCGCCCGCGTGCAGGTGGGTGAAGACGACCTCCACGCCCGACAGGCCCGTGCGGGGCTCCACGTCGACGGGGATGCCGCGGCCGTCGTCGCGCACCTCCACGGAGGTGTCCGCGTGCAGCACCACCACGATCCTCGAGCAGTGCCCACCGAGGGCCTCGTCCACGGAGTTGTCGATGATCTCCCACACGCAGTGCATGAGGCCGCGGGAGTCGGTGGAGCCGATGTACATGCCGGGGCGCTTGCGGACGGCCTCCAGCCCCTCCAGGACGAGCAGGTGCGCCGCGGTGTAGCCCTCCGGCTCCTTCGCGGGGCGGCGGCCCCGGGAGCCGGGTGCGGCGGGGGACGGGTCTGAGCTCACCCGGTCAGGTTAGGCGACCGGCCCGACACGCGCCGGGAGGCTGATCGCTCCTGGCGAACGGGCGACTCTCCCGTGCGGGAACCAGCGGGGGTGGTTGGATGTTGCAGCACAGTAGGGGACAGCAGCTGCTGCCTCCGGCGGGTGTCCGGCCACGGGCCCCCGCGCTGACCAGCCCTCCGGAAGGAGCCCCGTGACCACAGCTCTTGCCAACGACCCGCTGACCGTCGCCGACCGCTGCGACCGCTGCGGTGCTCAGGCCTACGTGCGTGTCCTGCTCGGGTCCGGCGGAGAGCTGCTCTTCTGCGCCCACCACGGGCGCGAGCACCGCCAGGCGCTCCAGGGCGTCGCCGCCGAGATCCAGGACGAGACCGGCCGCCTCACCACCACCCCGCACGTCGCTCCCGACGACGAGCGCTGACCTTGACCGCAGCCCCGACCGGAGCCCGGCAGCACCCCCTGACCCGTGGGTGACGCCGGGCTCCTGCTCGTCGCCCTGGCGATGGCCGTGGGCCTCGCCGGGACCGTCCTGCCCGTGCTGCCCGGTGCGGTGCTCGTCGTGGGCGCCGCGGCCGTCTGGGCGTGGTTCACCGGCGGTGTCGCCTGGTGGGTCCTGCTGGGGGTGGTCGTCGTCATCAGCCTCGGGCAGATCGGCAAGTACCTCCTGCCCGGCCGCCGCCTGCAGCAGCTCGGCATCCCCAACCGCACCCTCGCCGCCGGCGCCCTCCTCGGGGTGGTCGGGTTCTTCGCCGTACCGGTCGTGGGGCTCCCCCTCGGGTTCGTCCTCGGGATCTACCTGGCCGAGTCCGCCCGCCTGCGCGGCGGCGGGGCGCAGGCCTGGCGCTCGACGGTGCAGGCCCTGAAGGCGGCCGGGGTGAGCATGGCCATCGAGATGGGCGCCGGCGTGGTGGCCGTCGCCGGCTGGGCCGTGGCGGCCCTCGCGCTGCGCTCCTGAGCCGGCGGCGCGCGCCGCGGCGGTTGACAGCACACGTCGTCCGCCTCCTAAGCTGCGGGCAGGTCATGAGCGCCAGCGCCAAGCCCCGGCTCGCTGGCCGGCAACCCTCCTCCGCGGCGGGGTGCCCCGGGTGATGACCGGGCCCCGGGCGACCCCCGGGGCAAGCGCGGACCCGGGCCCCGGGTCCTCCCGGCGACAGGAGCCCACGGTGACCCCTCCCCCGGCCACGCCCGCCGGCCCGCTGCTGCGGGTCCGCCGCCACGTCGACCTGATGCGCACCTCCAGCGCCGGCTGTCCCGCTCGGTCCTGACCCGAGCCCAGCAGCCGACCACCCCGCCGCGCGCCGTCGCGCCCGCGGCTCCCGGAGGACCCCGTGACCCGCCCCACCCTGCCCACCGGCCTGCCCGCGACCACCCCCGCCGGCCACCCGGCGACCACCCCTGCCGGCCCGCCGGCGACGATCCCCGCCGCCCGCCGCGGCAGCGCGACCGACGTCCTCGCCGCCCTCGTGCGCGGGATCGCCGCCCGCCCCGCGCTGTGGCGTCCCGCCGTGCGCTTCGACACCCACGAGCGGTACTGGACCCGCCTCGACGCCCCCGCCGGCATCGACGTCTGGCTCCTGACCTGGACCCGCACCCAGGGCACCGACCTGCACGACCACGGCGGGTCCGCCGCCGCGTTCACCGTCGTGGAGGGCACCCTCACCGAGGTCCGGCCGGACACGGGCGGCGCCCTCACCTCCACCGCGCTGCGGGCCGTGCCCGGCGGGGCGCTGCGCACCGTCGAGCCGGACGTCGTGCACGACGTGCGCAACGACCACGACGAGCCCGCGGTGAGCATCCACGCCTACGCCCCCAGACTGGAGCGCATGTCCTTCTACGCCGTCGTGGACGGGCGCCTGGAGCGCGTGCGCACCGTCACCACCGCCGAGCCCGAGGTGGAGGCGTGAGCGCGGCCGTGCCGCTCCGCCGGCCCGTGCGCGGCATCGCCGACGTCCTCGCCGGGGCCAGGGCGCGGCTGCGGCGCCTCACCCCCGCCGAGGCGCACGCCGCACACGCCGGCGGCGCCGTCCTCGTGGACATCCGGCCGATGGCCCAGCGCCTGGCCGAGGGCGAGGTGCCCGGGTCCCTGGTCCTGGAGCGCAACGTGCTGGAGTGGCGGCTGGACCCGACCTCGGGAGCGTGCATCCCGCAGGCCGACCACGACCTGCACGTGGTCGTGCTGTGCCAGGAGGGGTACACCTCCAGCCTCGCCGCGGCGTGCCTGCAGGACCTCGGCGTCCACCGGGCCACCGACGTCGCGGGCGGCCTCGGGGCGTGGCGGGCGGCGGGCCTGCCGGTCGTGCGGGGTGGGACACCGGCCGGCGAGGTCGTCCCGGACGGGGAGCCGCGGCTCGTGTGAGCCCGGCCGGACGCACGAAGGCCCTCCCACCTGACGGCGGGAGGGCCCTCGTGCAGGCGGAGGTCAGCCGCCCCGGGCGCCGACGACCTGACTCACGGTCCGAATCATGATCTTGACGTCACCCCAGAGCGACCAGTTCTCGATGTAGTAGTTGTCGAAGCGGGCGCGGTCCTCGATGGAGGTGTCCCCCCGCAGTCCGTGCACGGCGGCCCAGCCGGTCAGACCGGCGGGGACCCGGTGGCGCGCCATGTACCGGGGCACGCTGCGGGTGAACTGGTCGACGAAGTGCGGGCGCTCCGGCCGCGGGCCCACGAGGCTCATGTCGCCCCGGAGGATGTTGACCAGCTGGGGCAGCTCGTCCAGGGACGACTTGCGGATGAACTTCCCGACCGGCCCGAGACGGTCGTCGTGCTTGATGTTCCAGTTGGTCTGTGACTCGGAGTCGTCGACCGGCTTCAGAGAGCGAAACTTCATGACGTCGAAGGGCTTGCCGTCCAGGCCGACGCGTTGCTGGCGGAAGATGATGCCCGGTCCGCCCTCCCACCGGACGGCGACAGCGACCGCCGCCATGACCGGGGACAGGGCGAGAAGTGCAGCTGCCGACAGGACGATGTCGACGAGGCGCTTGATCTTCCACGAGAACGTGCGGAACGCGGCCCGGCGGACGCGCAGCAGCGGGATGCCCCACACCTGGTCCACGTCGCGGGTCACGGAGTGCACCTCGAACAGGCGCGGCACGATGAAGATCTCGCAGTCGAGGCGGTCACACGTGCGCAGGATGTCGACGAGGTCGGACTCGCGCAGGTTGCCGAACGCGACGATCACGACGCGGATGTCGAAGTCCTCGATGAGCTCGGCGAGCTCATCGTGACGGCCGAGCAGGGGCGCGGGGAGCTCGGAGGGATCATCGACCCGGGGGCGCGAGTCCACGAAACCCACGGGATCGATGCCGTAGTACCGGTGTTCCCGCAGAGTGCGGGTGAGGCGCATGCCCACCTGGCCCGCACCGAGCACGAGGGCCGCGTGCCGCACCTTGCCCTGACAGCGGGCCCGGCGGACCGTGTGGTACGCGAGGGCGCGGATCATCAGGATGCCGACGACGAGGAGACCGACGTGGCCGATGACCTCGTGGAGGGGCCGCATGCCCGGGGCGACGACGCTGAGCGCCAACTCCGTGGCCAAGGTGACGATTCCGCCACCCAGGATGTACGGAAAGTCATCGAGGAGCGACAGTGACAATCGGGAACGGTACAAACCACATACTGCAAACGTGACGATGAGAACACTGAGCGCTACAAACTGGATGGGGTGGAGTTCTCGGAGCGCAGCGAGGGAGGCGAGGAAGACCGCCACATCCCCTGCGACGAGATAGGGGCCAGCCGGTAGTCGCATCAGTCGTGGTCGCAGTCGACGTGAGTCGAACATGCGCGGCTGGAGCACGATCCGGCCGCCGGGACCTTGGTGGTCGAGGCGCAGATCGGTGCCTGACGTCGTCAGCTCAGAGGTGACCATGCGGCTCCCAAATCTTCCGGCGCTTTCCGTCGCGGATACCGGGACACCCCATGCAGGACTACAGGGTGGCGATGGCCAGCGGCTCGACGACGACCCGAGCCTAGAGGAGGCTGAGTCTCCGGCCAGTCAGAGAACTGGCCCGATCGAACTGTCACGGGCAGCATGCGCCCGGTACACCGAACGCCTCCCCAAAGTTCGTTCCGGATGCACGACGACGACGAGAACGATGTTCCAGGACCCCTCGCGAGACGACCTGCAGGGCTCCCCACGTCTTGGCCAGATCCTTCGCCACGATGGGGACGGGCACGAGGAGCGAGGTGGCCAACGGCCTCTCGGCACCCCTCGCCTTGAACATGGGTACGGAGAAGTAGGCGAGAGCCCCGCAGAGAACGGCCGAACGCAAGACCACACCACCGCGCACCAGGAGAACCGGCCCGGCGAAGTACGCCAGCACCCGCACTCCGTTGCGCATCAATGCCTGCCGGTCGCTCGCCTCAGCATCACCGCGGCCGTAGCGCACGTACATGCGCCATGTTCCACGGATCCCCGCCTGGTCCCACTTCAGCTCGGCGTCCGTGGTGAGCACGCATGGCACACCACGTTGCGCGATGGCCTGAGCGAGGTCTAGATCCTCGTGGGCACGGATGTCCTCCGGCCAGCCACCGGCCGCCTCGATGGCCTGACGCGTCGTGGCCATGGCGCGTCCCGCCGGCCGGGTGGGATCGAACCGCCGCCCGAACACCCGCCCCCAGGCCCGGGACACCGGCCCTGCCCTGCGCACTTCGCACACGTCGGGATAGCAGCCGAGCGCTGAGGCTGCCTCTAGCACCCCACGCTTGCTCACCTCATAGGCGCCCGCGACAAGTCCGGGAGCGGGTGCTTCGGCGAAGGGCCTGCGCATCGCATCGAGCCACCCTCGTCCCCAGTGGCAGCCGGCGTCGGTGAAGACGAGGTGGTCATGACTGGCCGCGGTGATGCCCGCGTTGCGGGCCGCGCCCGCGCCTGCGTTCCGCTGCAAGACGACCGCCCGAACTTGCGGATTGGCGCGGGCGGCCTGCTCCACCCGTGCACCGGTGTCGTCAGGACTGCCGTCATCCACCAGTACGAGCTCGTCACCCGGGAGCAGCTGGGGCACGAGCGAGTCGACGAGATCGTCGACGAGGTCTCCCTCACACCACACGGGGACGACAACGCTCACCTGGGGCGTCTCGTCGAGCGGGATACCGGCGCCCGGCCGACCGCACAGAGCGGCGATGACGCCGGTCAGGCGACGCGCCGCCTCGTGCACGCCTGCCGACCCGACGTCCGGATCATCCATGAGCTGCGGGGGCGGTGGGAGCACCGCCTCCGCAGCTTTGCCCTCTGCTGCCACGGGTGTCACGGCTCCCGTGGCGCGCGGCGACGAGCCGTCGGCGGACGGATCGGTTCCGTGAGACACCAGTGCTGCGCGGTGGCCGCTGAGCCACGTGGCGGTCAGAGCCTTCCGGGCAATCACCTCGCCGTTGATCAGGACCACGTCGGGATCGATGCGACGCAGCTCCCTCACGATTTGCGCTACACCAGTTCCATCGACGCAGTCGGCCGAGATGCGCGGCGTCGACGTGACGATCCGCAGCACCCACGAACTCCAGGGGTCCCGTACGCCGGGGCTCGAAATGACCACTACGCGCAAAGGCGTGGCCACTCGACTACCTTCCGTGTTTTCGACAGATCGTGGAGGGAAGACGGTGCCGCTCACAGGCGGCAGCCTCCCTCACCACCGCACGTGGTGCACGCTGGATGCGAGCGATCGGCGCACCCGATCCCGCAGCAAGTGGCGGCCAGGGAAGTCCGAACCAGGCTTCGGGACACCTTCTCCACGACAGGCCCGGTCCCCCAGCCCGGCGTATGGTGACGCACACTCCGCCGGCTCCCTGCACTCCGAGGGCATTCGGCCGGTTCCGTGTGAAGGGAGTACCCATGGTGACGCGGACCACCGGAGAACTCGCGGTCGAGCGGCACGAGGTCGTGGACGGGCTCGACATCCCGGCCGCCGGGATGCGTGTGCTGCACGTCGCCCAGCCGACGACCGAGGGCGTCGCGCGATGCGTGATTGATCTCGTCCGCGATCACGTAACCAGGGGCTGGGACGTGGGCGTCGCCTGCCCCACCGGCGGTGATCTGGCCACAGCGGCCCTCTCGGCCGGTGCGCAGGTCTTCCCCTGGGCTGCGGACCGCAGCCCCGGGCCCACGGTCCCAGGAGAAGCACGCAGGTTGCACCACATCGTGCAGCGGTTCGATCCCCTGGTGGTTCACCTTCACAGCGCGAAGGCTGGGCTCGTCGGACGGCTCGCCATGCGTGGCCACCGCCCGACCGTGTTTCAGCCTCATGCCTGGTCGTTCCTCGCCGTCACGGGGCCGCTACGCAAAGCCACCGAATACTGGGAACGCGCCGCGCTGCGCTGGACCGATCGCGTCGTCTGCGTCAGCGAGTCGGAGCGCGGACAGGCTTCAGGTAGCGGACTGCGCCTGGACGACCGCGCGGTGGTGGTCCCCAACGGGGTGGACACCAAGCGTTTCAGTCCGGGCGATCGCCACACCGCACGGGTCGCCCTCGGCCTCGGTGACGAGCCCCTCGCCGTCTGCGTGGGGCGGCTGAGCCGACAGAAGGGACAGGACGTCCTGTTGGAGGCCTGGCCGCAGGTGCGGTCGGCCGTCGAGGGCGCCCGTCTCGCCCTCGTCGGCGATGGACCGGACAAGGACCGGCTCGTGGCGGCGGCACCACCCGACGTGTCCTTCGTCGGGAAGGCGGACCCGTTGCTGTGGTACCGCGCGGCAGACGTCGTGGTGCTGCCTTCGCGGTGGGAAGGGATGGCGCTGGTGCCGCTCGAGGCAGGAGCCTGCAGTCGGTCGGTCGTGTTGACGGACGTCGCAGGGTCGACCGAGAGCCTTCCGCACTCGGTCTGCGGCGCCGTCGTGAGACCGGAGGACCCCGCAACCCTCGCCGAGGCGATCGTCGCCCGACTCGCCGACCGGGCACGCGCGGACAGCGAGGGTGCCGCCATCCGGGAGCACGTGCAGGCGCACCACGACATCCGCGGTACCGGGGAGCGGATGCGTCGGGTCTACCTGGAGGCGATCGAGCAGCACAGGATCATGTACCGCAGACGCCTCCGGTGAGCCGCGGAGCCTACCCGGTGAACGCCGGCCGATCTCACACCGGCACGGCGCGGGGGCCGGCGCACCGGAAGGGGACGCTGCTGCTGGTGTTGCTCCTCCTTGCCGCCGGCACGGCGGTGGCCGGGCTGCTGCGAGTGACAGCCGACAAGCCTGTCGACCCGGTGGTGGGGTCGTCGCGGGTGTTGGCGACGGGGGTGGAGGTGTTCTCCCTGTGGCGGGACTGGCCGGTGAACGCCGCGATGCTGGACCGGGTGGCGGCCTCGGGGGCCGGCTGGGTGCGTGTCGGGGTGGGCTGGTGCTC
>NZ_BAAIHU010000002.1:0-358495 GCF_054590795.1 Kineococcus anabasis
CCGGGGGCCTGTCCAGCCACCGCCCGGACCTGCTGGACGGGGTCGGGCTCATCGTGGGCATCGACCGCTTCATGTCCGAGGCCCGCGCCGTCACCAACTTCACCGGCAACGCCGTGGCCACCCTCGTCATCGGCGCCTGGACGGGCCAGGTCGACGCCGGCCGCACCCGCCGCGTCCTGGCCGGGGAACTGCCCTTCGACGAGTCCACGATGAGCACCGACGCCCACGGCGCCCACGCCGGCGACGACGGGAGCGGTGCGCAGAGCCCGGCACCCGCGCGCGTCCCCGCGCACTGACCACCGCACACCGACGTCCCCGGAGGAACCGACCGTGACCTGGACCGCCCCGAACCCCCCGACGATCCCGGCCACCCGGCCGCTCGACGGCACCGCCGCGCGGCTCCCCGCAGCGGGGGTGGCCCCCCGCTACGGGCGCACGTGGCTGCTGGTGCCCGCCACGCAGCCGCAGCGTTTCGGCCCGGCGCTCTCCTCGCGCGCCGACCACGTCGTCCTGGACCTGGAGGACGCCGTCGACCCCCGGCGCAAGGCGGGGGCGCGCGAGGACGTCCTGGCGTGGTTCTCCGGCGGCGGGCGGGCGTGGGTGCGGATCAACGACCGCGGCACGCCGTACTGGGCGGACGACGTGGAGGCGCTGCGCGGGGTTCCCGGCCTGGCCGGGGTGGTGCTGGCGAAGACGGAGTCGGCGGGGCACGTCGAGGACACCGCCGCGGTGCTCGGGACCGGGACACCGGTCGTCGCCCTCGTGGAGTCCGCGCTCGGGATCGAGGAGGCGCGCGCCATCGCCTGCGCCCGCGGCACCTTCCGCCTCGCGTTCGGCTCCGGCGACTACCGCCGGGACACCGGCGCGAGCGCCGACGACCTCGCGATGGCCTACCCGCGCTCGCGCCTCGTCACCGCCAGCAGGATCGGCGGCCTGCCCGGCCCGGTCGACGGCCCCACCGTCGGCGGTGGCATGCCGGAGCTGCGCGAGCAGACCGCCGTGGCCGTCTCCCTCGGCATGACCGGCAAGCTCTGCCTCGACCCCGCCCACGCCCCCGTCGTGAACGAGGCGATGAGCCCGACCGGCACGGACGTGGCGTGGGCGCTGGACGTCCTCGCCGAGTTCGAGGCCTCGGGCGGGCTGGTGCGCGACGGCAGCGACCTGCCCCGCATCGGCCGCGCCCGCCGCATCCGGGAGCTCGCCGAGGCCCTCGGCGTCGAACCCGTCTGAGGGACCCGGCTCCGCCCCGGCGGGTGCACCCGCCGGGGCGGGGCAGTTCCCGGGAGGGGCCGCGCCTACTCCGCGACGGTCGCGGCCCCACCGCCCCCCGTGCCGCCCGACCACCGCTCCTCGACGCGGCCGAACCGCCACACCGCCAGGGCCGCGGCCCAGATGAGGACGAAGAGCCCGACGACACCGAACCCGACGAAGGTGAGGTCCAGGGACGCCACCCACGACAGCGGCCCGGTCCCGAGGGCGAGGCGCTCGGTGAGGAGCCCGAGGAGGACCACGACCCCGACGGCCAGGGCGACGACGACGGACAGGACGGTCACGGTGAGGCTGTAGAAGACCTTCCGGACCGGGTTCAGGAAGGCCCACCCGTAGGCCCTGGACATGAACACGCCGTCCGCGGCGTCGAACAGGCTCATGCCCGCGGCGAAGAGGACGGGCAGGACGAGGATGGCGTACCAGGGCAGGACGAAGGCCGCGGAGCCGGCGGCGAGCACGAGCAGCGCGACCTGCGTGGCGGTGTCGAAACCCAGGCCCATGAGCAGGCCGACGGGGTAGAGGTGCCACGCCCGGCTGACGCGCCTGGTCGCGCGCCGGAGCAGCCGGGCCAGGAACCCGCGGTTGTCGAGGTGCTGCTCCAGCTGGGCCTCGTCGTACTCACCGCTGCGCATCCGGCGGAAGACCCTCGCGATGCCGAAGACCGCGGCCAGGTTGGTGAGCCCGATGAGCACCAGGAAGGTGCCGGCGACGAACGTGCCGATCGTGCCGAGGAGCCGGCCGACCTCGGAGCCCTCGTCCTGCACGACCGCCGCGACCGAGCGGACCCCGATCGCGAGGAGCAGGCCGGCGGCGAAGACGACCGAGGAGTGGCCGAGGGAGAACCAGAAGCCGGCGCTGACCGACGGCTTGCCCTCGCCGACGAGCTTGCGCGTGGTGTTGTCGATGGAGGCGATGTGGTCGGCGTCGAAGGCGTGCCGCACGCCGAGCATGTAGGCGGTCAGGCCGACCCCGGCCCCCAGGACGCCCGTGCTCCCCAGCGAGTACTCGTGCGGTGCCACGACGAGGAGCAGCACCCCCCAGCCGAGGACGTGCAGGAGGAGGACGAAACCGGCCATCCCGGCGATCGAGCGCCGCTCGCGGGCGGTGAACGCCGTCCGGAACCCTCCCCCGGGAGGTCGTGCGGCGGCTCCTGACGATGTGTCGCAGACCATGGGTCCCCAGGGGTTCTCGTGGTGGTCCGGCCGGTCGGCGGCCGCGACGGGCCCGCGGACCGCCCCGGCCGGTGGCTTCGTTGTTGCAACCTAGTTGCAGCAAGGAAGGCCGGGCAACACACCACCCCCGGGGCCGCGACCCCGGCCCCGCGGCCCGACGCGACGGCCCCCCGCCGCCCGGTGTCCCGGGTGGTGGGGGGCCGTCTCACGGGGGCCGTCTCACGGGGGCCGTCTCACGCGGGCCGTCTCACGCGGGCCGGTCGAGCACCCTCTCGCGCGCCTCGGCGTACCGGCCGCGCACCGCCGGGGTGGCCGCGGCCTCGTACGTCTGCGCGCCGGCGGCCGACCACGCCGGCGGGGTGTCCCCACCGGAGAGCACCCACGCCGCCTGCCGGGCCGCGCCGTCCGCGACGTACTCACCCGGCGCGGGCACCACCACGGGCCGCCCGAGCACCGCCGGGGCGATGCGGCGCACGGCCTCGGAGCGGGCGCCGCCGCCGACGAGCAGGACGCGCCCGACGACCGCGCCGTGCGCCACGAGCGCGTCGATGCCGTCCACCAGGCCGCACAGCAGCCCCTCCACCGCCGCGCGCGCCAGGTGCGCGGGGGTGGCGTTGCCCAGGCGCAGCCCGTGCACGGCGCCGGTGGCGTCGGGCCGGTCCGGGGTGCGCTCGCCCTCCAGGTAGGGCACGAGGACGAGCCCGTCCGCGCCCGCCGGGGCCGACAGCGCCAGCCGGGAGAGCTCCGCGTGGTCCACCCCGAGCATCGCGGCCGCCGCGTCCAGCACCCGCGCGGCGTTCAGGGTGCAGACCAGCGGCAGGAACCGCCCGGTGGCGTCGGCGAAACCCGCCACGGTGCCCGAGGCGTCCTCCGCGGGGACGTCGGCCACGGCGCACGCCACGCCGGAGGTGCCGATGGAGACGACGACGTCACCGGGCCCGGCGCTCACCCCGAGCGTGGCGGCGGCGTTGTCCCCGGCCCCCGGGCCCAGCAGGGCGCCCGAGGGCGTGCTGCCGCCCGCCTCCGCCGGGCCCAGCACCCGCGGCAGCAGGGCCGGGTGGCCGAGCGCGAGCTCCAGCAGGTCCAGCCGGTAGCCGCCGGTGCGCGGGCACCAGTAGCCGGTGCCGCTGGCGTCGCTGCGGTCGGTGGTCAGCGCGTCCAGGTCCCGCGAGCCGGACAGCCGCCAGGTCAGCCAGTCGTGGGGGAGGGCCACCGCCGCCGTCCGCTTGGCGTGCAGCGGCTCGTGCTGCGCGAGCCAGCGCAGCTTCGTCACCGTGAACGAGGCCACCGGCACCGAGCCGACCGCCTCCGCCCACGCCCGCCGTCCGGCCTCGCCGCCGCCGAGGTCGGCGACGAGGTCGGCGGCGGCCCCGGCGGAGCGGGTGTCGTTCCACAGCAGGGCGGGGCGCACGACCTCCCCGTCCTCGTCGAGGCAGACCATGCCGTGCTGCTGGCCGCCGACGGCCACGGCCGCCACGTCGTCCAGCCCGCCGGCCGCGGCCACGGCGGCGTCGAGGGCCTCCTCCCACGCGGAGGGGTGCACCTCGGTGCCGTCGGGGTGCGACGCCCTGCCCTCGCGGACGAGGGCGCCGGACCCCGCGTCCCGGACGACGACCTTGCAGGACTGCGTCGAGGAGTCGACGCCCGCGACGAGCGGCATGGTCCGGACCTCCTTGTGCTGCGGTGGGCGGGGGCGGAGGGTCAGCGTGCGCCGGTGAGGTGCTGCACGACGAGCTGGTTGAGGCGGGTGTAGGGGTAGCCGCGGCGCGCCTCGCCCTCCACGTCGTAGTCCTCGAAGGCGCTGCGGTCGGCGAGCAGGTCCTGCCAGGTCTCGCCCTCGGACAGGGTGGGCTGCTTCAGCTGCGGGGCGCGCACGGCCTCCAGGGCCGCCTGCACCTCGGGGTCGGCGCGGAAGGCCGCGGCGCGCTCCTTGAGGAGCAGGTAGGTCTCCATGCAGGCCTTCGCGGAGTCCCACACGCCGTCGAGGTCCTCCACGCGCAGCGGCTTGTAGTCGAAGTGGCGCGGGCCGGTGTAGGCCTGGCCGCCGTCGGGGCCGCCGTTCTCCAGCAGGTCCACGAGCGCGAAGGCGTTGAGCAGGTCCCCGTGCCCGAAGACGAGGTCCTGGTCGAAGCGGGGGCCGTGCTGGCCGTTGAGGTCGATGTGGAACAGCTTGCCCTGCCAGATGGCCTGCGCGATGCCGTGGGCGAAGTCGAGGCCGGCCATCTGCTCGTGGCCGGTCTCGGGGTTGAGGCCCACGATGTCCTCGTTCTCCAGGGTGGAGATGAAGCCGAGGGCGTGCCCGACGGTCGGCAGCAGGATGTTGCCGCGGGGCTCGTTCGGCTTGGGCTCCAGGGCCAGGCGCAGGCCGAGGTCCTTGTCCTTGGAGTACTGCGCGAGCAGGTCGACGCCCTCGCGGTAGCGCTCCAGCGCGGCCTGCACGTCCTTGCCGGCCTCGGTCTCGGAGCCCTCGCGCCCGCCCCACAGCACGTACGTCTCGGCGCCGAGCTCCGCGGCGAGGTCCATGTTGCGCAGGGTCTTGCGCAGCGCGTAGCGGCGCACGGCGCGGTCGTTGCTGGTGAGCGCGCCGTCCTTGAAGATCGGGTGGCTGAAGAGGTTCGTGGTGACCATCGGGACCTTCATCCCGGTGGTCTCCAGGCCCTTGGTGAACCGCTCGATGATGGAGTCGCGGGTGTGCTCGTCGCTGCCGAAGGGCACGAGGTCGTCGTCGTGGAACGTGATGCCGTAGGCGCCGAGCTCGGCGAGCTTCTCCAGCGCGACGACGGGGTCGAGCTCGTCGCGGGTGCCGTCGCCGAACATGTCACGGGCCTGCCACCCGATCGTCCAGAGGCCGAAGGTGAACTTGTCTGCGGGGGTGGGCTGCGCTGCCACGGGTTCCTCCAGGAACGGCGGGGTGGGCCGGACGGGTTTGTTTGGTGATTGAACTTAGGGGGGCGGTGTGGCACTGTCAAGCGCCATGACGTCCTCCTCCGCCGCTGCGGTGCAGCCCCACCGCGCCGCCCGGGCGGCGGGCACCCCGGCGCGGCAGGGGAGCCTGCGCGACGCCAACCTGGCCCTGGCGCTCGGCCTCATCGCCGCTGCGCCGGAGGCGATCTCGCGCGCCGGCATCGCCGCCGCGACGGGTGTCACCCGCGCCACGGCCTCCACCCTCGTCGACGCCCTCGTCGCCGCCGGGCTCGTCACCGAGGTCGGCACCCGCCCGCGCGCCGGGGGAGGGCGCCCCGCCACCGGGCTGCGGCTGTCCCCCGACGGGCCCGCCGGTCTCGGCCTGGAGGTCGGCGTCGACTACGCCGCCGCGTGCGTCGTGGACCTCACCGGCGCCGTGCGTCACCTGCGCGTCGTCGCCCACGACTGCCGCGGCGGGCCCCCCGAGCAGGTGCTGCGCGCGCTGGCGCGGCTGGGCGCACAGGCCCTGGCCGCCACGGAGCTGCCCGTGCACGCCGCCACCCTCGCCGTCCCCGGCCTGGTGCGCGCCCCCTCCGGTCCCGTGCAGCTCGCCCCGAACCTCGGCTGGCGCGACCTCGACGTCCTGGCCCTGCTCGGCCGCGAGCCGGCGCTGGCCGCCCTCGAGCTCAGCGTCGGCAACGAGGCGGACCTCGCGGCCCTGGCCGAGCTGGACACCTCGCCCACCGACAGCTTCGTCCACGTCTCCGGCGAGACCGGTGTCGGCGCGGGCATCGTCCTGGACGGGCGGATCTTCCGCGGCCGGCACGGCTGGAGCGGGGAGCTCGGGCACGTGCCCGTCGACCCCGACGGCCCGCCCTGCAACTGCGGCTCGCGCGGCTGCCTGGAGCAGTTCGCCGGGCAGGAGGCCATCCTGCACGCCGCGGGCGTCCCCGCGCCCGTCAGCACCGCCCTGGGCGGCTCGCCCACCAGCGCCCGCCTCGTGGAGCTCGCCCGGCGCGGGGAGCCGCGCGTCGTGGCCGCCCTGGCGCGGGCCGGGACGGCGCTGGGCACCAGCCTCGCCGGGGCGATGAACCTCCTCGACGTGGACACCGTCGTCCTCGGCGGGGTCTACCGCGACCTCGCGCCGTGGATCGCCCCGGAGGTGGAGCGCGAGGTGCGCGAGCGCGTCGTCGCCGCCCCCTGGGCGCCGCCCGTGGTGCGGGTCTCCCTGCTGGGTGCCGAGGCCGCGGTCGTCGGGGCTGCCACGTCCGTGGTGCGCGACATCGTCGCCGCGCCCGCGCGGTGGGTCCCCGCCTCCTGAGGACCACCGGGTCCCGGCTCGACCTGTGCCTCGGCGGCGCGCCGGGTTACCGTGGCGGAGGGTGGTGTCGCGGGAGCATCCGGTGACCGGATGCGCCGCGACCGCGCGCCCGTGAGCGGCGCCGAGGCCGCCACCCCTCCGGCACGGGGAGCCCCGCATGTCCGCGTCCACGAGAGCGAACCCGCGCCGGCCCGCCGGCCTCCTCCCCGCGGCGGGAACCGCCCTGGTGCTCGCGGGCGCCGTCCTGGTCGCCGGGCAGCTCCCCGCGGCCGCGGCCACCGGCACACCCGTCGTCGGGGTCGCCTCCGGGCGCTGCCTGGACGTGGCGCGTGGGAGCACCGCCCCCAGGGCCGCCGTGATCGTCTACCGCTGCCACGGGGGCGACAACCAGGCGTGGACCCTCACCACCGCCGGTGAGCTGCGCGTCCACCCCGCGCCGCTGTGCCTCGACGTCACCGGCGCCGCCACGACGTCCCCGGCGGCCGTGCAGACCTACCCCTGCCACGGCGGCGCGAACCAGCGCTGGCGGGTCGGCGCCGACGAGTCGATCCGGGGCGCCGGCTCCGGCCTCTGCCTCGACGTGGCCGGCGGCGGCACCGCCGACAGGACCCCGGTCCTCGTCGCCACCTGCACCGGGAGCGTGAGCCAGCGCTGGCGCCGGTTCCGCCCACCGGGGGACACCCGCCCACCCGGCGTGCCGGGCAACCCCCGCGTCGACGAGCTGACCTGCACCTCCGCGCGGTTCTCCTGGGACGCCGCGGGCGACGACGTGGGGATCTCGGCCTACGACGTCTACCACGACGGCCAGCAGATGACGTCCGTGCCCGGGACCGCGCTGTCCGTGCGGCTCACCCTCGTCCCGGGCGCGGTGTGGGGGCTGTACGTCAACGCGCGCGACCCCGCGGGCAACGTCTCCCAGGCCAGCCGGACCGTGCCGGTCACCGTTCCGCAGTGCGGCACCGACACCACCGCGCCGAGCGTGCCGACGGGGCTGGCCGCCACCGCCTCCGGGACGACGGTGACCCTCACGTGGGACGCCTCCCGCGACGACACCGGCGTGCGCGGCTACGACGTCCTGCGCGACGGCGTGCGGATCACCACCCTCACCGGTTCCCCGCCGCCGACCCGTTTCACCGACGCCGGGCTGGCGGCCGGCACCGCCTACTCGTACTCGGTGGCGGCGCGGGACGCGCGGGGCAACACCTCGGCCCCGGCCCTCGCGCGCACCGCCACCACGGGGGCCTCCTGCACCACCGCGGTGTGCGGCGTGCGCCAGGTCGCCCGCGACACCGACGTCCCCTGGGGGCTGGCCACCCTGCCCGACGGCACCGTCCTGCACACCAGGCGCGACGCCCACGACGTCGTCCGCCTCGACCCGGCGACCGGCGTGCGGACGAGCGTGGGCAGGGTGCCCGGCGTGGCGAGCACCGACGGGGAGGGCGGCCTCATGGGGCTGGCCGTCTCACCCGGGTTCGCGGAGGACCGCTGGGTGTACCTCCTGCACACCTCGCCCACCGACAACCGCATCGTCCGCGTGCGGCTCGTCGGGAACCGGCTGGACACGGCGAGCCTGCAGGTCCTCGTGCAGGGCATCCGGCGCAACAAATACCACAACGGGGGCCGGCTGCGGTTCGGCCCCGACGGCAAGCTCTACGCCGCCACCGGCGACGCCCAGAACGGCAGCTGGGCGCAGGACGTGAACGCCCTGGAGGGCAAGGTCCTGCGGCTGAACCCCGACGGCACGGTCCCCGCCGACAACCCCTTCGGAAACCTCGTGTGGAGCTACGGCCACCGCAACCCCCAGGGCCTGGCGTTCGACTCCCGGGGCAGGCTGTGGGAGCAGGAGTTCGGCAACTCCCGGATGGACGAGACGAACCTGATCACCCGGGGCGGGAACTACGGCTGGCCCGCCTGCGAGGGGACGGCCGGCACCTGCGGAACCCCGGGGTTCATCGCGCCGAGGCGGACGTACTCCACCGCGGACGGGTCGTGCTCGGGGATCGCCGTCGTCCGGGACGCGCTCTACATCGCCTGCGCCCGCGGCGCGCGCATGTTCCGCGCGGTCATCAGCGGCAACGACCTCGTGGACCTGCAGACGTGGTTCCCCGGCCGGTACGGCCGGCTGCGCACGGTGGAACCCGCACCCGGCGGCCTGTGGCTGACCACCACCAACACCGGCGACAAGGACAGCGTGCCCGACAACAGCGACGAGCGGGTCCTGCACGTCACCCTGGGCTGAGCGCGCCGGGTGCGAGCGGTCCGCCCGGCCACCCCGGACCCGGGTCAGAGGCGCCGGAGCCAGGCCCTGATGTCGTCCACCGCGGCCGCCGCCATGGACGTGGGGTGGCCGGTGAAGGCGTGCGGTGAGGCCGGGTAGACGCGCAGGTCGACGTCGACACCGGCCGCCGAGAGCCGCGCGGCCATCTGCACGTTGTCCTCGAGCAGGATGTCGTCGGCACCGACGACGAGGAGGACCGGCGGCAGGCCCGCGAGGTCGGCGTGGACCGGCGAGAGGTCGGGATGGCTCCGGTCCACGGCCGCTCCGGCGTAGGCCTCGAGGAAGTACTCCCCGGCGATCAGGCGCCCCGCCGGGGTCTGCCCGCTGAGGTCGTACGTCCCGAACTGCAGGACGGCGCCGCCGTAGCCCCCGGTGCCCCGGTCGCGCAACCTCAGCAGCGTGCTCGCCGCCAGGGTCGCCCCCGCCGAGAACCCGCCGAGCGAGAGCCTCGTCGCACCGAAGCGCCGCTCGGCGTTCTCGGCGAGCCACAGGGCCGCCACCTCGCAGTCGTCGGGCGCGGCGGGCCAGGGGTTCTCGGGGGCGAGCCGGTACCCGGGGCTGACCACCACGAGGCCGAGGGCGTCCGCGAGGGCCCGGTTGCGCACGTCGTCCCCGGCCGCCGAGCCCAGGAAGAACCCGCCGCCGTGGATCTCCAGGTGTGCGCCGGTGACCGCGTCCTGGGCCGGTGCGTGGATGCGCACCGGGACGTCGCGACCGCCGGCGCGGACCACCTCGACGACGGCCGGCGGCTGCGACGGCACGGGCGCGGGCGCCGCGGCCCTGGCGGCCCGGAGCTCCGCGAGGTCCCCCGGGCCGCGCCGCACCGCGCGCCGGGCGTAGAAGGCGCGCGACTCCGCGACGAGCCCCGCCAGGCGGAGACCGGGGGATCGCACCTGCGCGGGCCCCACGGCCCTCAGGCGCCCGGCGCGACCGGGGTGCTGAGCGCTCCGCCGCCGCGCAGGATCGACGACATCTTCTTCCCCCTGGCCAGCTCGTCGACGAGCTTGTCCATCCAGCGGATCCGCTGCATCAGCGGGTCCCCGATCTCCTCCACGCGGTGCCCGCAGATCACCCCGCGGATCTCCGGCGCGTGCGGGTTCATGCGGGGGGCCTCGGCGAAGAAGGTCTCCAGGTCGACGCCGTCCGCCACGACCCTCTCCAGCCCGGCCGCGTCGTAGCCCGTGAGCCAGCAGATGACCTCGTCCACCTCCTCCCTGGTGCGGTTCTTCTTCTCCGCCTTGGTGAGGTAGTGCGGGTAGATGCTGGCGAAGCTCGTGCCGAAGATCCGGTGTCGTGTCACGGTGGGGCTCCAGGACGTCGTTCGGCGGGGCGTCGACCCGCCCCCGGGGGGAGGCTAACGCGTACGCTGCGCCGGGCGTGTGGGATCGGGCCGGGGATCGGGCTGGGTATCGGACGGGGGATCGGGGGCGGCCGGTGGTGCTGGGTCCGGAGCTCCCGCGCGCGGTGGCCGCGGCGAGGGCGGTCTGCGCCCCGCTCGGCCTGGCGGTCGAGGACGCGATCGTCCTGCACGCCTCGAACAAGCTCACCCTGCGCCTCCTCCCGTGCGACGTGGTGGCCCGGGTGGTGCCCCGGTCGCCCGAGGCGCACCGGGTCGCGGTGTTCGAGCTCGAGGTGGCCCGGCGGCTCGCGGAGCGCGGGAGCCCGGTGGCGCGGCCCGAGCCCCGGGTCGCGCCGGTCGCCCACGAGCACGACGGTCTCGTGGTCACGCTGTGGACCGCCTACGACCCCGCACCGAACCACGCGATCGACCCGGCCGGCTACGCCGCGGCGCTGCGGCGGCTGCACGCCGGCATGCGCGGGCTCGACGTGCCGGCGCCCGACGTCGCGGAGCGCACCGGGCAGGCCGCGCGGCTGCTCGCCGACCGGGAGCGCACCCCGGCGCTCGGCGACGCGGACCGGGAGGTCCTGAGCAGCACGGTGCGCAACCTGGGCCGGGTGGTGGCCGGGTCCGGCGGGCGGCAGTTCCTGCACGGTGAGCCGCACCCGGGGAACCTGCTCGCCACGGGGGAGGAACTGCTGTTCGTCGACTTCGAGACGTGCTGCCACGGGCCCGTCGAGTTCGACCTCGCCCACGCGCCCGACGACGTCGCCGCGCACTACCCCGGTGCCGACCCGGTCCTGCTGCGCCGGTGCCGGATGCTCGTGCTGGCGATGATCTGCACGTGGCGCTGGGACCGGGAGGACCGGTTCCCGGACGGGCGCCGGCTGGGGGAGGAGTGGCTGGGCGAGCTGCGGGCGATGCGGGAGCGCCACGGCCCCGACGGCTGAGCGCGGCCCCGCGCCCGCCCTCCGGTGCGCCGCCCCGGTCAGCCGCCGAAGGCGGCCACCACGTCCGCGGCGGAACCCCGGTAGGACGCGAACGTGTAGTCCAGGGCCTCCAGCGAGCGCTGCGCGGCCGCCTCGTCCACCACGCCGCAGGCGTCCTCCACGACGACGGGCAGGAACCCCAGGTCCGCGGCGTGCCGGGCCGTCGGCTCGATGCCGATCTCCAGCACCGCGCCCACCAGCACCACCGTGGTCACGCCCCGGTCGCGCAGCACCGCCTCCAGCGGGGTTCCCACGAACGCGGACATCCCCAGCTTGTCGAGCACCGGCTCCCCGCCCACCGGCGCCAGTTCCGCCACGAGCTGGGTGTGCGGGGCGTCCGGCGGGAAGACCGCGCGCACGTCGGCGGCCCGCTCGGTGCGCTGCCAGGCCATCGCCGTCCGCAGCCCCGCCACCCCCAGGTGCGACGGGGGCAGCGACACGTGCCGCACGTAGAGGACCGGCACCTGCGCGGCGCGGGCTGCGGCCAGGACCGCGCAGATGCGTTCCGTCAGCGCCTCGCGCTCCCGCACGTGGGCGAGGATGCCGGCCTGCGCGTCGTACACGAGGACCGCGCTCGTCGCGGGCCGGCACATCTCGGCGAGGTTCTCGGGCACCGCCAGCCCGTGGGCGTGCTGCACGCCGGCCAGCATGTCAGCCGGGTGCCGCCACGACCAGAGCCGCCGGTGAACTCCTGCGCCGGTGGTCTCAGCCCTGCGAGAGCTGCGCGACCTCCTCCGCGCTGAGCCGCAGCTCCGCCGCGCGGGCGGAGTCGGTGATGCTCTGCGGGCGCGAGGACCCGGGGATGGGGACGACCACGGGGGCCAGCGACAGCTCCCAGGCGAGGGCGACCTGCTGGACGCTGACGCCGTGGGCGTCGGCGACCTGCTGGAACGCGGCGTGCCGGCTGCCGAGCTCGGCGGCGTTGCTGATCCCGCCGAGCGGGCTCCACGGCAGGAAGGCGATGCCGAGCCGGGCGCAGTGCTCCAGCTCGCCGAGGCTGGAGCGGAACGCGGGGGAGAACTGGTTCTGCACGGAGACCAGGCGCCCGCCGAGGACCTCGTTCGCCTCGTCGATCTGCGCGACGTCGGCGTTGGAGATGCCGGCCAGCTCGATGACGCCCTCGTCGAGCAGTTCGCGCAGCGCGCCGACCGACTCCGCGTAGGGAACCTCCGGGTCCGGGCGGTGGAACTGGTACAGGCCGATCGCCTCCACCCCCAGGCGCTTCGCCGAGGCGCGGGCGGCCTCCTTGAGGTGCTCGGGGCGCCCGTTCTTCGTCCACGACCCGTCGCCGGGGCGCAGGTGGCCGCCCTTGGTGGCGACGAGCACCTGCGAGGCGTCCCCGCCCCAGCTGCGCAGGGCGCGCGCGACGAGCTCCTCGTTGTGGCCGACCTCGTCGGCGTGCTGGTGGTAGGCGTCGGCGGTGTCGATCAGCGTGACCCCGGCCTCCAGCGCCGCGTGGATCGTGGCGATGGACCTGTCCTCGTCGGGCCTGCCCTCGATGGACATGGGCATCGCGCCCAGTCCGATGGCCGAGACCGTGCGGTTGCCGATGCTGCGCTGCTCCATGGGAGCCGAGGGTAGGAACCCCTCGGGCCGACGGCCACCGGAGGAGTTCCGGAACACCGGCGGCACACTGGCGGCGTGGATGCCGTCCTGCTCGCACACCTGGCCGCCGCCTGCGCCTACGCGGGTTTCCAGTGGACGGTGCGGGTGGTGGTGTACCCGCAGCTCGGGGACGCCGGGCGCGCCGAGCCCTCCGGGTTCCCGGCGCTCTCCGCGGGGCACCGGCGGCGCGTCACCGGGCTGGTGGGGCCGCTGTTCGCGGCGCTGGTGGCCGCCACGGCCCTCCTCGTCGCCGCGGCGCCCGGCTCCGCCCTCGCGTGGGCGTGCGCGGGGGCCACCGCGGTCGTGCTCGGCGTCACCGCCGTCGGGGCCGTGCCGCAGCACCGGGTGCTCGCCGCGCGCTGGGACGCCGTCGCCCACCGCCGCCTGCTGGCCTGGGACGGGGTGCGCGTCGCCGCCGCGAGCGCCCAGGTGGCCGGCGCCGTGCTCCTCGCCGCCCGGGGGTAGCGGTCAGACCCGCACGCGAGGGTCCGCCGGAGCCGGGACGCGGGGGCGTGCGGCCCTGCCGCGCGGGGGTGGCGGCTGCCCGCCGGAGCGCACGAACTCCTCGCCGGCGGCGATGTTGCGGTCCACCGCCGCCCGCCACGCGACCGGGTCGCGCCGGCGCCACGCCCGGTGGGTGCGCAGGACCACCGCGACCAGCGGCACCAGCCGGTGCGCCCCGCCGGCGCGGGGGATGCCGAGGGCGTCGGAGACCTCCCGCCCGTGCATGGCGCGCGCCACCACCTGCACGGCGAGCAGGGATGCCCGGGGCGGCAGGCGCGTCATGTCGCCCAGGCCGGTGGCGACGGCCGTCAGCCCGGCCAGGGTGAGGCGCCGGGAGTCCTCCGACGGCGGCGGGTACAGGGCGACGACCCGCGCCTCCAGGTCCTCCGCGCTGCGGCGGTCCACCGCCTGCGCGAGCAGGTCGGGGTCCGCGCCCAGCAGCTCCCCGAGCAGGCGCCAGTACCGCAGCAGCGCGACGTGCTCCGCCTCGGTGAGACCCAGGCCGAGGCGCGCCGCGCAGCGCGGGGCGACGAGCGTGAAGTCCAGCCAGGTGCGGACCACGTCGAGCTGGGAGACCTCCAGGCGCCCGGGCGCGGAGGCCTGCCGCCGCACGACGGCGTGGGCGAGGCGGACGTGGCCGGTGGCGACGTAGCCGGGGCGGCCGGGGCGCAGCCAGCCCGGGACCGAGGCGGCGTTGAGCCAGCCGGCGGTGTCGAGCAGGCGCCGGTAGGTGTCGTCGAGGAGCCGGCCCGTCCCCACCAGCACGGCGGCCGCTCCGGGCGGGCGGTAGGAGTTCACGAGCGCCCCGGCGCCCACGTCGAAGGCGTGCGCGGCGATCGGGACCGTGTGGGCGGCGCGCGCGTCCTCCAGCACGACGCTGTCGGGTGCGCCGGCGGCGGCGCGCTCCATCTGCTCCACCAGCGCGCGCACCGCGGCCGAGGTGACGGCGGGCGCGTCGCTCCCCGCGGTCAGCGCGGCGGCGAACTGCCGGCGCACCGAGCGGTCCGCGAGGACCTCGGCCGCCACGGCGTCGGCGAGCGGGTCGCCCTCGGTCGAGGCGCGCAGCAGGGCGGGGTCGGGGGCGCTCACCACCGCAGTGTGCGGCGGCGCGGGCGGGAGCGCGCGGGCGGGCGGGCGCCCCCGGGGCGGCTGTTAGCGTGGTTCCCGGGTACCGGCGGTGCCCGCCCCGACCGATCCGGCCCTGGGAGCGACCGTGCCCGCGCGCCCCGCACGCGACACCGTGGCCCCCGCTGCGCTCCGCGCGGCCGTGGTTCCCGCTGCGCTCCGCGCGGCCGTGGCGCCCGGGCTGCCGGTGCGGCGCACGTGGCGTCCGCGGGTGCTGCTCACCGCCCTCTCCGTCGTGCCGGCGCTGGCGGCCCTGCTGCTCGCCGTCCTCGCCGGTGTCCCCTCCGGTTCCGCCGCCGCGGCGGGGCAGGGGGCGCTGTTCGTGCACACCGCACCGCAGGCGGCCGTGGCGGGGACCGACCCCCGCCGCGCCGGGTCCCCGGCACGGCCACCCGTCGAGCGCACCGAGCGCTCCGCCGCGCGGCAGGTCCACGCCGTCCGCCGGGACCGGGCGGCGGCGCTCGCGCGGGTGTGCGCGGCCCTGGCGCGCGCCGTCTGCTCCGCCGCGTCGAGCGGTGCCCTCGACGCGCGCGCCCGCTCCGCGGTGCGGTCCGGGGCCGCGCAGGACGAGGACCCCGCCCCGGCCGCTGCCGCGCTCACCTCCGCGCCCGCCGCCGCGGGCGACGACGGCTCCGGCGGTACCCCCGCGGCCGGCACCGCCGCCGGGGACGGCCCCACCGGGCACTGCGCCCTCCCGCGGTGGTGGAGCGCGCCGGCGCCCGTCCTGCGCGCCCACGGCTCGCGCCCCGTCCACCTCGCCGCGCCCTCCGGCGTGCCCGCGCCGCCGGCGGCGTGCGCCGCTCCCCGTGCTCCTCCCGTGGCGGCTGCTCCCTCACCGACGCAGCCCACCCGCACCGCCTGACGCCTCCGCGCGCTCCGGTGGTGCACACCCCACCGGAGGAGAACCCCGATGTTCCGCGCACCCCTGCTGCGGGCCCTGCTCGCGGCGGCAGTCCTGGCAGCCGCCCTGTTCTACGCCGTCACCACACCGGCCCGCCTCGGCCTCGACCTGCGCGGCGGCACGCAGATCGTGCTGGAGACCCGCTCCACCGACCGGGTCACCGCCGACGCCGAGACCACCGACCGGACGCTGGAGGTGCTGCGCGGGCGCGTCGACGCCCTCGGCGTCGCCGAGCCGACCCTGACCCGCGCCGGGGAGCGGCGCATCGTCGTCGAGCTGCCCGGGCTGCAGGACCCCCGGGAGGCCGCGGAGGTCATCGGCCGCACCGCCCAGCTCACCTTCCACCCCGTCACCGGCGCCCCCGACCCCGCCGCCCCGGCACCCACCGGGGAACCGGCCGGGGACGTGCCGCTGGAGGAGCGGGAGGACCTGCGCGACGAGGACGGGCGGCCCCTGGAGGTCGGCCCGGCCGCGATGACGGGCGAGGAGGTCACCGACGCCGCGGCGCTCATCGACACCGAGGGCGTCGGCGCCTGGTACGTCTCGCTGGAGTTCCGCAACGGCGGCCGCGCCTGGGAGGAGCTGACCGGTCAGGCCGCCTGCGCGCCGCCGGGGGACCCGGCCCGGCGGGTGGCGATCGCGCTGGACGGGCAGGTCATCACCTCGCCCCAGGTGGACGAGTCCCTGCCGTGCGGGGCGGGCATCGCCGGGGGCAGCACCCGCATCACCGGGCAGTTCACCCCCGAGGAGGCCCAGGACCTCGCCGCCCTCGTCAAGGGCGGCGCGCTGCCCGTGCCGGTGGAGGTGATCGAGCAGCGCACCGTCGGGCCCACGCTGGGCGCCGACGCCATCGACGCCTCCCTGCGGGCCGGGATCATCGGCCTGCTGCTCACCGGCGCCTTCATCACCGTCGTCTACCGCCTCGCCGGCTTCCTCGCGACCCTCGCGCTGGCCTGCTACGCGCTCATCTCCTACGCGGTGCTCGTCGCCCTGGGCGCCACCCTCACCCTGCCCGGGCTGGCCGGTTTCGTCCTCGCGGTCGGCATGGCGATCGACGCCAACGTCCTCGTGTTCGAGCGGGCCCGGGAACGCCACGCCTCGATGCCGCCCGCCTCCCGGGGCTCGCGGACGGCGCTGCCCGCGGCGCTGGCCACGGGTTTCTCCCGCGCGTGGAGCGCGATCCTCGACAGCAACGTCACCACCCTCATCGCGGCGGGGCTGCTGTTCCTCCTGGCCTCCGGCCCGGTCCGCGGTTTCGGGGTGACCCTGAGCATCGGGGTGCTGGCCTCGATGTTCTCCGCCCTGGTGATCGCCCGGGTGTTCACGGAGTGGGCGCTGCGGCGGCGGTCCGTGGCCCGGCACCCCGGCGTGAGCGGCATCTCGGGGATCGGCCGGCTGCGCACGTGGCTGGAGGCGGCCCGGCCGCAGCTCATGCGCCGCAGCCGCACCTGGCTCGCCCTCTCCGCCGCCGTCGTGGTCCTGGCCGGGACGGGCATCGCGGTGCGGGGGCTGAACCTGGGCGTGGAGTTCACCGGCGGCCGGCTCCTGCAGTACTCCACCAGCACCCCGCTCGGCGTGGAGGAGGCCCGCGCGGCCGTGGCCGCGGCCGGGGTGGAGGACGCGGTGGTGCAGACCTCCGGCGGTGCGGGGGGCGCCGAGGACATCAGCGTGCGCACCCCGCCGCTGAGCAACGAGGAGGCCTTCGCCGTCGAGGAGGCGCTGCGCGGGATCGGGGGGGAGGTCACCAAGGAGCGCGACGAGCTGATCGGGCCGAGCCTGGGCGCGGAGCTGAGCCGCAACGCCCTCATCGCCCTCGGGGTGGCGCTGGCGGCGCAGATGCTCTACCTGGCGGTCCGCTTCCGCTGGACGATGGGCCTGGCCGCGGTGCTGGCCATGTTCCACGACGTCCTCGCCGTCGTCGGTGTCTTCGCCTGGCTGGGCAAGCCCGTCGACGGGGTGTTCCTCGCCGCCGCGCTGACCGTCGTCGGCCTGTCCGTCAACGACACCGTCGTCGTCTTCGACCGCGTCCGCGAGCTGCGCCGGGCCCGTCCCGGCGACACCTGGCGCGACGTCGTGGACGACGCGGTCCTGCAGACCGTGCCGCGCACCGTGAACACCGGCCTCGGGTCCATGTTCGTCCTCGCCGCCCTGCTGGTCCTCGGCGGGGACACCCTCGCCGACTTCGCCCTGGCCCTGCTGCTGGGGCTGGTCGTGGGCACCTTCTCCTCCGTCTTCACCGCCTCGCCCCTGGCCATCGCCCTCGAGCAGCGCTGGCCCCGCCGGCACACCGCCGCGGGCGCGGGGACCGGCAGCGGTGACCCGGCCGACCCGTACGCCTTCGTCGACGCGTCCCCGCGCGGCGGGGAGGACCGGCCGTGACGGCGGAGGACCTCCGCCGGGTCGCGGGGAGCTGGACGGGCGTCGTGCCGCCGCTCGCCGTCGTGACCCTGGCCGCCGCCTGGGGGCGGGACCTGGGCACCGCGGCCGTGGTGCTCGTGGGCGTGGTGCTGGCCGCCGCGGTGCTCGCCGCGGTGCACCACGCGGAGGTGGTGGCCCACCGGGTCGGGGAACCCTTCGGGTCCCTGGTCCTCGCCGTCGCGGTCACCGTCATCGAGGTGGCCCTCATCGTGACGCTGATGGTCTCCGGCGGCCCGGGGACCGCCTCCCTCGCCCGGGACACCGTCTTCGCCGCCGTGATGATCACCTGCAACGGGATCCTGGGCCTGTCGCTGCTGGTGGCGGCGCGCCGGCACGGCATGGCGGTGTTCAACGCCGAGGGCACCGGTGCGGCGCTGGCCACCGTGGCGGCGCTGGCCACCCTGGCCCTGGTGCTGCCCACCTTCACCACCGCCCGCAGCGGCCCGGAGTTCTCCCCGGCCCAGCTGGCGTTCGCCGCGGCGGCGTCGCTGGCGCTGTACGCGATGTTCGTCGTGACGCAGACGGTGCGGCACCGCGACTTCTTCCTCCCCGTCCGCACCGCCGGCGCGGACGGGGAACCGGAGGAACACGCGCCCCCGCCGGGTTCCCGGGCCGCCTGGACGAGCCTGGCGCTGCTCGTGGTCGCCCTGGTGGCCGTCGTCGGCCTGGCGAAGGTGGAGTCCCCGGCGATCGAGGCGGGCGTCGGCCGGCTGGGTTTCCCGCACTCCTTCGTCGGGGTGGTGATCGCCCTGCTGGTGCTGCTGCCCGAGACGCTGGCCGCGGTGAACGCCGCGCGGCGCAACCGGACCCAGGTCAGCCTGAACCTGGCGCTGGGCTCGGCGATGGCCAGCATCGGGCTGACCATCCCGGCGATCGCGGTGGCCTCGGTGTGGCTGGAGGGGCCGCTGCTGCTGGGCCTGGGACCCACCCAGATCGTGCTGCTGGCGGTCACCGCCTTCGTGGGCGCCCTCACCGTCGTGCCCGGCCGGGCGACCCGGCTGCACGGGGGGGTGCACCTGGTGCTGCTCGCCGCGTTCCTGTTCCTCGCCGCCAGCCCCTGACCCGCCCGCACCCCGGGGACCCGGCGCCCCGGGGTGCGGGCGCGCGCGCCTGCGGCATGATCCTGCCGCTGGCCCACGACCGACAGGAGGCCCCTCCGTGAGCACGTTCGTCCTGGTCCCCGGCGCCTGGCACGGCGGCTGGTGGTACGACCCGGTCGTCGCCGGGCTCAGCGCCCGCGGGCACCGGGCCGTCGCGCTGACCCCGGCGGGACTCGGCCCGGACGACGACCTCACGCGCACGGTGGTCACCCTCGACACGCACATCGCGCAGGTCACCGCCGAGGTCGAGCGCCACACCGGTGCCGGACCGGTCGTCCTGGTGGGCCACAGCTACGGCGGCGCCCTCGTCACCGCCGCCGCCGACCGGGTCCCCGGGGCCGTCGCCGCCCTCGTGCACCTGGACTCCGACATCCCGGGGGACGGGCAGTCCCTGTGGGACATCACCCCCCAGCACAACCGGGAGTGGTTCATCGAGGGCGCCGCCGGGAACGGTGTCGGCGTCGCACCCCTGCCGTTCTTCGACGCCCGCGCCCGGCCGCACCCCCTGGCCACCTTCCTGCAGCGCTTCTCCCTCACGGGCGCGTGGCAGGAGGTGCCGGTCAAGCGCTACGCGGCGGCGCTGGAGACCCCGGGAGGGCTGCAGGCCCCGGCCACGATGGCCGCGGTCCGGGACGACCCGCGGTGGGAGTACCAGGAGTGGCCCACCACCCACGACGTCCTGCGCGACGGGCCGGAACGCGTCCTCGCCCTCCTCGGGGACCTCTGAGCGCAAACCCCCGCGCGGTGGGATCCCGCACCCGCCGCCGGGCCCGGGCGTCAGGAGCGGGTGAGCACGACGAGCTGCCTGGTCGCCCGGGTCATCGCGACGTAGCGGTCCACCGCTCCGGGGATCCCCCCGCCGAACGCCTCCGGCCCGACGAGGACGACCAGGTCGAACTCCAGCCCCTTCGTCAGCTCCGGGGGCAGCGAGCGGACGCGGGGCGTCTCGCGGAAACCGGGATCGCCGACGACGCAGACGGTGCCCTCGGCGTGCGCGGCCAGCCACCCCGCCACGATCCGGCCGAGTTCCGCGACGGAGCCGTGGACGACGGGGGCGCCGCTGCGGACGGAGACCGGCACGTCGGCGTCCGGGAGCACCGCCCGGATGACGGGTTCCGCCTCCGCCACCACCTCCCGGGGCGTCCGGTAGTTGACGCCCAGGGTCACCCGGCGCACCCGGCCGAGCCCGACCCGCGCGAGCCGTTCCTCCCACGGCTCCGGGAAACCGCGCCTGGCCTGGGCGCGGTCCCCGGCGACGGTGAGGCTGCGGGAGGGGCAGCGGCGCAGCACCATCCCCCACTCCGCGTCGGTCAGCTCCTGCGCCTCGTCCACGACGACGTGCGCGAACGGTCCCGCCAGCAGGTCCGGGCCGGCGGTGGGCAGCGCCGACCCGTCGACCAGGGCGTCGCGCAGGTCCTGGTGGAGCAGGCTGGTCAGCACGCCCTCGCCGTCGTCGTAGGTGTGGGCCTCGACCAGGTCGTCGAGGACCACGGCCATGCGCTCGCGCTCGGCGGCGAGGGCGGCGTCGCGCCGCTGCCGGCGGCGGAACGCGCCGGGGTCCCCGAGGCGGTGCCGCGCCGCGTCCAGGAACGGCAGGTCCGACACGGTCCACGCCCGCGGGTCCGCGCGCCGCAGCCGGCGGAGGTCCTGCGCGTCCAGCCAGGGGGCGCACCTGCGCAGGTAGGCGGGGACGGACCACAGGTCGCCGACGACGTCGGTCGCCTCGAGCACCGGCCACGCCCGGTCGAAGGCCCCGCGCAGCTCCGCGTCGCGCTGCAGCGACCTGCGCAGCGGGCCGGGCGGGGCGCCGCTGCCGTCGCCGTCCACCAGGACCGTCAGCAGTTCCTCCCACACCGCCTCGCGGGCCTCGTTGTGCGGGGTCCCGGGTTCCGCCGCGCTGAACGCCGCGGCCCACTCCGCGGGGCCCACGCGCACGTCGCACCAGTCGGTGCTGAGCGTCGTCACCCGCGCGGGTGGCTCCTCGTAGAACCGCACGGCGGCCTCGACGGCTCCCACGAGCCGCGCGGACGACTTCAGGCGGGCCACCTCCGGGTCCTCCTCGGCTCCCGCCGAGGCGCCCTCGGGAACCAGGTCGCGCAGGGTGCAGGTCCGCACCCCGTCCTCCCCGAGGCTCGGGAGGACGTCGGCGACGTAGGCCAGGTAGGGCCGGTGCGGACCGATGAACAGCACCCCACCGCGGCGGGGTGCCAGGCGCGGGTCGGAGTGCAGGAGATAGGCGGCGCGGTGCAGGGCGACGACGGTCTTGCCGGTGCCGGGGCCGCCGTCGACGACGAGGGTGCCGCGGGAACCCGCGCGCACGGCGGCGTCCTGGTCGGCCCGGATGGTCCCGAGCACGTCCCGCATCCGGGGCGAGCGACCGGCGGCCAGTTCGGCGAGGAACGCGGACTGGTCGTCCAGCGCGGCACGCCCCGCCGGCCCCCCGAGCCCGCCGGGGGTGAACACCTCGTCCCAGTAGTCGCTCACCCGGCCGCGGGTCCAGCGGTACCTGCGGCGGCTGAGGAGGCCCATCGGTTCCGCGTGGGTGGCGCCGAAGAACGGCGCCGCCGCGGGGGAGCGCCAGTCCAGCAGCAGCCTGCGGCCCGCACCGTCGGTGAGGCCGAGCCGCCCGACGTAGACGGGTGCGGGGCCGTCGGCGGCGACCATCCGCCCGAGGCACAGGTCGAGGCCGAACCGGCGCAGCACGCGCAGCCGGGCGGTCAGCCGGTGGACCTCCAGGTCGCGGTCCAGCGCCTCCTGCCCACCTCCGCCGGGTGCCCGCCGCGCGGCGTCGAGCCGCTCGCCCAGCGCGGCGACGGAACGCCGGAGGTTCTCCGCGACGGCCGCGAGGTGCCGCTCGTCGTCGGCGACCAGCGCCGGATCGGCCTTGGCGGCGAGGTGGGCGGGGAGGTCGAACACCGGGGACGGGTTCTGCCCGGGGGGCGCGGTGGTGAGGGGGTGCACGTCGTCAGCTCCGGTCCGTGGTCGCTCGTGGCGGGTACGTCGGGCCGTCGATCCTGCTGCGCGACAGGGGTCTTGCCGCAAGACCCGGGGTGCGCTATACGTTGGGGACGGCGAGGAGAGCGGTGCTCCCTCGCCGTCGTCATGTCCCGTGCCGCGGTTCCCGCGCAGCCGCGCTCAGCGCCGCAGCCACCGCCGGGCCCACCGGCGCACCGGGCGCCGGGCGCGCCGCCAGGTGCGCACCACGAGGTGGCGCAGCCCGGAACGGTCGCGGGGCAGCATCCGGCGCACGACGGGAACCAGGACCGCCGGGGGAGCGGGATCGCGGGTGCGCCGGAGCTCGCGGCGCTGCCGTGCCCGGTTCTCCAGGTCCAGCGGTTCGAGCACGTGCTCGACCGCCGCGAGGACCGAGCCGCGCAGCAGCCACAGGGAGGTCTCCGCGCGCGGGTCGACGAACATCAGCTCGGTGAGGATCGCGCGCGCCTCGCGGGCGTCCTCCAGGCTCTCCGCGAGGGTGGCCTCCACCTCCGCCTCCCGGCCCGCCGTCTCGGCCTCCACCAGGGCCCCGAACGCCTGCAGGCACGCAGCGACCTCGGTGAGCACCACGGAGAACGCCTCGCGGACCTCGTGGCCGTAGCCGTCGTCCGGCGTGGGGTGCTGCGGGGCCTCCCGCAGGACGAGGGCGAACAGGGTTCGGATGGCGAGCACCGAGCGGTCCAGGGCCTCCAGGCCGGTGCGCAGCGCCGGTTCCACGTCCGCGGTCCCCAGCGCCCGCGCGTTCAGGCGGCGCACGTCCTTGACGGTGCGGACGGTCTCCGCGGCCTGCTCGGCGAGCGCGGCGACCTCCCGCGCCTCCGCCAGCCACGTCGCCGCCTCCGCACGCGTGACCGGCCGCTGCGACATCGAGTCGGCGGCGGCGAGGAGGCACCCGGCCTGCGCGGCGGCGACGTCGCGGACCCCGGTGACCGCCGCCCGCGTCGGCACCGGCGGGGGCAGCAGCAGGTTGAACGCCACCCCCACCCCGGCACCGATGAGGGTCGTCACGACCCGCGTCTCCGCGGCGATCCCCTGACCACCCACCGCCAGGACCAGCATGGCGCTGATCGGGGTCTCCAGGGCCTGCTCGCCCAGGCGCAGCACGGCGGCCAGCAGCAGTGACGCCGCGACCGCCAGGGCCAGGCTCCACCAGGTCAGGCCCACCCAGGAGGACAGCACGACGGCGATGAGGACGCCGGTGAGGACGGCGCCGACGCGGACGAGGCCCATCCGCACGGTGGAGTACGCGGACGCCTGGATGACCAGCAGCGCCGTGAGCGCACCGGTCAGGTCCACCGGCCCGTCGGTGAGCCACAGCGTCAGCAGGTAGGCCGTGACGCTCGCCGAGGTCAGGCGGGCCGTGGTGGCCGCGGTCGGCAGCACCCGCGGCACGAGCCCTCGCCAGGTGGCGGGCGTGCGCAGGCGCTGCAGGGCGGAGCGGTGGGGAGGTGTCACCCGTCCTCCCGCCCCGGGGCGGCGGCCGGCGCGGTCGTGCGCGGTGGTCCCCCCGGTACCCGACGATCCCACCGCGGCCGCCGCAGCGCGAGGAGGAGGTTGCCGCTGTGGGATCAGGAACCCGCGTGCGCCTCGTCCGTGCCGCCGGTCACCGGCTCGATCCACGCCAGGTACAGCGAGCGCCCCGCCGGGGCCGGCCGGCGCTCGATCACGAACGAGCACGGCACCTCGGAGCCGTCCGCGTGCAGCACCGGCAGCGTCAGCGGGACACCGAGCACGTGCGCCTCGCCGGTGCTCAGGTGCCGGGAGAAACCCGCCACGTGGGCCTCGCGCAGGGCAGGGGGGATGAGGGCGACCAGGCGGCGGCCCGTGAGGTCCTCCACCGTCCAGCCCAGCGCCGCCGCCAGGGGTGCGCTGACGGCGAGGATGCGGTTGCCCTCGTCGGCGGCGACGACCCCGCGCCCGCTCGCCAGGGCCTCCGCCAGCGCCGGGGCCAGCTCGGCGTCCGTGGCGTGCTCACGTGCCGCGGCCCGCTCGAAGCGCGGCTGCGCCGCACCCGCCCACGGCCGCGGGGCGACCCCGGCGAGCTGGCTCTGCACCTGCTCGCACAGCCAGTCCCGCACCGCGACGACCTCCGGCTGGCCGGGGAAGGCGAGCAGCTCCCCGGCGGCGGCGAGGCGCTCGGCGGTGTCCAGGGCGTCCTGCAGCACCGCCGCCGCCTTGCCCACCTCCGCGCCCAGGAGCAGCACCAGCTCCAGGGAGCGCGGCACGCCCGGCAGCGCGCCCGGGTGCCCAGCCGGCAGCGGGGAGGTCGTGGTCCCCTCGCGCTGCGCCCGCTCCACGGCGGCGACGACCGGGTCGGAGAACGCCTGCCGGGCCCGGTCCGCGGTGGCCAGGTCGACGGCGGTGCCGGGGTGCCGCGCCGCGTAGAGCGCGAGCTCGCGCAGCAGCGCGTCGTGGTGCTGGCGGGCCGCGAGCCACAGGGACGCGGGGATCTCCGACAGGCGCACCTCGTGCAGCTCCGAGGGCCCACCTGCGCCCGCCGTGCCCGCGTCCCCGGCGAGCTCGTCGAGGTCCCACTCCCCGCCGAACGAGGCCAGCAGCTCGTCCTCGGAGGGTTCGGCACCGGGCAGCTCGAACCACACGACCTTGCCGTCGGGCAGGGGCGTCACACCGCACCCGGAGGTCAGGGCCGCCACCAGCGACATCCCGCGGCCGGTGGTGGCCTGGGCGCCGTACGCGCGCTGCTGCGGCAGGACGGTGCTGTAGTCGCGGACCTCCACGCGGGCCCGGTCCGGCCACGTGGTGACCGTCACCTCCACGTCGGTGTGGGCGTGCAGGGCGGCGTTGGTGACCAGCTCGCTGACGGCGAGCTCCGCGGCGTCGGCCCAGTCCTCACGTCCCGCGGCGGTCAGCGCCTCGCGCACGGTGCGCCGCGCGCGCCCGGCCGCGGTGGTGACGCCCTCCAGGCGCAGGTGCCGGCGGATGCCCTCCGCGGGCGCGTCGCCGGCCGCCACGGGCAGCGTGGTGCTGGTCATCCTGCGGCCCTCCTGTCGGCACGCGTGCGGAGCCGACCCCGTGCCGGCCCTCCCAGCCAGGATCGGTTGAGAGGACAAGGACCTTGAGGGCGGGGGAGGGACCGGCGGGCGGGCGCCCCGGCACGCCGCCGTCGTCTCGGCGACCAGCGCCGCGGCCGCGTCCACGGCGGCCCCCAGGGAGACCGCGTCCGTCCCCGGCCGCGCCAGGACGGCGTGCGCCCGCTCCGCGAACCCCTCCGGCGCGCCGGGCAGGCGGCCGGCGGTGGCGACCGCGCCCTTCTCGTTGACCACCCAGCGGCCCGCGGACGCACAGACCGCGTGCGCGCACAGCAGGACCGCGCGGAACAGGCAGCCCGCGACGTACGCGGTGTCCGCCCGGGGGACCGCCTTGCGGGCGCCGTCCACGGAGAACGACGCCTCCCACAGCGCGTCCACCACGGCTTCGCGCAGGCGCGGCGGGTAGCCGCTGGTCGCCCGCCGCAGCGCGGTCAGCTCCCCGGAGGGGTCGGCCAGCACCACCCCGAGCGCGACCTCCCCGGCGTAGGCGAAGTCCGGCACGCCCAGGGGGTGCCCGGCCTGGGTGTGGAACGCGAACCGTCCCTCCTGCGCGTCCCGCCAGCACCGGTGGACGCGGTCGAGGTCCCGGTAGACCCAGTCCACGGCGGTGCCGTCCACCCGCAGCCACGCGCCGCCGTCGACCCACGGGCCCCACCCGCCGGGGAGGGTGACCCGCGCCTCCCCGCCCGCGACCTGCCGCGCCAGGTCCCCGAGCGCGCCGACGTCCAGCGGGGGGCGGTAGTACAGGCCCAGGTCGACGTCGGAGTCCGGCGTGTGGTCACCGCGCGCCCTGCTGCCGCCGAGGAGCACCGCCCGCACACCGCCGACGGCGCACAGCCGCCCGGCCAGGTCCCGCAGACGTCCCTCGTCCAGCACCCTCCCATCCTGCGGCACGCCGCCCGGATCCGGCGGTCGGCGCCGGACGGTCCCCGCTCCGCGGAGGCCGTCGCCGGTGCCTGCGCCGCCCGGGACGGACGACGCGGTGCTCGCCGTCCGGCGCGGAAAACCGGTGGGCGGCGGTGCCCGGCTCCGCGAGACTCCGCGCGATGCTGCCGCTCGCCGAGATCCACCGCCTCGCCCGCACCGTCGACGACGACTGGCGCTCCCCGGTCGCGGACGCCGCCGCCGCGGCCTGGGGCCACCCGGCCGGGACCGCCCGCTGGTGGCGCTCCAGCGCCGGGCACGTCTTCGTGCTCCCCGAGCGGGAGGGCCGCCCGCGCGCCTACCTGCGCCTGCGACCGGCGGAGCGGGTGGGCGCGGGCCGGGTCCACGCCGTCGCCGCGCTCACCCGGGGTCTGCACGGGCGCGGGGTCCCCGTCGCGCCCCCTCTCCCCTCGCGGGGAGGCAACCTCGTGGAGACCGTCGCCACGGACCTCGGCGTCGTGCACGTGACCTGTGTCGAGGCCGCGCCCGGCGAGCAGCTCGACGCCGGCGGGATCTCCCCCGCGCAGGCGCACGCCTGGGGTGCCGCCCTGGCCACCGTGCACCGGGAGGCGGCCGGCGTCGTGGTGGAGCTGCCCCGGGCGCTCGCCGCGGAGCTGCCGCACGCCGGGGACCGGCTGCCCGCGGCGGTGACGTCGCTGCGCACGGACCCGCCCGCCGCGGCCGCCGCCCGCGAGGTGGCCGCCGCCCTCGCCGCCCTCCCGCGCGATCCCGGCCGCTACGGCGTGGTCCACGGCGACTTCGAGCCGGACAACCTGGCCTGGGTCGGCGACAGCCCCACCTCCTTCGACTACGACGAGGCGGCGCTGTCCTGGTACGTCGCGGACGTCGCGCACGCCGCCCGCGACCTCGTCTCCCGCGCGCAGCCCACGGCGGAGCACCGCGAGCGCTACGACGCCCTCCTGGCCGGGTACCTTTCCGTGCGGCCGGAGGCCGCACGGCACCTCGCGACCCTGCCGCTGTTCGCGCGGGCCCACGCCGCGGTGGGCCTCGCGCAGCTCCGCGACCTCCTGGCCGCGGCGGCGCCCCCGGAGCCGGACGTGCTCCCGGAACTGCGCTCCGACCTCACCGCCCTCGCCCGGCACCACCGCGAGCAGCTCCTCGCCCCCTGAGCGGAGGCCGGCCCTGGCCGGCGGGCCGGCCGGGGAGCATGCTGCGGGCAGCGCCGACGCCCGCAGGAGGACCACCGTGGACTTCTTCCCCGAACCGCCCGAGCCCTCCCGCGAGGAGCCCGAGGAACCGCCGCAGCCGGCGTGGCACGGGCCACCGGAGGACGTCCTGCCCGGGGTCGTCCCCGTCGAGCTCGTCCTCGGTCGCTCCGGCAGCGCCGTGGTGCTCCTCACCGGGATGCGCGCGTTCCCGACGGGCCTGGCCATGACCCTGGGGGTGCGGGTGCGCGGCCCGGTCGCGCGCGGCGACCTGCACGCCGAGGTGTTCGACGGGCCGTACGGGCACGCGGCGGACGCGGCGTGGCGGGCGGGGCGGCTGAAGTGGGGTTTCGAGCTCGCCGACGGCCGGCGGGTGACCAACGTCGACCCGAGCCCGTGGGAGGAGCACCCGGACCGCGAGCACTCCCGGCCGCACGGCCCCGAGGACCTGCTGTGGCAGCCCGACCACCCCGTGCTCACCGGTGGCGGCGGAGGAGGCGGCCCGCGCTCGGTGGACTGCGACCAGTGGCTCTGGCCGCTGCCGCCGCCCGGGCGGCTGCGGGTGGTCTGCCAGTGGCCGGACCAGGGATCGACACCACGGTGCACGACCTGGACGCCGGGCCCCTCCTCGCCGCCGCCGCCCGCGCACGCCCGGTCTGGGAGGGCTGAGACCGCTCACCGCGGTGTCAGCGCCGCCCCGGCCGCGTGCCCGGCGAGGAGCTTGGCGAAGAACACCGGCCCGAACCACGGCGCGCTGCGGGAACGCCCCAGCGACGCGTCCAGCGCCACCCCCGCGGCGGTCGCGGCGACCCCCGCGACCCGGCGCGCACGCCCGGTGCAGGCCCGCACCGCCAGCGTCGCGCCCTGCAGGTAGGCGTACCGCAGGGCGGCGGCGCGCCACGCACCGGGGACGCCCGCGCGGGCGTCGAGAGCCGCGACGGCGAACGGGTGCAGGTGCGCCAGGGAGAACACCAGGTGCTCGCGCGTCCCCTGGCCCGGCCGCTCGTACCAGCGGGCGCACGCCGCGGTGTTGTTGCACCACGCGCCGCCCCACAGGTCCAGCGCCAGGACGGACAGGACGGCCGCCGCGCCCCGGCCCGGCCGCCCGCGCGCGAGGCGGGGTGCGAGCACGGCACCCGCCGCGGCGCTCGCCAGCGTCCCCGCGGTCTCCGCCGCGCCCGCGCCCGGCCCGGTGAACTCGTCCCAGTGCCGCAGCATCCCGTCACGAGGTTCCACCACGGACGGCACGCTACCCACGGCCCCGTGTTTCGGGGAGGTTCCGTCCGCCGAACGTCCCGGCAACCGGACGCGGCCCCCCGGGAAGATCGGGTTTCGGTCCGCGCACGGTCCTGGCCGGGGGGCGCCCGGGCGTGGTCCGGTGGGAGGGCGCCGCTCCCGGCGTTCCGCAGACCGTCGCGCTCCCGGAGGTCCCCGTGCCCGAGTTCACCGCCACCGACCTCGACGTCCTGGCGCACGTCGCCGCCTGGTACCGCGACCACCGCGGCGCCCTCGGCGCGCAGGCGGTGTCCGACGCGACCGGCATCCCGTGCTCGCAGGTGTCGGCCAGCGCCGCGGTCCTGGCGGCGGCAGGCCGGGTCCGCACCTACAGCCCGCCCGGTCCCCAGGGGGCAGGGCGGGAGGTCGTCTTCGTCGGGCTGATGTCCGCCGAACCACGCGTGGTGGACCTCACCGCCCTGGCCTCCTGGGGCCCGCGCGCACGTCGGGTCACGGCGCGGGCCTGAGCGGGCGCAGGCGGACCCCCGCCCTCAGGGGCGCTCGCCGTGCGACTGCGACAGCGCGCCGCGGGCGCCCGCGGCCACCCACGCCGCGAGGTCGCCGGCGCTCGCGCCCCGGCCGCGCTCGGCGGCGGCCGCGTACTCGGCGGCAGGCAGGTCCGCCATGAGCGCGTCGGCGTACCCCGCGAGCTCCGGGTCCATCAGCTCGGGCACGAAACCGATGCGCCCGCCCTGCCACGCGACCGCGCCCGCCAGCTCGGCCGCCGTGTGCGGGTGGCCGCGCAGGTGCTCCACGCGGCTGAGCGTCGCCAGGCCCACCAGCCAGGACGTCGTCTCGCCCGTGGCGTGGCTGCGCTCCAGCGTCGCGAGCACCGCGGTGCGCGCGGCGTCGAGGCGGCCCCGGCCGATCTCCACCTTGCTGCGGATCCACTGCGCGGAGATCTCCGCCCACGTGTAGCCGCACCGCCGCGCCAGCGCGCAGGCCTGTTCGCAACGGGCCACCGCCTCGTCCGCGTTCCCGTCCTGGCGCTCCACCTCGCCGAGCACCATCGCGACCTCCGCCAGGGCCGGGGGTGAGCCCACGGCGGTCGCCAGCCGCAGCGCCTCCTCGACGTGGGCCCGGGCCTGCGCCACCTGCCCGGAGCGGGCCTCGAAGTAGGCCACCGTCGACAGCACGTTCGCCAGGACACCCGGGCGGCCGCTGGCCGATGCGTGCACGGCGGCCTGGCCCAGCGCGTCCCGCACCCGCGCCAGATCGCCCAGGAGGTAGCCGAGCAGCGCGACGCCCATGTGCGCCACCGCGCGCGTGGCGTGGTCCGCCTCGGCCGTCTCGTCGCCGTCCGTGGCCTCCAGCGCCGGCAGCAACCGGCTCAGGCCCTCCCCGACGAGCCCCTCGCGGTACCAGAACCAGTAGAAACCCGCGCAGATGCGCAGCACCGTCCACGGGTCGGCCGCATCCAGGGCGGCGCGGATGTTGCCCGCCTCCTCGTGCAGCCGTCGCGTCGCGGCGCTGCCGAGGTGGCCGCGCAGGGCGGCGTCGGAGGTGTCCGCGAGGGAGACCACCCACTCCAGGTGGCGACGGGTCCACCGCTCGCGCTGACCGGGGTCGGCGTGCTGGGCGGCATACTGCCGCAACGTCTCCAGCATCCGGTAGCGGCACGGGTCACCGCCGGCGACGACGACGAGGGACTTCGACACGAGCCGGGTGAGGACGTGCACGACGTCGCGCCGGCCGGTCACGGCCACCGCGGCGTCCAGGACGAAACCCCCCTCGAACACCGAGAGCGCGTCGAACACCTCCCGCTCCTCGGCGGACAGCCGCCGGCAGGACCAGTCCACGGCGGCGAGCAGCGTGGCGTGGCGCGAGTTCGTGCGGCGGCCGCCGTTCAGCAGGGCGAACCTGTCGTCCAGCATCTCGTGGATCTGCCGTGCCGACAGGGCCCGCATCTGGCCCGCGGCCAGCTCGATCGCGAGGGGCATCCCGTCGAGGTCGGCGCACAGCCGGGCGACCAGCGCGGCGTCCTCCTGCACCCCGCGCCCGGCCGCCGAGGCCGCGCGCTCCAGGAACAGCTGCACGGCCTCGCCGCCCGGCCCGCCGGACAGCGGCGGCACCTCGTAGCAGCGCTCGCCCTCCGCCCGCAGGGGCTCGCGGCTGGTCGCCAGGACCCGCAGCCCGGGGCACCTGCCGAGCAGCCCCTCCACCAGCGCGGCCACCTCGTCGAGGAGGTGCTCGCAGTTGTCCAGGACCAGCAGCGTCCGGCGGGCGCGCAGCGCGGCGACCAGGCCGGAGGTGCCCGTGCCGGGGGCCAGCGCCATCGTGGTCGCGACGGCCTCCGCGAGCCGCTCCCCGCTGCGCACCCCGGACAGCTCCACCCACCAGGGCCCGTCCTCGCCGGCGCGGCAGCGGGCGACCTCCTGGGCCAGGCGGGTCTTGCCCATGCCGCCCATACCCGTCAGGGTGACCAGCCGGTGCGCGCGCAGGAGCGCGGCCACGTCGTCCACCTGCTCCTGCCGGCCCACGAGGGAGGACGACGGGACCGGGACGTTGCAGGCGGGCGGAGCCGCCGGGATGGCCTGCGCCGCAGCGGTTCCCGGGGTCGGGACAGGTCCCGCGGCCGCAACGGGCCCCGGGGTCGCCACGGGTTCCGGGGCCGCGGGAGGGGTGTCCGGGGTCGCCGCGCGCCGGGCCGCCGCGCCGGCAGCCGGCCGGTCCGCGGGGACCGCCCGGGGCCGGGGCAGCAGGGCCGGGTCCTGCGTGAGGATCGCCCCGTGCAGGGCGGCCAGCGCGGGCCCCGGGTCCGCGCCCAGCTCCTCGGCGAGCACCTCCCGCACGGTGCGCAGCGACTCCAGCGCCTCCGCCTGGCGGCCCTGCCGGTACAGCGCGAGCGCCAGCAGCTCCCACGCCCGCTCCCGCAGCGGGTGGACGGCGGTGAACGCCTGCAGGGCGGCGACCGCGCTGCCGTCACCGAGCTCGACCCGCGCGCCGAGGTGCTGCTCGGTGACCGTCGCACGCAGCTCGTCCAGCCGGGACGCCTCGGCGACGGCGAAGTCCCGCTCGGCGCAGTCGGCGTACGCCCGGCCCCGCCACAGCTCCAGCGCGCGGCCCAGCAGGTCCGCGGCCCCCTCCGCGTCGCGGGCGGCCAGGGCGGCGGCACCCCGGCGGGCCAGGTCGGCGAACCGGTCGGCGTCCACCGCGCCGGCGGGCAGGCGCAGCGCGTAGCTGCCGGGCAGGCGCACCAGCACCTCCTCGCGGGCGGCCCGCGCGGGGGTCAGGGCGGAGCGCAGCCTGGAGACGTGCGCGTGCAGGGTGGTCGCCGCAGAAGCCGGCTGCGACGCGCCCCAGACGTCCTCCAGCAGCGTGTCCACCGCCACCGCCTGCCCGCCGGCGACGAGCAGGCGGCTCAGCAGCGCCCGCGGGACGGGGCCGCCCACGGGCCGTTCCACGCCGTCCACGCACACCAGCAGCGGCCCCAGCACGCTGATCCGCACGGATCTGTCCCCACCCATCGCCACTCCTCGCCCGCGGCGGGACCGGGACCGGGACCCGATCCGGTCCGTGCCTGCAGCAACCGCATCCTGCCAGCGCCACCCCGCCGCGCGCCGGGATTCCGCGGAGCAGGCCCGAACCCGCCGCAAGGGACCCGCAAGCGACCGGCAAGGGAACTGCAAGCCCTGCCCGCGATGGTCCTCCCACGCCGCAGGACAGCGGCGGCGGGACGGGGGGGACCGGCCGGCGGCCGGACGACCGTCCCGCACGACACAGGGGAAGAGGAAGACACCGTGAAGATCACCATCGAGAACCTGCCCGTCGACGCGATCGACCTGGCCGACGCCGAGCTCGACCTGCTGGGCGGCATCCGCGCCGAGATGAAGCCGGGCAGCGGCTACGTCTGCACCGCGTCGCAGGCCGGCGACTGCTGGATGTCCTGAGCCCGCAGTCCCGCACCGCGGCCGCCGCGTCCACACCCGGGGGGGAACAGGACGCGGCGGCACGGGCGGGAGGCGACGGGACGGGGCCCGCGACGCGGGCCCCGTCCCGTCCGGCGGGCCCGACGGAGGGAGCCGACGTGCACCTGCTCATCATCAGCTCCGCGCGCGACGACTCGGTGCGCACGCTCGTGCCGAAGCTGCACGAGCGGGGAGTTCCGTTCACGTGGTGGGACGAGGCCGACTACCCGGCCACGAGCACCCTCACCACCCGCTTCACGGGCGGGCGCCACCGGCAGGTCCTCCGCGGCGACGGGTGGTCCCTGGACCTGGGGACGGTCACGACGGTCTGGCACCGCCGGCCCGGGCGCCCGAGCAGCCCCGGCGTGGCCGACGCCGGCCAGCGCGCGTACGCGGAGTTCGTCGCCCAGCGCGTCCTGGAGGGCGCGTACGACCTCATGACCGGTGCGCGCTGGATGCCGGCACCGCCCCAGCACGCCCGCCGCGTGGACAACAAGCTGCTGCACCTGCGCACGGCGGCGGACCTCGGCCTGCGCATCCCCGAGACGCTCGTCGGCAACGACCCCGAGGCCCTCGTGGAGCTCTGGGGCGAGTTCCCCGGCGGCTGCATCACCAAGAACCCCGAGGTGCACCCGTTCGAGGTCGAGGGGGAGGCGCGGCACAGCTACACCACGCGCGTGCACCGGCGGCACCTCGCCGGGCGGCACCGGCTGCGGCACGCCCCGGTCATCGCCCAGCCGAACCTCGTCAAGGCCTACGAGGTCCGGGCCACCGTCGTGGGGGAGCGCGTGCTCGGCGCCCGGATCGACTCCCAGGGTTCCCGCCTCACCGCCCAGGACTGGCGCCACTACGACGACCACGGCGTGCGCTACGAGCCGCTGGAGCTGCCCGCCGACGTCGCCGCGCGGGTCGTGGCCCTCGTGCGGGCCCTCGGCCTCACCTTCGCCACCGTCGACCTCGTCGCCGACGGGGCCGGGGGCTTCACCTTCCTGGACCTGAACGTCAACGGGCAGTGGGCGTTCGTCGAGATGCTCTGCGGCCTGCCCATCGGCGACGCCATCGCGGACTGGCTCGCCCTCGACCCCGCGTCACGCACCCCGGAGGAGACCGATGAGCACCACCGTCCACGCCCCTGCGCCGTCCCCGCCTGACGCGGCGGGGTTCCCGGACGACCTCGCCGCGGCGGTGGCGCTGCTGCGGGCCCTGCCCACCGCCCGCAGGCGCGTCGAGGAGGCCCGGCGGCAGGTGCGCGCGTGGGCGCGGCAGCGCCCCCACCTGCGCGCCCAGCTCGTCGTCGACGCCGAGCCCGGCACCACCGAGGTCGGGTACGACCTGCTGCTGGAGCACCCCGGCGGGGGCACCGTCGCGCTGTCGGCGCAGGTCGAGGACGGCGTGCCGTGGACGGTCGACCACTCCACCCACTGGGCCGCCGGGCAGGTGCTCACCGTCGACGGCGCGGGGCTCTCCGTCGCCACCGCCCTCTACGCGCTGCGCTCCACCGGCGCCCGCGACCCGCGCCTGCTGGAGCAGCTCGTCGACCACCGCATCCTGCTCGACGAGGTCGCCGCCGACGAGGTCCCCGTCACGCCGGAGGAGCTGCAGCACGCGGCCGACGAGTTCCGCCGGCGCCGGGGCCTGCACAGCCGGGAGCGGTTCCTCGCCTGGACCCGGGAGATGGGCCTGGACGACGCCGCCCTCCAGGACCACCTGGAGGTGCAGGCGCGGACCGCCCGCCTGCGCGCCCGCTTCGCGGGGGAGCCCGCGCGCCGTTACCTCGCCGAGCACCCCGGGGAGTTCCGCAGCGCCCACGTCGTCGTCGTCACGGGCCACGACGGCGCGGCCCTGCGCGAGCTGGCGCGGCTGCCCGCCGCGGACCTGCCGGGCGCCGCGCTGGAGCGGCAGCGGGGCGGCGCCGCGCTCGGCGTCAGCAGCCGGTGGGTCCCGCTCGCCGAGCTTCCCGAACCCCTCGACCCCCCGGTCGCCGGTCTGGTCGTCGGTCCCGTCGGCATCGACGGGGAGCCCGCGGTCGCGGCGGTCACCGCCCTCACCGAGCCCCTCGCCGACCCCCTCGCCGACCTGGACCGGCTCCCCGCCCCGGAGGCCGGGCGCCTGCTCGCCGCCGCCGCGGACGCCGCCCACCGCGCCTGGCTCGCCTCCCGCCGCGCCGCCGCGGACGTGCGCTGGCACTGGCTGTGAGGACCGCGCCGTGAGGTTCCCGCTGCGGCACCCCCGCGTGCCCGTCGAGCTCCAGGTCACCCAGACCGACTGCGGCGCAGCGTGCCTGGCGATGCTGCTGAGCGCCCTGGGGCGGCGCACCCGGGCCGCGGAGATGCGGGCGGCGCTGCCGCCCTCGGTGGACGGCGTGAGCCTGCGCGACCTCGTCACGACCGCCGCCGGGTTCGGCCTGCCGCTGCGGGCGGTGCGGCTGCCCGCCGCCTCCCTCGCCGGCAGGAGGACCCCCGCCATCGCGTGGTGGCGGGGCAACCACTACGTGGTCGTCGAGCGCGCGGACGCCGCGCACGTCCACGTCGTGGACCCCGCCGAGGGCCGCCGCCGCCTCACCGCCGGGGAGTTCGCCGCGGGCTACTCCGGTGTCCTCCTCCTCCTCGCCGCGCCCCCGGACCTCGCCCCCGCCGCGCGGACGCCCTCGTCCTGGCAGCTCGTCCGGCCCCTCGTGCTGGACTCCCTGCGCCGGCCCCGCCTGCTCGCCGCGGTGCTCGTGGCCTCGCTCCTGGCCCAGCTCGTCGGCCTCGGCGTGCCCCTGCTCACCCGCGCCGTGGTGTCCGCGCCCCTGGAGGTGGACCTGCGGGGCCTGGGGGTGGCGGCGGTCCTCACCGCGGTGTTCGGTGCCGCCGTGTCCTGGGTGCGCTCGGCGGCGCTCGTGCGGTTGCAGACGCTGGCCGCGGGACGCGTCGTCGGTTCGCTGGTGGAGCGGACGCTGTCCCTGCCGTACGCCTTCTTCCAGCGCCGCCCCAGCGGTGACCTGCTGGCACGGCTCAGCGGGGTCGCGATGCTGCGCGAGCTGGTGACCGAGCGCTCGGCGGGTTTCGCCTTCGACCTCGTCACCGGGCTGTCGTACCTCGTGCTGCTCGCGCTCGCCTCCCCGCCCGTCGCGCTGGCGACCCTGCTGGCGGGCCTGCTGCAGGGCGCGGTGGTCGTGTTCACGGCGCGGCGGGGCCTCGCGCTGTCCCTCGCCGCGACCCAGGCCGGGGCCGCGGGCGGCTCCGCCCTCGTGGAGACCCTCACGGGCATCGAGGGCGTGAAGTCCACCGGCGGGGAGGACCTGGCCCTGCGCCGCTGGCGTGCCCGGCACCGCACCGAGCTGGCCCTGACCGCGCAGCGCGACCGGCACGTCGCCGCCGTGCAGGCCGTGACCGACGCGGTGCGGCTGCTGCTGTCGGCGGGGCTGCTGCTCGTGGTGGCCGCGCAGGTCCGCGACGGTGGACGGCTGGCGGACCTGCTCGCCCTCACCGCCCTCGCCGGTGCCGCCGTGGCGCCGCTGTCGTCCCTGCTCGGGATCGTCCACCAGGTGCACGCCGCCGCGGCGTACCTGGACCGCGTCGCCGACATCTGGTCCGCCGAACCGGAGCGGCGCGGGGCCGTACCCTCCCGGCCGCTGCGCGGGGCGGTGGAGCTGGTGGGTGTGAGCGCGGGCTACGACCCCCGCCGCCCGGTGCTGCGGGACGTGTCGCTGCGGGTGGCGCCGGGGCAGCGGGTCGCCGTCGTCGGGGCCTCCGGTTCCGGCAAGACCACCCTGGGCAGGGTCCTGCTCGGCCTCCTCGAACCCGCCGCGGGGGAGGTGCGCTACGACGGCGTCCCGCTGAGCGGGCTCGACGTGCGCTGGGTGCGCCGGCAGGTGGGGGTGGTCACCCAGCAGGCGCAGCTGCTGTCCGGGACGGTGCTGGAGGCCATCGCGGACGGCGACCCCTCCGTCGGTGTGGACGAGGCCCGCGAGGCGGCCGTCCTCGCCGGGCTCCACGAGGAGCTGGCGGCGCTGCCCATGGGGTACGCCACCGACATCGGCGAGGGCGGGGGGCGCCTCTCCGGCGGCCAGCGCCAGCGCCTCGCGCTGGCCCGTGCGCTGGCGCGCCGGCCGGCCCTGCTGCTGCTGGACGAGCCGACGGCGAACCTGGACCCGCTCGTGGAGGAACGCATCCGCCGCAACCTGCGGGATCTCGGCTGCGCGCAGATCGTCATCGCGCACCGGCTGAGCACCGTCCGCGACGCCGACCTCGTCGTGGTCCTCGACGCCGGCACCGTGGTCGAGGCGGGTGCACCCGACGAGCTGCTGGGCCGGGACGGGACCTTCCGGGCGCTGTGGGAGGCACAGATGGGCGCGCCGGTGCCGCGCTGAGCGGGCGCGGCCCTCAGGGCTGGCGGCGCTGCACCCGCCAGCCCGCGGGGTCGTCCAGCGCGGGGGCGGCGGACAGCGCCACGAACACGAGCCGGTCGTGCAGCCGCGAGGGGCGGCCCTGCCAGAACTCCACCTCGCGGGGGCGGACGAGGTAACCGCCCCAGTGCTCCGGCAGGGGCACGTCGTCCGGTGAGCCGGTGTCGGGCCAGCGCTGCGCCAGTTCCAGCCACCGCCGCCGCACCTGGTCGGCGTCCGCGGCCGGCGCGGACTGCGCGCTGGCCCACGCCCCGATCCGCGAGCCGTGCGGGCGGGCGGAGAAGTACGCCCACGACTCCTCGCGCGGGACCTCCTCCACGTCGCCCACCACGCCCACCTGCCGCTGCGCCGCGATCCACGGGAACACCAGTCCCACGCGCGGCTCGGCGGCCATCGCCCGCGCCTTGCGGGAGGTGCGGTTGGTGTAGAGGACGAACCCGCGGGCGTCGGCGCCCTTGAGCAGCACCGTCCGCGCGCTCGGGCCGTCCGGGCCGGCGGTGGCGAGGACCATCGCGTTCGGCTCGGGGATCCGCGCGGCGACGGCCTCGGTGTACCAGCGGTCGAACTGCGCCAGGGGCGTGGCCGCGAGGGCGTTCTCCAGCAGGGGTGTGTCGTCGTACGCGACGCGGCGCGCGGCGGGGTCCTCCACGCGGACCATCCTGCCCCCTGCCCCGCCCTGCTCCGGCCCGGCCCGGCCCGGCCCGGCCGGGGTGGGGACGTTCCGCGCGCGCCGCGCGGGCGTGTCGCGGCGCAACGTCCCCGCGGGGGCCCCGCCCGGCCGGGGGCGGGGACGTTCCGCGCGCGCCGCGCGGGCGTGTCGCGGCGCAACGTCCCCGCGCAGCGGGTGCGGCCGCGCCCGGCACGAGCACCCCGCGCGCCCCTTGCCACGGCGGGCGGGACGCCCCTAGCGTCGTCCCCGTGACTGCCGGGTCGGCCATGGGCCACGCACGAGGAAGTCGCCCGGCCGGAGCGTGAGAACCGGGTGGGCCCGCGGCCCACCCCCCACGGCACGGCACGGCACGGCACCGCTCCGCCCCACCGGGGCGTCGAGCACACCCCACCACCCGCGCCCACCGCGGGCGCCCACGAACCCGACGGGTTCCACCCCCGGCCCGCGCCCACCGCGCGGAACCCCTGCCTGCCCGCGCACGCCGCGCGGGCCACCGCACCCCTGGAGACGCCCGTGCCCCACCCCTTCAACCAGCAGGTCGTCGAGGAGTTCCGCGCCAACGCCGGCCGCGTCGGCGGGATGTTCGAGGACGCCCGCCTGCTCCTGCTCACCACCACCGGCGCCCGCACCGGCGCCCGCCACACCACCCCGCTCGCCTACCTGCCCGACGAGCAGGACCGCCTCCTCGTCATCGCCTCCGCCGGGGGCTCGCCGCGGCACCCGCAGTGGTTCCGCAACGTGCTGGCCGATCCGCGCGTCACCGTCGAGGACGGCGTCTTCACGTACCCCGCGCGCGCCGTCGTCCTGGCGGGCGCCGAGCGGGACGCCCTGTTCCGCCGCGCCGCCGAGGCCGAGCCCGGGTGGGCGCGGTACCAGGAGCAGGCGGGCCGCCTCCTGCCCGTCGTCGCCCTGCAGCGCACCGGCGTCCCGAGCCCGAACGCGACGTCGTGGGGCCAGGCCCTGCGGCTGGTCCACGACGCGTTCCGCCGGGAGCTGGCCCTGGTGCGCGCGGAGGTGGCGCGCTCGGGCCCGGGCCTCGGCGCCCAGCTGCGCGTCAACTGCCTCACCGTCTGCCAGGGGCTGGAGTTCCACCACTCGGTGGAGGACCGGGGCATGTTCCCCGCCCTCGCCCAGCAGCACCCGGAGCTGGCGGGGACCATCGACCGGCTGGGCGCGGAGCACGTTCGCGTCGCGGAGCTGCTGGCGCAGCTGCGGGCCGCCCTCGACGGCCCGGGTGGGCGGGAGGCCGTCCTGGCCTCCGTCGACCGCCTCGTGGAACAGCTGCTCACCCACCTGGCGTACGAGGAGGCGCAGCTCGTCCCCGTTCTCGACGCCGCCGGCGCGCACTTCTGAGAGGATGCGGGCAGGTGGGGCGAGGGGTCCCGCGACGGCGCGGAGGAGGCCGACGGCGTGCTGTTCCTCGTCCGCCGCCTCCAGTGCCTCCTGCGGGCCCGCCTGACCGGGTGGCGGCTGCCGCTGCTGATCGGCCTCGGGGTGTTCCTGACGAGCTGGGCCGCGATGGCGCTGCTGGAGCCCGGCGGCGACATCGCGCGGCCGGGGAACTTCTGGTGGTACTTCGTCGTGACCGCGGCGACCGTGGGCTACGGCGACCTGTTCCCGCAGACCACGGGCGGCCGCCTCGTCGGCGTCTACGTCATCGTGGGCGGCATCGTGACGCTCACGGTGCTGTTCACCCGGCTCGCGGAGCACATCACGACGTCGAGGGGGAGGCGCATGAGGGGTGTCCTGGACCTGGACCTGGCGGACCACGTCGTCCTGCTGGGGTACACCGCGGGGCGCAGCGAGCGCATCGTCGCCGAGCTGACCGCCGAGGGCCGCCTGCACGTGGCGCTGTGCGCGTGGGAGGACGACGTCGCCACGGACCCCCTGGCGGAGGACCCGGACGTGCACTTCGTGCGCGGGGAGCTCACCACCGCGGACGTCATGCGCCGCGCCTGCGTGGAGCGGGCGCGCACGGTCGTCGTCGACGGCCACGACGACAACGAGACCCTCGCGATCGCCGTGGCCGTCGACCACGCCAACCCGGACGTGCACCTGGTCGCCGCGCTGCGGGACATGGGCCGCAGCGAGCACTTCGGCTACGTCAACCCCGCCGTGCAGTGCGTGCAGTGGCACATGCCGTACCTCATCACGGAGGAGGCCCTGGACCCCGGGATCACGCAGGTGTACTCGGACCTGATGCGCAGCGGCGGGCACGGCAGCACCTACTCGCTGCGGCTGCCGGAGTCGTTCGCGCGCAGGGGGTTCGGGGACTGCCAGGTCCACGTCGGGCGGGGTTTCGGGGCGACGCTGCTGGCGCTGCGCACCCGCGGGGGCCTGCGGGTCAGCCCCGGCTGGGACACCCCGGTCAGCGGCGGGGACGTCCTCTACTACGTCGGCAGCCGGCGCCTGGCACCGCAGGACCTGGAGGGCCCGCGGGCCTGAGGGCTCACAGCTCCCGGACGTCGGCCTCCACGGCCTCGAACGCCTTGCGGGCGGTGATGAGGACCGGGTCCCACACGGGGGAGAACGGCGGCGCGTAGGCCAGGTCGAGGGAGAGGACCTCCTCGACGGTCATCCCGTTCCAGATGCACACCGCGAGGGTGTCGATCCGCTTTGCGGAGTTCTGCCGCCCGACGATCTGCGCGCCGAGCAGCCGCCCGCTGCGCCGCTCGGCGAGCATCTTGACGCGGATCGGCGCCGCCCCGGGGAAGTAGCCGGCGCGGGTGGTGGAGTCCACGGACGCGGTGACGAAGGAGAAACCGGCCCGTTCCGCCTCCGCGCTGGACAGCCCGGTGCGCGCGACCTCCAGGTCGCACACCTTCGTCACGGCGGTGCCGATGACCCCGGGGAACGTCGCGTACCCGCCGGCGATGTTGATGCCGGCGACGCGGCCCTGCTTGTTGGCGTGGGTGCCGAGCGCGATGACGGCCCGCTGCCCGGACAGGCGGTGCCAGGACTCCACGCAGTCCCCGGCCGCCCAGACGCCCTCCGCGCCGGTGCGCATGCGCGCGTCGACCGCGATGCCGCCGGAGGGTCCCAGCGGGATGCCGGCCTCCCGCGCCAGGGCCACGTCCGGCCGCACCCCCAGCCCCAGGACCACCAGGTCCGCCGGCAGCCGCCGCCCGCTCGCGGTGAGCACGGCGTCCGCCCACCCGTCCGGGCCGGTGCCGACGGCGGCCACCGCGTCCGACATCACCAGCTCGATGCCCATGTCCCGCACCGCCTCGGCGATGGCCTGCCCGACGTCGGGGTCGAAGGTGCCGACCGGGGTGGCGGAGCGGTCCACGACGGTGACCTCGAGGTCGCGTACCCGGCACGCCTCGGCGATCTCCAGGCCGATGTAGCCGCCGCCCACCACGACGACCCTGCGCACCTCCCGGCCGGTGAGCGCGGCGCGCAGCGCGGCCCCGTCGTCCAGGGTCTGCACGCCGTGCACGCCCGGCGCGTCGATCCCGGGCACCGGGGGGCGCATCGGCACGCTGCCGGTGGCGTACACGAGGTCGTCGAAGCCGTCGCTGCCCTCCTGCCCGTCGGTGAGGTCCCGCCAGGTGACCTCCCGCCGGTCCAGGTCGATCGAGGTCACCTCGGTGCGCATCCGCACGTCGATGCCGGCGGCCCGGTGCTCGTCGGGGGTGCGGGCGATCAGGGCGGACTCCTCGCCGACGGTGCCGGCGATCCAGTAGGGGATCCCACAGGCGGAGTAGGACGTGGCCCGGCCGCGCTCGAACACCACCACCTCGAGGTCGGGTGCCCGTTTCCTCGCCTGCGAGGCGGCGCTGGCGCCCGCCGCGTCGCCCCCGATCACGACCAGTCGCCGGCCCATGGAGCGACCGTAGACCACCCGGCCGGCACCCGGTCCTCACCCCCGCGACCCCGTGATCCGGGCCTGCACGGCGGGCGCCGTGCTCGCGCTGTCCGCGGCGTTCGCGGTCACCGTGACCGTCCGGACCGGGCAGCCGCTCCTGGGTGCCCTGCCCTTCCCGATCGGGTTCTCCCTGCCGCCGGACGAGGTGGGGCAGCGGCGCGGCGCGACCGGCGAGGGCCGCACCCCGGGTCACGTCGAGCACGGCGCCGCCGGGATGCTGACGCCGTTCGTGCGGGCGGTGCTGTGCAACCGGATGGTCTCCACGGGTTTCGAACACTCCATCGTGGACGTGTTCCTCTTCCCCTCCGGGCTGATCCTGGGCGGCGACTTCTCCGTCGTGGACCACCTGCTGTGGAACGAGATCCCCGCCGTCCCGGGCAACCTGGTGGGCGGCCTCGCGGTCGTCGGCCTCACCCTGTACGCCACGCACGCCCGCACCGGCGCCGGCCACCCCGACGGCGACCGGGTCGTGGTCACCTCCGGCGGCGAGTTCCTGGACCACCGCTGGTGGGGCGGGGGCCGGGCGCCGGGTGACCCCCGCTCAGCGGGCCGCGCCGCTGCGGCGCTCGGCCTCCGCCTCGAGGTTGTGCAGCCAGGCGTCGAGGGACTCGTCCAGCACGTGCTGGGCCCAGGCGACGTCGGCCTCGACGGGCGCCCCGCTCCAGGACTCCTCGGTGTGCACGTGGACGCCGTCGGGGCGGGGCGTGAACGTCCAGACGTGGACCGCGTCGATGCTGTTGCCCGGCCCGCCCCAGACGATCCGGCGGTTGGGGCGGACCTGCCGCACCGTGGAGGTGACGTCGAGGCCCTCGACGAGCCAGTGGAACCGCGATCCGGCGCGCAGCGGCCCGCCCGTGAGCTTCTCGAGCGCCGTGACGCCGGGTTGCCAGGAGGGCCAGCCCTCGACGTCGGTCTGCACCTCCCAGACGGTGTGCAGCGGGGCGTCGATGACGATGTCGTCGCGGGTGATGACGGGGGCCGAGGCGTCGATGCGGACGTCGCGCTGCGGCGGGGCCGCGGCCGCCGCCGTGGTGGGCAGGGCGACGGCGAGGGCGGTCGCCGCCGCCACGAGGGCGCCCCCGGTGCGGCGGACGGCGGTGCGGGAGGCAGCGGTGCGGCGGACGGCGGTGCGGGGGGCGGCGGTGCGGGGGGTGCTGGTGCGGGACACGGGGGGAACTCCTCGGCGGGTGCTGGACGGGCTCTTGTGAGTGAGTAGACAGTCACAAGCGATGGATGTCAACCCGCCCGGAGCCGGCCACCCGCGGGGCGCCGCGGGCGGAGGGCTACCCGATCCGCCCGGAGCGGAAGGCGTCCACGAACAGGACGTGGTCGGTCCGGGCCCGCAGGCCGTACTCGTGGGCGAACGCCACGACGTCCTCGACGAACTCGTCCTCCCGCCCGGAGACCGCCTCGACGACCGCGTCCTCCACCTGGAAGTCCACGAGCGGTGTGGTCGGGTCGTCCACGTCGGACACGCAGTGGGCCTTGGCCGTGGCCCGGCCCAGCTGCGCCAGCACCTCCGCCAGGTCCGCCACCTCCGTCAGCTGCGACCAGTCCAGGTCCGCCTCGTAGGGGGAGAACTCCGCCACCACGAAACCCACCCCGTCGTGCGGGCCGCCCTCCATGCGGCACCAGCCCGACCACGGGTCGGCGTGCGCCTGCAGCGCCCGCCGCGACACCGTCGTGCGGTGGCCCTGGTGCTCGAAGCACTCCGCGGGCCGCGGGTCGTCCACCACCCGGCTCGCCGCGGGCACACCGCCCTGCTTCACGGTGAGGACCACGTCGTTCTCCAGCGCCTCGCTGGCCCCCTCCACCAGCAGGCTGTACGCGGGCAGCCCCGCGCTGCCGATCCCGAACCCGCTCCTGCCGACGACGTCCTTGAGCGTGTAGGTGCCGCTGCGGAACCGCTTCGCCGCGGGGATGGTGTCGAGGTAGCGCCCGTAGGCGGCCTCCACCACGGCGCGCTCGCCGTCCTCCAGCGACCGCACGCCCGGGCCGTGCCGGAACCGGCGCTCGTAGTCGTCCACCACGGTCACCCTCTCCAGCAGTCCCACCCGCGTCGACAGCTGCGCCTCCAGCAGCGCGAGGCGCACCGCGCCGGTGGCGGTGCCCAGCCGCAGGGACCACTCCTCGTCCGGCTCGCCGGCGGCGTAGACGTGGACCTGGTCCAGGTAGGCGCGCACGTACACCTCGACGAGGCCGGTGATGACCAGGTCGGGCAGCGCCTTCGTCCAGCCCAGCAGGGCGACGCTGGCCGCCAGGCGCCGCAGGTCCCACGTGAAGTGCCCCAGGTAGGCCTCGTCGAAGTCGTTGACGTCGAACACCAGCCGGCCCGTGCCGTCCATCGCGGTGCCGAAGTTCTGCGCGTGCAGGTCGCCCTGGATCCACACCCTGCCGGTGCGGGCGTCCGCCCACGGGTCCTCGCGCGCCGCGACGTCCCGGAAGAACAGGCAGGCCGTGCCCCGGTAGAACGCGAACGGGTCGGCGGCCATCTTGCGGTACTTGTGCCGGAAGGCCGCGGGGTCGGCGGCCACCAGGTCCGCGAAGGCCTCGGTGAGGACGTCGACGATCACGGCGGTGCGCGCTTCGGCGGAGGTCACCCCGGCAGCCTGCCACCGGTCCGCCGGACCCGGCCAGGGACCGGCGCGGGGCCGCCACGCCCCGGTGTCTCAGGTCCCGCCCCCGGCCGCCGATGGGAGGGGCGACCTGGTCACGTCGCTGGAGCGGGGGAGTGCGCGTGGGGTCCGAGCCGCCGAGGAGCGGGGCCGCGAGGCTCCTCACCGCCGCGCTGCTGGTGACGCTGCTGACGAGCCTGCTGGTGGCGGTCCCCGCGGCCCCGGCGACGGCGGCGCAGAACCCGGCCTCCTGCCCCGTCGGCGCGACCCTGGTCAACGGCGGCTTCGAGCAGCCCGTCCTGCCGGGCAGCAGGAGCTACGGCACCCGCAGCCACGACGACGTCCCCGGCTGGCGCACCACCGCGGGCGACAAGCAGATCGAGATCTGGCAGGACGGCTTCAACAACGTCCCTGCGGGCTCGGGCGGGCAGTTCGTCGAGCTCAACGCCAACCAGGTCTCGACCCTCTACCAGGACGTCGCCACCGTACCGGGGCAGCCGCTGCGCTGGCAGCTGCAGCACCGCGGCCGCTCCGGCACCGACACCATGGCCCTGGAGATCGGCGCGCCGGGCGGGCTCGCCGTGCGACAGCGCCAGATGGCCACCGGTACCTCCGGCTGGGCCACGTACAGCGGCACCTACCTCGTCCCGCCGGGGCAGACGACCACCCGGTTCGCGTTCGTGTCCCTCAGCCCCGGCAGCAGCGCCACGGTCGGCAACTTCCTCGACGGCATCTCCTTCGGCACGAGCCCGTGCGTCATCACCTCGGCGACCGTCACCACGCCCTCGGGCACCGCGACCGCCGACGTGGGCGACGTGCTCACCTACACCGCCACCGCCACCAACCACGGCGGCAACCCCGCGAACGCCTCCGTGGTGAGCGACGTGCTGCCGCCCGGCACCACCTACGTGCCGAACTCGCTGCGGGTCACCAGCGGCTCGACGACCACGGCGCTCACCGACGGCGCGGGCAACGACGCCGGCGAGCACGACGCCGCGAACCGCACCGTGCGCGTGCGGATCGGCACCGGCGCCACGGCGAGCGCCGGGGGCTCGCTCGCGCCCGGGGAGAGCCGCACCGTGTCCTACAAGGTGCAGGTGGGTGCCTCCACCGCCGGGACGACGATCACCAACGACCTCACGACGACGTACACCGACCCCCTCACCGCCGCGTCCGCCACCTCCACGTCGCAGCCGCTGAGCACGGCCGTGAACCCCTCCGCCGACCTGGCCGTCACCGTCGCGCAGACCACCGCGCAGCTCCTCGCCGGCCGGCCGGTCCAGTACACCGCGACGGTCGCCAACACCGGCCCCAGCACGGCCACGGCCACGCGCCTGAGCGCGCAGCTGCCCGCCGGGCTCACGGGCGCCGCGGCGGGTGCGCCGGGCGGGACGTGCACCGTCTCCGGGACGGCGCTCACCTGCGACCTCGCCTCGCTGCCCGTGGGGGAGCAGCGCACCGTCACCGTCTCCGGCGCCGTCCCCGCCGGCGCGGCGGCGGGCACCCAGTACGCCTTCTCCGCCTCCGCGACGAGCGCGGCCCGCGACCCCGACCCCGCCGACAGCTCGGCCTCGCTGACCCGCGCGGTGACGACGTCCGCCGACCTCGGGGTCGTCCTGAGCCACGCCCCGGCGACCCCCGTGGCCGGGCAGGACGTCACCTACACCGCGCGGATCACCAACGCCGGCCCCTCCCTGGCGCGCGGCATCTCCCTGACCGACCCCATCGCCACCGGCGCGACCTTCCGCAGCGCCTCGGTGCCCGGGGGCACGTGCACGCTCGTGACCACCGGCGCCGGGACGGGGACGGTGAACCGCACGGTGGAGTGCACGGCGCCGGACCTCGCCCCGGGCGCCTCGACGGACGTGACGATCGTCGTGGGCCTGTCCCCGGACGGGGGCGGCGCGGTGAACAACGGCGTCGCCGTGGCGGCCTCGACCCCCGACCCGAGCAGCGCCGACAACACCTCCTCGGTGCAGTCCGGCGGCACCGCCGTGGCCGACGTGGGCGTCGACCTGGAGATCCCCCGGACGACCGCGCGGCCGGGGGAGTCCGTGCCGTTCACGCTCACCGTCGTCAACCGCGGCCCCTCCACGGCCAGGGACGTGTCCTTCCGCACCGTGGTGCCACCGGGCGTGACGATCGTGCGCTCACCCAGCCCGTTCTGCACCGCCACCGCCTGCACCCTGCCCTACCTGGCGCCGTACGACCCCACGAAGAGCGGCCTGGACGGCGGTGCGGTGCGGATCTCCGGCACGGCCGTGTTCGCGCCGGACGTGCAGGCCGGCCCCCAGCGGGCGAGCACGACCGTGGTGTCCCCGACGACGGACACGAACCCCGGCAACGACAGCGACGCGGTGGACTTCTCGATCGAGCTGGAGTCCGACCTGTCGCTCACCCAGACCACCACGGACCCCGACGCCGCCGACCCGACCGCCGAGGCGGTCGCCGGTGGCCGCGTCCGCCAGCGCCTGGTCGTGACCAACGCCGGCCCGACCCGCGCCGAGGGGGTCGTGCTGCGCTCGCCCGTGCCCGCCGGGCAGCCCGTGCCCACGATCACCACCGGCGCCGGCGCCTGCGCCTTCTCCGGGAACACCACCACCGGCGGCAGCGTCGTCTGCACGAGGGACCTCCTGGCCTCCGCCGCGACCTGGGAGGTGGTGCTGGACACCACCCTGCCGGCCTCCTACCGGGAGACGAGCTTCACCCGGACCGCGCGGGTCGGCGCCTCCTCGCCCGACCCGGTGGCGGGCGACGACGCGGTGACCACCGCCCTCGGCGTGGTCCAGCGGGCCGACCTCGGGGTGACGCTGGCGCGGACCACCGCGCAGGTCGTGGCCGGCCGGCCGGTGGAGTACACCGCGACGCTGCGCAACGCCGGCCCCAGCGACGCGCCCGCGGCCCGGCTGAGCCTGCGGCCGCCCGCGGCGCTCACCGGTGTCAGCGCCTCCTCGCCCGGCGGCACCTGCACCGTCAGCGGCCCCGACGTCGTGTGCGAGCACTCCTCGCTCGCGGCGGGGGAGAGCCGGACGGTCACCCTCTCCGGGGACGTTCCCGCCGACGCGGCGCCCGGCACGCAGTACGTGCTCTCGGCGACGGCGTCGAGCGCGGCGGGCGACCCGGCCACGGCCGACAACACGGCCTCGGTGTCCAGCTCGGTCTCCGCGTCGGCCGACCTGTCCGTGTCCCTCGCGCACTCCCCGCAGGCCCCCTCCGCGGGCCAGGACGTCACCTACACCGCGACGGTCACGAACACGGGTCCCTCGGTGTCGCGCGGCGTCGTCCTCACCGACCCCGTCGCCACGGGCTCGACGTTCCGCAGCGCCTCGGTGCCCGGGGGCACCTGCACCTGGTCGGGCACCACCCGCACCGTGCGCTGCGCCGTGCCCGACCTCGCACCCGGCGCCGCCACCGACGTCACGGTCGTGCTGCGGCTCGACCCCGCAGGCAGCGGGCAGCTCGCCAACGCCGTCTCGGTGACCGCCACGACACCGGACCCGCAGGCGGGGAACAACGGTGCCTCGGTCCACTCGGCCGGCAGCGCGGTGGCGGACCTGGCGGTGGACCTGGACATCCCCGCGGCGACGGCCCGCCCGGGGGACTCGGTGCCGTTCACGCTGACGGTGACCAACCGCGGCCCGTCCACGGCCACGGACGTCTCATTCGGCACGGTGGTCCCGGCCGGGGTGAGCATCGTGCGCCCGGCCAGCCCGTACTGCTCGGCCACCACGTGCACCCTGCCGGTCCTGCCGCCGCACGACCCCTCCGGCCCGGCCGAGCCCGCCAACGGCGTCGTCGTCATCACCGGCACCGCCGTGTTCGGGCAGGACGTGGAGGAGGGCCCCGCCCGGGCGAGCACCGCCGTCACGTCCCCGACCGCGGACGGCGAGCCGGCGGACAACTCCGACACCGTGGAGTTCACCGTCCTGCTGGAGGGCGACCTGTCCGTCGCGCAGACGCTCACGAACCCGGACACCGGCGGCAACGCCGTGCCCGGAGGACGCGTGCGCGACCGGCTCGTCGTCACCAACGCCGGCCCGACCCGCGCGGAGGGCGTCGTCCTGCGCTCGGCGGTACCCGCCGGCCAGCCGGTCCCCGAGGTCACGACCGGCGCCCAGCACTGCGCCTTCTCCGGCGCCACGACCCCCGACGGGCTGTCCGCCGACGGCGGCAGCGTCGTCTGCACCCTGGACTCCCTCGCCGCCGGCGCCGCGTGGGAGGTCGTCCTCGACACCACCCTGCCGGTCTCCTGGACCGGCTCGGCGTTCACCCGGACCGCGCGGGTGAGCGCCTCCTCACCCGACCCCGTGGCGGGCGGCGACGAGGTGACCACCTCCCTGCCGGTCGACGCGGCGGCGGACCTGGCCGTCGCCGTGGCCCGGGCCACGGCCCAGGTCGTGGCCGGCCGGCCGGTCGTGCACACCGTCACGGTCACCAACTCCGGGCCCGCCGCGGCCCCGGCCACCCGCGTCCGGGTGCGGCTGCCGGCGACGCTCACCGGTGCGGGCGCCACCTCGGCGGGCGGTACCTGCACCGTCACCGGCGCCGACGTGGTGTGCGACCACGCCTCCCTCGCGCCGGGGGAGGAGCGGACCGTGACCGTGACCGGCACCGTCGCCTCCTCCGCGACGCCCGGCGCGCAGCACACCGTGTCCGCGTCGGTCTCCAGCACCGTCCACGACCCGGACCCGTCGGACGACTCCGCCTCCGTCTCCGGGGCGGTCACCGCGTCCGCGGACCTGACGGTCGGCCTCACCAGCACCCCGGACCCGCCCGTGACGGGCCAGGACGTCACCTACACCGCCACCATCCGCAACGCCGGGCCCTCGGTGTCGCGCGGCATCGTGCTCACCGACACGATCCCCACCGGCTCCACGTTCCGCAGCGCCTCGGTGCCCGGCGGCACGTGCGCCTACACCGACGCCACCCGGACGGTGGAGTGCACCGTGCCGGACGTCGCCCCCGGCGCGGCGGCGGACGTGGCCGTCGTCGTGCGCCTCACCGCGAGCGGGTCCGGCGCGGTGAGCAACGCCGTCTCGGTGACCTCCACCACGCCCGACCCCCACGCCGGGGACAACAGCCGGGCGATCTCGGCCACGGGCAGCGCGGTGGCGGACCTGGCGGTGGACCTGGACATCCCCGCCACCACGGCCCGCCCGGGTCAGTCGGTGCCGTTCACGCTGACCGTGACCAACCACGGGCCCTCCACGGCCACGGACGTCTCCTTCGGCACGGTCGTCCCGGCCGGGGTGACGATCGTGCGTCCCGCCAGCCCGTACTGCTCGGCCACCACGTGCACCCTGCCGGTCCTGCCGCCGCACGACCCCTCCGGCCCGGCCGAGCCCGCCAACGGCGTCGTCGTCATCACCGGCACCGCCGTCATCGGCGCCGACGCCGCGGCGGGCCCCGCCCGCGCCAGCACCACCGTCGTCTCGCCCACCGCGGACCCGGACACGTCGGACAACTCCGACGCGGTGGACTTCACCATCGCGCTGGCCGCGGACCTCGCCGTCACCCAGACCGTCGTCAACCCCGACTCCGCCGACCCCGGCGCCGAGGCCGTCGCCGGCGGCCGGGTCCGCCAGCGCGTCGTCGTCACCAACACCGGTCCCACCCGCGCCGAGGGCGTCGTGCTGCGCCAGGTGGTGCCCGCGGGGCAGCCCGTCCCGCTCGTCACCACGGCCACCGGCACCTGCGCGTTCAGCGGTGCGGTGACCCCCGACGGGCGTTCCGCCGACGGCGGCAGCCTCGTGTGCGGCCGGGACGTCCTGGCCGACGGCGCGACGTGGGAGCTGACCCTCGACTCCACCCTGCCCACCTCCACCCTCGACGCGGCGTTCACCCGCACGGTGCGGGTGAGCGCCACCTCCCCCGACCCCGACCCGGCCGACGACCAGGCGGGCGGCTCCCTCGCCATCGGCCGCCGCGCCGACCTCGCCGTCACCGCCGCGCAGGTGGACCCGCGCCCGGTGGCGGGCCGCCCGGTGCGGTACGAGGCCACGGTCACGAACACCGGTCCGAGCGCGGCACCGGACGCGCGCGTGGTGGCGCAGGTCCCCGCGGCGCTCAGCGGCGTGAGCGCCACCTCCCCGGGCGGGACGTGCTCGGTCGCCGGGACGAGCGTGACCTGCGGCTACGGCTCCCTCGCCGTGGGAGAGGCCCGGACGGTGACGGTGACCGGGGACGTCCCCGCCGAGGCGGAGCCCGGCACCCGGTACGCCTTCTCCGCGGCGGCCGGCAGCGCGGTCGTCGACCCGGACCCCGCCGACAGCTCCGCCTCCGTGTCGGCGGCGGTGTCGGCCTCGGCCGGGCTCGGCGTCACCCTGGCGCACTCCCCGGCCACGCCCGTCGCCGGCGCCGAGGTCACGTACACCGCGCGGATCACGAACACCGGCCCGTCGTCGGCGCGGGGGATCTCCCTCACCGACCCGATCACCTCCGGTGCGACGTTCCGCAGCGCCTCGGTGCCCGGCGGGACGTGCGTCCTCGACCCCGGCGGCACCGGCATCCTGGAGTGCCGCGTCCCCGAGCTGGCACCAGGCGCGACCACGGACGTGACGATCGTCGTGGCCCTGTCCCCCTCCGGTGGCGGCGCGGTGAACAACACCGTCGCGGTGGCCGCGACCACGCCCGACCCGGACCCCGCGGACAACGTCGCGGCGGTGCGCTCCACCGGCACCGCCTCGGCGGACGTCGGTGTCACCCTCGCGCTGCCCACGACGACCGCGCGGCCGGGCGACTCCGTGCCGTTCACGCTCACGGTGGTGAACCAGGGGCCCTCGACCGCGACGGACGTGTCCTTCCGCACCGTGCTGCCCCCGGGCGTGACGATCGTGCGCACGGCGAACCCGTTCTGCACCCCGGCCGCGTGCCGGCTGCCCCACCTGGCGCCGTACGACCCGCTGGCGGTGCACCCGCCGACGGCCTCGCCGCTGGACCGCGGCGCCGTGCAGATCACCGGGACCGCCGTGATCTCGGCGGACGCGGAGGAGGGTCCCGCCCGCGCCAGCACGACGGCGGTCTCCGGGACCGCCGACGCCGACCCCTCCGACGACAGCGGCGTCGTGGACTTCACGATCGAGCTGGAGTCCGGCCTGTCGCTCACCCACACGATCACCAACCTCTCCGGCCCCGGTGCGGACGCGGAGGCCGGCGACCGGGTGCGCCAGCGCCTCGTCGTCGCCAACGCCGGCCCCACCCGCGCCGAGGGCGTCGTGCTGCGCTCCGCGGTGCCCGCCGGGCAGCCGGTCCCGGACACCGGGAGCGCGCCCGGCTGCGCGTTCTCCGGTGCGGTCGGCGCGGAGGGGCTGACCCCGGACGGCGGCGCGGTCGTCTGCGCCCGCGACACCCTGGCGCCCGGGGCCACGTGGGAGGTCGTGCTGGACTCCACCCTGCCGCTCACCTACGCCGCCACCACCTTCGCCCGCACCGCGCGGGTCGGGGCGTCCTCGCCGGACCCGCAGGCGGGCGACGACGAGGCGGGCGCGACGCTGCGCGTCGTCCCCGCCGCCCCGCGGCTCGGCCTCACGACGACGGCCACGCTGTCGGCCGGCGCGGGGCGGACCCCCGCGCGTCCCGCCGCCCTCGCGGCCCCGCGCGCCGTGCGGCCGCTCTCGGCGGCACCCGCCGCGGTGGTGGCGGCACCCGCGGCGGTGGTGGCGCTGTCCGGCGCCCGCGCCGGCGACGACGTGACGTTCACCTACGTGGTGACCAACACCGGCAACGTGCCGATGAGCGCCGTCGCCGTCGAGGACGACCTCGTGGGCACCGGCACCTGCCTGCGGACCACCCTCGCGCCGGGGGAGTCCACGACGTGCACCGCTCCCCGGATCCACCCGGTGACGCAGGCGGACGTGGACACCGGGCTCGGGATCGCCAACGCGGCGCGCGCCGTGGGCGTGTGGGCGCAGGCCGGTGTCCCGGTGACCTCCGCACCGGCCACGGACCGGGTGCCGGTGGTCGCCGCGGCACCGGCCCTGAGCGCGGCGCAGAGCACCGCCTGGGCCGACGCCGACGGGGACCGCGCGCTGGACGCCGGCGAGACGCTGCGCTGGACGGTCGTGGTGACCAACAGCGGCAACGTGACGGTCGCGGACGTGCAGGTCAGCGGCCTGCCGGCGCCCGTCACCTGCCCGCCGGGCCCGCTGGCCCCCGGTGCGCGGGCCACGTGCACCTCCGGGTTCTACGCGCTCACCGCCGCGGACGTGGCGGCCGGGGGCCGCACGGACACGGCCACCGCCTCGGCGGACCCGCCGCAGGGCAGCACCCGCACGACCGCCACCGCGACGACGACGGTCGCGGCGCCTCCCGCACCGCCACCGCCCGCGAACCCCGCGCCGACCACGGCCCCGACCACCGCGCCGACGACGGCCCCGACCACCGCGCCGACGACGGCCCCGACCACCGCGCCGACGACGGCCCCGACGACGGCGCCGACGACGGTTCCGACGACGGTTCCGACGACGGTTCCGACGACGGCGCCGACCACGGCGCCGGGTCGGCCCCCGGTGCCCACCGCAGCGCCGACGGCCCGTCCGACGACCGCGCCGACCGCCACCCCGAGCGCCGGACCGACCCGGGAGCGCACCCCCGGTCCGGTCCCCGCGCCCACGACGGGGCCGCGGACCGCCTCGCCGGGCACCCGCACGCCCGCGACCACCCCGGCCCCGGGCGCCGGGCGCCGCCTCGCGCGGACGGGCACCGACACCGCCCCCCTGCTCACCCTCGCGGCCCTGCTGCTGCTCACCGGTGGCGGCGCCCTGCTCGCCGGGCGCCGGCGCCGGGGGGCGCACCGGCCCTGACCCGGGTCCGCCCGGGCGCGTGCCGCGCTCACACCCCGCCCTCCGCGAGGGTCACGGTCAGCGGGGAGAACCTCTCGCCCGTCACGTCCACCCCGTCCGCCCGCAGCGCGTCCAGCGCCTTCTCCACGTACTCGGTGGTGAACGCGGAGCCGTCCGGCTCGGCCGTGATGACGCTCTGCCCGTCGGCGTTGCGGGTTCCCCGGGCCACCTCCACGGTCTGCCGCCACGCCGCCTCGTCGAGCACCCCCGCCCCCGCGGGCGCCGGCCAGATGAGCTTGTTGACCTCGTTGACCTGCCACAGCTGGTGGCTGGCGCCGAGGGTGGAGCCGCCCGCCACCACCACGTCGCGCGCGGCCTCGGGCTCGTCGCGGGCGTACGCCCAGCCGCGCAGGCTGGCCTTGACGAAGCGCACGGTGGTGTCCTGGTACGCGGCGTCGCCGAGGCGCTCGGTGTTCGCCCAGATCGCGTCCTGGAGCATGGCGGTGCCCAGGGTGTTCCAGTCCAGGACCGTGAAGTCGTCGGCGGTGTACAGCTCGCCGGTCGCGGGGTCCACCGCCTCCAGCAGCTGGGCGTACTCGTTGTACGTCATGGCCTGCGCCGCGTCGAGGTCGCCCTGCAGCAGGCCGAGCATGTCGAACTGCTGCTGCACGAGGGTCACGTCGCGCGCCGGGTCCAGCCCCGCCCGGGTCATCGCCGCGAACAGCTCGAACTCGTTGCCGTAACCCCAGTTCCCCACCTTCCTGCCGCGCAGGTCCGCCGGTGCGGTGATGCCCGCCTCCCTGGCGGACACCTGCAGGGTGCCGGAGCGCCGGAACACCTGGGCGACGTTCGTGATGCCCGCGCCCTGCTCCCGCGACGCCAGCGCCTTGGGCACCCACGCGATCGCGTAGTCCGCCTGCCCCTGCGCCAGGACGGTCTGCGGGACGATGTCCGTGCCGCCCTCCAGGATCTGCACGTCGAGGCCCTCGTCGCGGTAGAAACCCTGCGCGAGGGCCGCGAAGTACCCGGCGAACTGCCCCTGGGTGACCCACTGCAGCTGCAGCCGGACAGGGGTGAGGCCACCGCCTGCCGCGGTCGCGCCGGGTGCGGGTCCCCCGGCGGTGCCGCAGGCGGCGAGCAGGCCGGTGCCGGCGGCGGCGGACAGCAGGAGGCGGCGGGACACTGCTCTGCTCACGGGTTCTCCTTCACGAGGGGGTCCCGCCCGGACGGGGCGGGGGAGGGGGACAGCAGCCGCTCCAGCAGCAGCGCGGTCAGGTAGAACAGCAGGCCGAGCACGACGGCCCCCACCACGTACGCCCACGCCCGCGGGTAGGCGGTGCTGCTGGCGGCGGAGGTGATGGCCGAGCCCAGGCCGTCCTGCAGGCCGCCGAAGTACTCGGCGACGACCGCGGCGACCACCGCGACCGAGGAGGCCAGCCGCAGCCCGGTGAAGACGTGCGGCAGCGCCGAGGGCAGCCGCACGTGCCGGGTGAGGGCCCAGCCGCCCACCGCGTAGGAGCGCATCAGCTCCAGGTGGGTCGCGGACACCTGCCGCAGCCCGCGCGCGGTGTTGACGAAGACGGGGAAGAACACCGCCACGGCCACCACGAGGCGGCGCGGCACCGGGCTGGTGGAGCCGAACATCGCGTTGAACACCGGGGCCAGCGCGATGATCGGCATGGTGTTCGCCGCCGCCGCCAGCGGGGACAGCACCTCGTCCAGCAGCCGTGCCCGCACCGCCAGCACGGCCGCCGCCACCCCCGCCAGCGCCCCGGCCAGCAGGCCCACCAGCGCGGTGGTGCCGGCGGCGCCCGCGGCGGACACCACCTGCGCCGCCGAGCCGCCCAGCGCGCCCGCCACGGCCAGGGGGGCGGGCAGCACGAACGAGGCGACCCGCCCCAGCACCACCACCGCCTGCCAGGCCAGCAGCACCACGGCGCCGAACAGCAGCGGCGGCAGCACCGTGCGGGCGCTCACCGCTCCACCGCCGCCAGGCCCGGCCCGCGCAGCGCCTCGCGGACCTGCGTGACCGCGGCGAAGAACGCCGGGTCGCTGCGCACCGCCTCCCCGCGCCCCGGCAGGTCCACGTCCACCACCCGCACGACCCGTCCCGGCCGCGCCGACATCACCACCACCTGTGTGGACAGGAACACCGCCTCGGCGATGGAGTGCGTGACGAACACGACGGTGGTGGCGGTGCGGGCGCACAGGGCGAGCAGTTCCGCCTGCAGCCGCTCGCGGGTCATCTCGTCCAGCGCCCCGAACGGCTCGTCCATGAGCAGCAGCGGCGGTTCCTCCGCCAACGCCCGGGCGATCGCGACCCGCTGCTGCATCCCCCCGGACAGCTGCGAGGGCCGCATCCGCGCCATGTCCGCCAGGCCCACCAGCGCCAGCAGGTGCCGGGCGCGCTCGCGCCGCTCCCGGGCCGGCACCCCGTGCAGCTCCAGGGGCAGCTCCACGTTGCGCTGCACCGAGCGCCACTCCAGCAGCCCCGCCGCCTGGAACGCGATGCCGTAGGTGTGCGCCAGCCGCGCCTGACGGGCGCCGCGCCCCCCGACGAGGACCTCCCCGGCGGTCGGGGTCACCAGGTCCGCGATGCAGCGCAGCAGGGTCGACTTGCCGCAGCCGGAGGGCCCGATGAGGGACGTGAAACCTCCCGCGGGCACGTCCAGGTCGATCCCGGCGAGGGCCTGCACGGCCCCGAAGCGCTGCTCCAGCCCGCGCACGCGGACGGCGGCGCTCACGGGCGGGCCCCCGCGGGTAGGAACCCGTTGCGGCGCAGCGGCACGGCGAGCAGGGCCACCAACCCCGCCGCGGCCAGGCCGAGCAGCGCCGCACCCGCGATCGCCACGTACAGCCGCCCCGGCTGCGACGTCGACTGCTGCGCGTAGGTCAGCAGCAGGCGCCCGATGCCGCCGCGGGTCCCGGTGGCGATCTCCGCCACCACCGCGCCGACGACGGCCTGCGCGGCGGCCAGGCGCAGCGCCGGCAGCAGGAACGGCACGCTCGCGGGCAGCTGCAGCCCCAGCAGCGTCCGCGCCCGGCCCGCCGCGCAGGCGCGGAACAGCTCCACCGCGGCCGGCGCGGGGGAGTGCAGCCCGCGCAGCACCCCCACCGCGACCGGGCAGAACGCCAGGAACGCCGAGAGCACCACCACCGACATCCACGGCTGCCAGGCACCGCCACCGGGCAGCGGCAACCGCCCGCCCCACCCGGCCACCAGGGGCGCCACCGCCACGACCGGCACGGTCTGGCTCAGCACCACGTACGGCAGGACCGCCCGCTCCACGAACCGGGCGCGGTGCATCCCGACCGCCAGCGCCACCCCGAGCGCCGCGCCGAGCAGCCAGCCGCCCAGCGCGGTGCGCAGCGTCCCGGCGCAGGCCGCCAGGACGGCGGTGGTGACGCTGCGCGAGCCGGGCAGCGCCACCTCCGGGGCCGCGGCGGCGGCCAGCACGTCCGCCACGCCGGGCATGGAGCGCGGGTCCGCGCGCGGCAGCAGCCGTTCCCCGCCCACGAGGAGCCCGCCGGCCGGGCCCAGCGCCCGGTACGCCTCCCACGCCAGGACCAGCACCACCACGCCGGCCAGCGCCGCGCCGGTGCTGCGCGCGGCCCTCACGACAGCGCCCGCGCGGGTGCGGCCAGCGCCGGGATCACCACGTCGCCGTAGGCGCGCAGCGTGGCCTCCTTCGCGTCGTGCTGCAGGTACAGCGCGAACTGGTCCACGCCCAGGGACTGCAGGTCCCGCAGCCGCTCCACGTGCCTGCGCGGCGGGCCCAGCAGGCAGAACCGGTCCACGACCGCGTCGGGCACGAACGCCGCGTGCGAGTTGCCCGCCCGCCCGTGCTCGTTGTAGTCGTAGCCGGTGCGGCCGGCGATGTAGTCGGTGAGCGCCGCGGGCACCGCCCCGTCGCTGCCGTACCGGCCGACGAGGTCCGCGACGTGGTTGCCGACCATCCCGCCGAACCAGCGGCACTGCTCCCGCATGTGGGGCAGGTCCGCCTCGTCGCCGGTGTAGGCGGGTGCGGCGACGCAGATCCGCACGGACGCCGGGTCGCGCCCGGCCCGCTCGGCGGCCTCCCGCACCGCCTTGATGGTCCACGCCGCGATGTCGGGGTCCGCCAGCTGCAGGATGAACCCGTCGGCGACCTCACCGGTGAGCTGCAGCGCCTTCGGGCCGTACGCGGCGACCCAGACCTCGGTGCGGTTCCCCTCGTGCGTGACCGGCGCCCACGGCAGGCGCAGCCGCTGCCCGCGGTGCTCCACCTCGCGGCCGTTGGCGAGCTCGCGGATGACGTGGACGCTCTCGCGCAGGGTCGCCAGCGTCGTCGGCTCCCCGGCCAGGGTGCGCACGGCGGAGTCGCCCCGCCCGATCCCGCAGACGGTGCGGGGGCCGTACATCTCGTTGAGAGTGGCGAACGTGGACGCGGTCACCGACCACTCCCGCGTCGCGGGGTTCGTCACCATCGGCCCCACCACGACCTTGCGGGTCGCGCCGAGGATCGCGGAGTGCACCACGTACGGCTCCTCCCACAGCACGTGGGAGTCGAACGTCCAGACGTGGCTGAAACCGTGCAGCTCCGCCTGGCGGGCGAGCTCCACCACCCTCGCGGCCGGGGGCACGGTCTGGAAGACGGCACCGAACTGCACGGCAGCTCCTCTCGGTCGGCGCTCAGCGCAGGTACTGGGACGGGCCGCGGCGCAGGTAGCGCCCGTGCCCGGGGCGGCCGGAGTACACGCCGCGGTCGAGGACGACCGTGCCGCGCGAGAGCACCGTCCGGACCCCGCCGGTCAGCACGAACCCCTCGAACGCGGAGTGGTCGACCGCGCTGTGGTGCGTCGCGGCGCTGACCCGGGTGGTCGCGTGCGGGTCGTACACGACGATGTCGGCGTCCGAGCCGGGGGCGATCACCCCCTTCTGCGGGTACATCCCGAACATCCGCGCGGGTGTGGTGGAGCACGTCTCCACCCAGCGCTGGAGGCTGAGCCGGCCGTCCACGACACCCTGGTGGACCAGGTCCAGGCGGTGCTCCACACCGCCCGTGCCGTTGGGGATCCGCGCGAAGTTCCCCCGGCCCAGCTCCTTCTGGTCCTCGAAGCAGAACGGGCAGTGGTCGGTGGACACCACGGCCAGGTCGTCGGTGCGCAGGGCCTTCCACAGGTCGGCCCGGTGGTTCTCGTGCTTGCTGCGCAGCGGTGTGGAGAACACGTACTTGGCGCCCTCGAAGCCCGGGGCGGCCAGGTGGTCCTCCAGGGTGAGGTACAGGTACTGCGGGCACGTCTCGGCGAACACGTTGCGCCCCTCGCTGCGTGCCTCCGCGATCCGCCGCACCGCCTGGGAGGCGGAGACGTGCACGATGTACAGGGGGGTGTCGCCGGCGACCTCGGCCAGCGCGACGGCCCGGTTCACCGCCTCGCCCTCCAGCGCCGCCGGGCGGGTGAGGCCGTGGTGCACGGGGTCGACGTCCCCGCGCGCCAGGGCCTGCGCGACGAGCACGTCGATCGCCGAGCCGTTCTCCGCGTGCATCATGATCGTGGAGCCGCTGGCCGTGGCCTGCTGCATCGCGCGCAGGATCTGCCCGTCGTCGGAGAGGAACACCCCGGGGTAGGCCATGAACAGCTTGAAGCTGGAGATGCCCTCGTGCTCGGCGAGGTGGTCCATCGCCTTCAGGGCGTCGTCGTCCACCCCGCCGAGGATCATGTGGAAGCCGTAGTCGACGGCGCAGTTGCCCGCGGCCTTCTCGTGCCAGGCGGCCAGCGACTCCTGCACGACCTCCCCGGCGCGCTGCACCGCGAAGTCGACGATCGTCGTGGTGCCGCCCCACACCGCCGCGCGGGTCCCCGTCTCGAACGTGTCGGCGGACTCGGTGCCCCCGAAGGGGAGCTGCATGTGGGTGTGGACGTCCACCCCGCCGGGCACGACGTACATGCCGGTGGCGTCGACCGTGGCGTCGACCGTGAAACCCGCGGCCAGGCCGGGGGTGAGCAGCGCGGCGACCTTCTCCCCCTCCACCAGGACGTCCGCCGGCGCGGCCCCGGTGGCGGAGACCACGGTGCCGCCGGACACGAGGGTGCGCCGCGGCGCGAGGATCACGGCACCACCAGGTCGCCGTAGGCCTCCGGGCGGCGGTCGCGGTAGAACTGCCAGCGGTGGCGCACCTCCCGCAGCAGGTCCATGTCCAGCTCGCGCACCACGACCTCGTCCGAGCCGCGGGAGGCGGGTTCCCCGACCGTCCTGCCCTCCGGGTCGCAGAAGTACGACTGCCCGTAGAAGTCGTCGTCGCCGAGTTCCTCCACCCCGACGCGGTTGATGGTGCCCACGTAGTACTCGTTGGCCACCGCCGCGGCGCGCTGCTCCAGGTTCCACAGGTACTCCGACAGCCCCGCGCTGGTCGCGGAGGGGTTGAACACGATCTCCGCGCCGTTCAGGCCCAGCGCCCGCCAGCCCTCGGGGAAGTGCCGGTCGTAGCAGATGTAGACGCCGACCTTCCCGACGGCGGTGTCGAACACCGGGTAGCCGAGGTTCCCCGGGCGGAAGTAGAACTTCTCCCAGAACCCCTGCACGTGCGGGATCATCGTCTTGCGGTACTTGCCGAGGTACCGGCCGTCGGCGTCGATCACCGCGGCGGTGTTGTAGAGCACCCCGGGGCGCTCCTCCTCGTAGACCGGCAGCACCACGACCATGCCCGTCTCGGCGGCGACCGCCTGGAACCGCTCGACCGTCGGGCCGGGGACGGACTCGGCGTAGGCGTAGAACCGGGCGTCCTGCACCTGGCAGAAGTACGGCCCGTAGAACAGCTCCTGGAAGCACACGACCTGCGCGCCCATCCCGGCGGCCTGCCGGGCGTACTCCTCGTGGGCCTTGACCATGCTCTCCTTGTCGCCCGTCCAGGCGGCCTGCACCAGTGCCGCGCGCACGCTCGTCATGTGTTCCCCTCCCAGGGGTGCGTCGGTGGTCCCCGCGGACCCGGCCCGGCGGGGACCCGAGCCTCGCCCGGCCGGGCACCGTGCGGCAAGGCGCCCGCTGTACCGTTTCGGCCTCCCCCGGTGGGCATCGGCACAACGGGGGAAACCCGCGCGAAACACGGGAGGGAGGCGAAACGTGGGCGACACCGGACCGGCCCGTGCGGTGCTCGTGGAGCTGCTCGGCGACGTGGACGCGCTCGCCGCCGGCTTCGTCGCGGAACTGTCCACCACCGCCCCGTACAGCACCGGCGTGATCGACCGCGACACCCTCCTCGCCGACGCCGTCGGGAGCTACGAGCGCATCCTGCGCCGGATGCTCGGCATGCCGGTGCCCATCCGCCTCACCGAGCTGTCCCGCGACATCGGCCGGCGCCGTGCCGCCCTCGAGGTGCCGCTGGCCGCCGTCTCCCGCGGCACCCGCCTGCACTTCCGGATCGTCTGGTCCGCCCTGGCCGGGCACCGGCACCCGGGCAGGGACGGCAGGGACGGCGGGGACGGCGGGGACGGTGCGCAGGGCACGGGGGACGCGGCCTGGCACGACCTGCCCCTGGTGCTGTGGGAGGCGGTGGAGGAGCACTCCACCGACGTGCAGGCCGGTTACGCCGAGGCCGCCGCTGCCCTGGCGCACGAGCGCGAGCGCGACCGGCGCCGCACCGTGGAGCAGCTCCTGGACTCCGACGGCGGCGACGAGGTCCTCGTCGGGCAGGCCGCCGCCGTGCTCGGCGTGGACCGCGATGCCGACGTCGTCGTGGCGTTCGTGCCCGCCGCCGCGCAGGCGGCCCTCGCCGCGGCGCTGCGCGCGCGCCGCGGCGGACCCTCCGTCCACGTCCACGAGTGGCGCGGCGGCAGCGTGGTGCTGCTGCGGGCGGCGGGGTCGGCCGCGCGGGTCCCGCCGCCGGTGCCGCTGCTGCTGCGGGACGTGCCCTGCGCGCTCGTGCCCCTCGCCCGCGGCCTCGCACAGGTGCCGCCCGCCGCGCACGTCGCCGCCGAGGTCGCCGCCACCCTGCCGCGCACCGCCCGCGGCCCGCACACCCTGCCGGGTACCGCCCTGGACGTGGCGGCGGCCCGGCTGGGGGACGTGCGCGGCCAGCTCGTGCGGGAGGTCCTCGCCGGGCTGCACGCCCTGCCCGCGCCCGAGCGGCTGCGGGTCCTGGAGGTCGCCGACGCCTACGCGGCGACCGGGACCGTGGCGGGGGCCGCCGCGGGCGCCTACTGCCACCGCAACACCGTCCTCAACCGCCTGCGCCGGCTGCAGGAGGTGACCGGCCTGGACCTGACCGTCCCCGCGCAGGGGGCGGTGCTGCTGCTGGCGCTGGCCGCCGCGGGGCACCGGCTGCAGCGGCCCGCACCCCGCTGAGCCGCCGCCACGCCGGGCCCGCCGTCCCCGCCGGCCTGGGACGATGGGCCGGTGACCGCCCCCACCGCCGCCGACATCACCATCCCCGCGGACCTGCTGCCCGCCGACGGCCGCTTCGGCTCCGGCCCCAGCAAGGTCCGCCCCGAGCAGGTCGAGGCCGTCGCCCGCGGGGCGCGCACCCTGATGGGCACCTCCCACCGCCAGCAGCCCGTCAGGGACGTCGTCCGGCGCGTGCGGGAGGGGCTGGCGGAGCTGTTCTCCCTGCCCGCGGGCTACGAGGTGGCCCTCGGCAACGGCGGCAGCACCGCCTTCTGGGACGTCGCGGTGTGCGGGCTGGTGCGCCGCCGCGCGCAGCACCTGGTCCTGGGGGAGTTCTCCGCGAAGTTCGCCGCCGCCACGGCCGCCGCCCCGTTCCTCGACGAGCCGGTCGTGGTGCGCGGGGAGCCGGGGACCCTGCCGGAGCTGGGGGAGGTCGCCGAGGACGCCGACGTCGTGGCGTGGCCCCACAACGAGACGTCCACGGGGGTGATGGCCCCCGTGCGGCGCCCGGCGGGGGTGCCCTCCGCCGCCGACGGCGGGCCGCTGCTGCTCGTCGACGCCACCTCCGGTGCCGGGGGGCTGCCCGTGGACGTGGCGGAGGTGGACGCCTACTACTTCGCGCCGCAGAAGTCCTTCGGCGCCGACGGGGGCCTGTGGCTGGCGCTGCTGTCCCCGGCGGCCGTGGCGCGGGCGGAGGAGGTCGCCGCCTCGGGCCGGTGGATCCCGGAGTCGCTGAACCTGCTCACCGCGCTGGCGAACTCCCGCAAGGACCAGACGTACAACACCCCGGCGGTGGCGACCCTGGTGCTGCTGGCCGAGCAGGTGGAGTGGCTCCTCGCGCAGGGCGGTCTGGGCTGGGCGGTGCGCCGCACCGCGGAGTCCTCGGGCCGGCTCTACGCGTGGGCCGCCGAGCGCGACTGGGCGACGCCGTTCGTCGCGGACCCCGCCGCCCGCAGCCAGGTCGTCGGCACCGTCGACCTCGACACCTCCGTGCACGCCCCCACGGTCTCCGCCGTGCTGCGCCGGCACGGGGTCGTGGACGTCGACCCGTACCGCAGCCTGGGCCGCAACCAGCTGCGCGTGGGGATGTTCCCCGCCGTGGAGCCGGACGACGTGACGGCCCTGACCCGGTGCGTGGACCACGTCGCCGCACTGCTTCGGAAAGGCTAGCCTTCCTTTTCCCGGGAAATGAGGTTTGCCTTTCCTGATCCACCGCAAATGCTTGCAGCAGTAAGGGCTTCCTGCCTGGCGGGGATATCCGGGACGTGGCTACAGTGGTTTCAGCAGGTCGTTCCGCGAAATGCGGGACCACCCTTCCTGCCGATCTTCAGACCGAGAGGAGCCAGGACCATGGCGACCGTCCACCTCGACCTCGCACCCGTCCACACCTGTTCCGCCACCGGCTGCGCCTTCAACGAGGACGTCTCCTGCCACGCGCCCGCCATCACGGTCGGCGACCACGGGCAGAACCACTGCGGCACCTTCCTCGGGATGCCCACCAAGGCCCGCCACGGCAAGCCCGGCGGCCACGTCGGCGCCTGCCAGCTCGCCGACTGCGTGCACAACTCCGAGCTCACCTGCCACGCCGACTCCATCGAGGTCGCCTCGGAGTCCGACGGCTCGAAGTGCCTCACCTACTCGGCGGCCTGAGCCCTCTGCCGACGCCTCCCGGAGGTCCCCCGGACGCCCGACGCGGGTGACCGGGGGATCCTCGTCTCAGCGGCCCAGGACGCCGCGCAGCTCGGGCTCCAGCATCCGCGCCAGGGCCGGCTCCACCTGCCACGCGCCGGTCAGCTCCCGGTACTCCGCCACCAGCTCCGCGCTCGCCGGTGCCCCCGTGCGCACCGCCCGCAGCAGCGCGTTGCGCGGGGTGTGCCGGGAGTCCACGAACTCCACGACGTCCGTGCGGTAGCCCAGCAGGCGCAGCAGCAGCGCCCGCAGCGAGTCCGTCAGCACGTCCGCGAACCGCTCGCGCAGGATCGGGTGCCGCACCAGCGCCGGGGCGGGGGCCGAGCCCGCGGCCTTGAGCTGCTCCTGCACGTCGTGGTGGCAGCACGGCGCGGCCAGCACCACCGGCGCCCCCCAGCGCACCGCACGGGCCAGCGCCTCGTCCGTCGCCGTGTCGCACGCGTGCAGCGCCAGCACCACGTCCGGCGCCTCGTCCCCGAACGGGACGGCGCCCGCGATCGTGCCCGTCGCGAAGTCCAGCCCCTCCAGGCCCGCCTCCTGCGCCAGGCGGCGGCTGCGCGCGACCACGTCCTCGCGCACGTCCACCCCCACCGTGCGCAGCCCCGTGCCGGCCTCCGCGGCGCGCTCCCCGAGCCAGCGGTGCGCCGCGAACGTCAGGTAGGCGTTGCCGCAGCCCAGGTCCGTCATCCGCACCTCCCGGCCCGCCGCGTCCGCCACGAGCCGGCCGGACAGCGGGGCCAGCAGCCGCACGAAGGCGTCCACCTGGCGGCGCTTGTCCGCCCCCGCCCCCAGCACCGTGAACAGCGGGTCCGCCGGGTCGACGAGGCGCTGCTTGACCCGGTCGTGCGCCACGGGCCCGGCGGCGACGTCCCGCCTCGACGTGGCCGCCCGGTGCACCTGCGCCTCCCCGCGCTTGGTGACCCGCAGCTGCACGACCTCCGCGGCCGTCTCCACGTGCCAGTTGCCGAACGGCAGCGCCAGCAGCTCCTCCACCAGGGCCTGCGCCTCCGCACCCAGAGCCGCGTTGCGGGTGGAGACCCGCGGGCCCGAGCGCGCCACCGCCTGCAGGTGCACCCCGGAGCGCAGCGCCACCGGGCGCACCTCCACCCGCTCGTGCTCCGGCGGCTCCTGCCCGCGGCGGCGGCCCGAGGCGACCGCCCGCACGAGGGCGCCGGCGTCGAGCAGCAGGGGCCGCAGTTCCTCCAGGGCGGTGGTCAGGGGGTGCGGCACGGGCCCATCGTCCCACCGCGGCGCGGCACCCCCTCCCGCCCGTGCGGCGCCCCTCCCCCCGCCGCGCGACCCCGTCCTCCCGCCGCGCAACCCCGCCTCACCCGCCGCGCGACCCCGTCCTCCCGCCCATCTCCGGGTCCGGGTGATGAGCAACCGCTTGCCGGACGCCCGAACCCGGAGATGGGCAGGGGCGGGGGAGGCGCGGGCGCGGCGGGGGAGGCGCGGGCGCGGCGGGGGAGGGGGTGCGCCCTCAGGCCGCGGCGCTGTCCCGCTCGTCGCGGCCGGCGACGGGCACCACCACGAGGTGGGGGGAGCTGCGCAGGCGGTAGCGCACCCGCACCCCGCCCCGGCGCAGGGCGATCGCGGAGGCGACGACCGCGACGGCGAGCGCGGACAGCGAGCCGACGAGGATCGACCAGCGCGGCCCCACCGCCTCGCCGACCCAGCCCACGAGCGGCCCGCCGACGACGGTCCCGCCCTGGAAGAGCGCCATGTAGATGCCCATGACCCGCCCCCGCAGCGCCGGGTCCGTGCCGAGCTGGATCGTCGCGTTCGCCGCCGTCATGAGCGTCAGGGCCGTCAGCCCGACCGGCACGAGGGCGATGGCGAACAGGGTGTACGTCGGCATGAGCGCGGCCGCCGTGGCGGAGAGGCCGAACGCCACGGCGGCGCCGACGACGAGGCGCAGGCGCGGCCGGTCGCGGCGGGCGGCGAGCAGCGCCCCGGCGAGGGACCCGATCGCCATGATCGACCCGAGCAGCCCGTACTTCTCCGGGCCCTCCCCGAACTCGATGCGGGCCATCAGGGCGGTCGTGAGCTGGTAGTTGAGCCCGAGGGTGCCGACCACCCCGATGATCGTGAGGACGGCCAGCAGGTCGGGCCGGGTGCGCAGGTAGCGCAGGGCCTCGCGGGTGCCGCCGCTGCCGGGGGCGGGTGGCTCCCCGGCGGCGCGGGCGCGGGCCGCGGCCTCCCCGGCGGGGCGGATCCGCAGCAGCACCGCCACGGGCGCGGCGAACGTCAGGGCGTTGAGGAGGAACACCGGCCCGGTGCCCCACAGGGCGATGAGCAGCCCCGCGAGCCCGGGGCCGATGAGGCGGGCGGCGTTGAAGGAGGCGCTGTTGAGGCCGACGGCGTTGGGCAGGTCCTCGCGGGGGACGAGGTCGGCGACGAACGTCTGCCGCGCGGGGCCGTCGACGGCGGTGACGATGCCCAGCAGCAGCGCGAACCCGTAGACGTGCCAGAGCTGCGCGGCGCCCGAGAGGACGAGCGCGCCGAGGCCGAGCCCCAGCAGGGCCATGGCGGTCTGGGTGCACAGCAGCACCTTGCGCCGGGAGAAGCGGTCGGCGATGTTCCCCGCCAGCGGCGCGAGCAGCAGGATGGGCCCGAACTGCAGGCCGGTGGTGATCCCGACGGCGGTGCCGGACTCGTCGGTGAGCTCGGTGAGGACGAGCCAGTCCTGCGCGACGCGCTGCATCCAGGTGCCGACGTTGGAGACGATCGCCCCGCTCGCCCACAGCCGGTACGGCCGGTGTCCCAGCGAGCGGAACATCGCGGTCACGGGGCGACCACCCGCCGCAGGAGGGCGGCGGCCTCGGCCAGCACGGCGCGCTCGGCGGGGGTCAGCAGGGACAGGCGCCCGGCGAGCCAGGCGTCGCGGCGCCTGCGCGTCTCCTCGACGGTGCCGGTGCCCTCGGGGGTGAGCCGCACGAGGAGCTGGCGCCGGTCGGCCGGGTGGGCGGTGCGCTCCAGCAGGCCGCGCCGGGCGAGGCAGTCGAGGGTGCGGGTCATCGACGGGGGCTGCACGTGCTCGGCGTCGGCGAGCTCGCCCGGGGTGAGGGGGCCGCCGCGGTCGAGCAGGGCCAGGACGGAGAACTGGGCGTCGGAGAGGTCCTCGTCGCCGCGGGTGGCGCGCAGGCGGCGGGTGCTGCGCATGAGCGCCACGCGCAGCTCGGCGGCCAGGGCGGCGGGCTCGGCGGTGGGGCTCTCCTCCGGCGGGCGGTCGGGTGCGCTGGTGGGGGAGGGGTTCACGTGCCCAGGGTAAAAGTTAGCCTCGCTAACGACCAGTCGGTTCCCCGGGGCCGGCGACCGGTCGCTTCCCGGGAGCCGGCGACCGGCCGGTCCCCCGGACGCGGGGGGGGGGGGGGGGGGGGGNCCCCCGCGCCGGGCCGCGTCCGCTCAGGCCAGCGCCTCGCGGATCGGGTTCACCGCGAAGTACGCCACGAACAGGACGGCCACCCCCCACAGCAGCGGGTGCACCGCGGACGCCTTGCCGCGCACCACCTTGATGAGCACGTAGGAGACGAACCCCGCGCCGATGCCCGCGGTGATCGAGTACGAGAACGGCATGATGACGATCGTCAGGAACGCCGGCAGCGCGATCTCCACGTCCTTCCAGTCGATCTCCGCGACCTGCTGCATCATCAGGAAGCCGACGATGAGCAGGGCGGGGGTGGCCGCCTCGTAGGGCACCACCGTCACCAGGGGCGAGAGGAACATCGCGACGAGGAACAGCACCCCGGTGACCACGGACGCCAGGCCCGTGCGGGCGCCCTCGCCGACACCGGCGGCGGACTCGATGTAGGAGGTGTTGCTGGAGATCCCGGCGGCGCCGCCGGCGACCGCGGCCACGGAGTCCACCACGAGGATCCGCTGGGTGTTCGGCGGGTTGCCCTCCTCGTCGAGCAGGCCGGCCTCGGCCCCGATGGCGACCATCGTGCCCATCGTGTCGAAGAAGTCCGCCAGCAGCAGGGTGAAGACGAGCAGCACGACGCTCACGACGCCGATCGCCTGGAACGAGCCGAGCAGGTCGAACTCCCCGAGCAGCCCGAGGCGGGGCAGCGCCGCCACCTCCCCGGGGAGGGTGGGGACGTTCAGGCCCCAGCCGGTGGGGTTCACCGCGCCGTCCGCGCCGATCTTCGGGCCGATGCGCAGCAGCGCCTCCAGGGCGACCGCGAGCAGCGTGGCGGCGACGATGCCGATGAGCAGGGCGCCGCGCACCCGGCGCACCATGAGGGCGATCATCAGCGCGAGGCCCAGGACGAACACCACGGTCGGCCAGCCCCGCAGCGAACCGCCGACGCCCAGCTCCAGCGGGACCGCCGCGCCCGCCGGGGTGCGCACGATGCCGGCGTCGACCAGGCCGATGATGGTGATGAACAGGCCGATGCCGACGCTGATCGCGACCTTGAGCTGCGGCGGGATCGCGTGGAAAACCGCCTTGCGGAACCCGGTCAGGACGAGCACCAGGATGATGAGGCCCTCCAGCACCACCAGGCCCATCGCGTCGGCCCACGTCATCCCGGGCAGGGCGGCGATGCCGAAGGCGACCACCGCGTTGAGGCCGAGGCCGGTGGCCAGGGCCAGGGGGTAGTTGGCCACCACCCCCATGAGGATGGTGAGGACGCCCGCGACGAGGGCGGTGGCGGAGGCGATGAGCGCGAGGTCCGGTGCGGTGCCGCCGCCGAGGTAGGCGCCGCTGCCGTCCTTCGTGCCGCCGAGGATGAGCGGGTTGAGCACGACGATGTAGGCCATCGCGAAGAAGGTGACGAGCCCGCCGCGCACCTCGCGGCCGACGGTCGAGCCCCGGTCGCTGATGCGGAAGAAGCGGTCGAGGGCGGAACCCCCGCCGGGTCTGGTCGTGGTCTCGGGCGTGGTCTGGGCCACGGGGCGCCTCCGGGGGAGCGGGGATCGGGCAGGCCCACCGCCCCCGGCGCCAGGCCGTCGCGGAGCGGTGCGCGCCTGTACGCGGACGGATCCTCCCAGATGCCGCGGCGCCGGCACGGCACGTGCACGGTGGTGTCGTTGGGCCGAACGGGGGCTCCGGCTCGCCAGAAATCACTCTGCGGTTAACATCCCTCACGTTGAGTGAGACCTGGGGGAGGTGGCGCGTGGACGACCCCGTCGGCGTGCAGGAGAACGGCACCGGCGAGCTGCACGCGGCCCTCGCCGCGGCCGGCGCACCGGCTCCGTGGCCCGCGGCCGTCCCGCCCCCCGCCCCCGACCCCTGGGCGCTGCTCCAGCGCACCCAGGCCGCGCTCCTCGCCTGCCCCGACGCCCCCGCCGTCGCCGCCGCGCTCGCCGCCGCGCTCACCGCCACCGGCCTGGCGGACCTCCTGGTCCTGGCCCCGCCGACCGCGGGGCGGCGCCCCGTCCTCGCCGCCGCGGGCAGGGCCCTGCCCCCCGCCGGCACTGCTCTCAGCGCCGCCGACCTCGCCGCCCTGCGCCCCGCCCGCACCACACCCCTCGACCCGGCCGACCCCGACGGCGCCCTCCTCGTCCTGCTCGACGCCTCCCGCGCCGCCCGGCCCGTCGTCGCCGCCCTCTGCGCCGCCGCGGCCCTCGCCCTGACCCGCACCACCGAGGCCACCGCCCGGCGCGCCGCCGAGCGCGAGCGGGCCGCCACCTCCGCCCTCCTCGACGGTGCCCGCTCCCTCAGCGGCCTCGGCACCTGGCACGTCGAGCCCGCCACCGGGCGCGTCCACCTCGACGAGCGCCTGCGCGACATGCTCGGCCTGGGCGCCGGCACCACCTCCGTCGACCTCGACACCTGGTGCGGGTGGGTCCACGCCGACGACCGCGGGCGCTTCACCGCCGGGGCCGCCGCCGGCGGGCCCGCCACCTACCCGCTGCGCCTGCACACCCCCGACGGGCAGGAGCACACCCTCCTCGGCTGGAGCGCGGGCGAGAACCCGGCGACCGGCCCGGCGGCCGCCTGCACCGCGCCGCGCGGCCTGGCCCTCGACCTCACCGCCGACGGCGGCCGCACCGGCGAGCTCGTCCGGCTGGCCCACAGCGACAGCCTCACCGGCCTGCCCAACCGCACCCTCCTCGACACCCGCCTCGCCGCCGCCCTGCGCACCGCCGCCCCCGACCGTGCCGTCGTCCTCGTCATGCTGGACCTCGACCGCTTCAAGCTCGTCAACGACACCCTCGGCCACCAGGTCGGCGACGCACTCCTGCGCCAGGTCGCCGACCGCCTGCGGCACGCCGCCCCACCGGGCGCCACCCTCGCCCGCCTCGGCGGCGACGAGTTCGTCGTCTGCATCCCCGGCGTCGACCGGCCCGAGGCCGCCTACGCCCTCGCCCGCAACCTCGTCCGCAGCCTGCGCGCGCCCTACCAGCTGCCCGGCACCGCCGAGCCGCTCGTCTGCACCGCCAGCGCCGGGGTGGCCGTCGCCACGGGCGGCAGCACCGAGGACCTCCTGCGCTCCGCCGACATGGCCCTCTACCGGGCCAAGGACGACGGCCGCGACCGCTGCGCCCTCTACGACAGCGCCATGCGCGAGGACGCCCAGGCCCGGCTCGACTCCGAGCGCATGCTGCGCCGCGCCCTGCGGGAGGACGGGCTGCGGCTCGTGTGGCAGCCCATCGTGGACCTGCGCGACCGCCGCCTCGTCGCCGCCGAGTGCCTGGTGCGCCTGCAGGACCCCACCGAGGGCCTCCTGATGCCCGCCACGTTCGTCGACACCGCCGAGGACACCGGCCTCATCGTGGACGTGGACTCCTGGGTGCTCACCGCCGCCCTGGAGCAGCTGGAGCGCTGGCGCAGCACCGGCAGCGACGTGCAGGTCTCGGTCAACGTCTCCGGTCGCACCCTGGAGCACCCCGCCTTCGCGCACCGCCTCGCGCACAGCGTGCAGCGCAGCGGCGCCGCCGGCAGCAGCCTCCTCGCGGAGGTCACCGAGCGCACGCTCATCGACCTCACCGTCCCCACCCGCGCCAGCCTCCACGAGCTGCAGAGCTGCGGGGCGCGCGTCGGGCTCGACGACTTCGGCACCGGCTACTCGTCCCTGGCCTACCTGGAGCGCTTCCCGCTGAACTTCCTGAAGATCGACCGCTCGTTCGTCACGCCCCTGGGCACCAGCGAGCGGGCCGACGCCGTCGTGGAGGCCGTCATCGCCCTGGCCCACGCCCACGGGATGGTCGTCACCGCCGAGGGCGTGGAGACGGAGCTGCAGGCCGAGCGCCTCACGCAGATGGGCTGCGACCGGGCGCAGGGCTGGCTGTTCGGGCGGCCGGTGCCGGCCGAGCAGCTCGCGCTGCTGCCGCCGCCGCCGCTGCCGCTGCCCTGACGGCCCGGCCCGGCGCCGGTCCGGCCCGCCCGGTGGCTCAGCCCGCCCGGTGCACGTGTGCCGCGTCGGCCTGCGCCACCGGCCGCACCACGACGTGGTCCAGGTCCACGTGCGGCGGGCGGGTCACCGCGAAGGCGATGACGTCCGCGACGTCCTCCGCGCTCAGCGGCGTCAGGCCCCGGTACACGCCCGCCGCCGCGTCCGCGTCCCCGAGGCGGACCAGGGAGAACTCCGTCTCCACCATGCCCGGTGCCACCTCGGTGACCCGCACCGGCTCGCCCAGCAGCTCCAGCCGCAGCGTGCGGCACAGCGCGTGCACCCCGTGCTTCACGGCGGTGTACCCGCCACCGCCGGGGTAGACCTCGAAACCCGCGATCGAGCCCAGCACCACGACGTGGCCGTTGCCGCTGCGGCGCAGCGCCGGCAGCAGCGCCCGGTGCACCCGCGCGACGCCGAGGACGTTCGTCTCGTACATCCAGCGCCAGCCCTCCGGGTCGAGGTCCTCCACCCGGTCCACCCCGAGCGCGCCCCCGGCGCTGTGCACGACGACCGCCGCGTCCGGCACGGCCTCCGCCAGCGCCGCCACCGAGTCCGGGTCCGTCACGTCCAGCCGCACCGCGCGCCCGCCGACCTGCGCGGCCAGCTCCTCGCAGCGCTCCACCCGGCGCGCGGCCGCCACCGTCTCGAACCCCGCCGCCGCCAGCGCCCGCACCGTCGCCGCGCCGATACCGCTGCTGGCGCCGGTCACCACGGCCACCCGGCCCTGTGCGCCGCCCCCGCGGGCCCGCGCCGCCACCTGCTCCGCCGACTGTTCCTGAGGCATGGGCCCCATCCGACCAGACGCCGGCGCGGGCGGGCGCCAGGGGGGGCGCGCGCCTACCCTGGCGGGGTGCGCCTGTTCCTGCGCCCGTCCGAGGCCAAGCCCCCACCGGAGCCGCTGCGCACCGACGACCGCACCGCGGTGCTCGTGGGCACGGCCGTGTGGGCGGTGCTGCTCCTCGTCGCGCTGCTGGTGCCCGAGGCGCGGGCGTACGGCCGGGGCCGGTGGGTGGGGTCCTGCCTGGCGGGGCTGTGCCTGGGCGGGCTGGCCCTGCTGTACCTGCACCGGCGCGACCGCGCCCGCTGAGGTGACGGCGCGACCGCGCCCGCTGAGGTGACGGCGCGTCGGCGTCCGGCGGTGGCTCAGCCGGGGAGGGCGGCCGCGAGGACGGCCGCCCGCGCCGCCGCGTCCGGCGCCGCCAGCAGGGCCGCCACGTCGTGCCGCAGCTCCCAGCGGCCCGCGGCCAGGGCCAGCCCGCACGCCGCGCCGCCGGCCGCGGTCGCGCACACCGCCGCCGGGCCCCGCGCGGGGTCCGGCCCGACCCACCAGCCGACGTCCTCCCCGTCCACCCGCACCCGCGCGGCGCGCTGCCACGAGGACGGCGCACCCGGCAGCAGCACGCCCACCTCCGCCGGCACCGCGACCTCCTCGCCGCCCGTGGTGCGCACCGCCCCCTCGGCCCTCTCGGAGGCCAGGTCCAGCTCCAGCGCCTCCGCGACGTCCCCCGCCGAGGCGGCGGGCACCAGCAGCAGCGGACCGAGGCCGGAGCGCTGGGCCCACGCCGGGGAGTCCGCGACCGCCACGTCCTCCGCGGCCACCACGGCCGTGCCGCCGGAGGCCGCGTCCAGCACCCGCAGCCGCTCGGGCAGGCCGTCCGGCCACGCCAGGCGCCGCGCGTGTGCGGCGAGCAGCCGCCACAGCCACAGCAGCGCCGCGGGCGGCACCCGCCGGGCCTCCTCGGCGCTCAGCGCGAGCAGCGCCGTCACCGCCTCGGGGTCGGCGTCCGCGGGCTCGTCCAGCACCCCCAGCGCGTGCCGCACCTGCGGGTCCAGCTCCGCCACCCAGCCCGGCGCCGGGTCCAGCCAGCCCAGCAGCGCCCCGGCCGCGGGCCCCCGCGTGACCGGAGGCAGCGGACCCCGGCGGCGCAGCCACCACGCCGGGTGCCCCAGGACGTCCAGCACGACCCCGCCGCCCGAGGCGGGCCCGGCGCCGCGCAGCGCCCAGCGCTCCACCAGCGCCCGGCGCGTGGCCGGCCGCGCGCAGAGCACCGGCAGCACCCGCGGCCAGGCGTCCGGGCGCACGAGGTCCAGGTCCCGCACGAGCAGCACGTCCGCGGCGGCGAGCGGCACGGCCGGGCCCCCGGCCTCCGCCGCGGCCTCCACCACGGCGGCCAGCCCGGCCAGGTAGCGCGCCCACCCCGGCGGCCGCACACCCGTCCCGTCGACGCCCGTCCCGCCGTCCGCGGCGTCGTGGCCGGAAGTGTCGTGGCGGGCGTCGTGGCCGGGGTCGTCGCCGGTGTCGTGGGCGGTGTCGTGGGTGGGGTCCTCCGGGTCGACGAGCACCTCCGCCAGGCGCAGCGTGCCCGGCTCGTCCAGCACCCCGACGGCCACCAGCGGCGCCGCACCCCGCCCGGCCAGCAGCTCCGGGTGCACGAGACCCACCTCGGCCTCGTCCAGCACCTGCGCCGCCAGGCTCCCCGGCAGCGCCAGCGCCGACGCCGGGGCGAGCTCGTCGTCGGAGTCCGGCAGGGCCAGCTCGCCCAGCCACGGCAGGCGCTCGGCCAGCTCCCGCGCGGCGTCCACCGCGGCGGCGCCGTCCACCTCCGGCAGGCAGGCGGCCACCACCTCCAGCACCGCCTCCGCCAGCTCGTCCGGGTCCTCGGCGTCCGGTGAGGCCAGCACCGCCGCCCGCACCGCCGGGTCGCCCAGCAGCGCCGAGGCGGGGCCGCCGCGCGCGCCGAGCAGCTCCAGCAGTTCGTGCGCCGCGTCCGGGTGCACCACCCGCAGCCCGTACGGCGCGAGCACCGCCAGGGCGTCCGGTGCCACCCGCGAGCCCGCCGCGAGCTGCACCAGGCCGCGGGGCCCGCGCACCACCCGCCCGTCGGCCAGCGGCACCGGCAGCGCCGCCAGCGCCTCCCGGGCGGTGGGGTCGGCCGCCAGCGGGCGCAGCGCCGCGTACAGCCGCGCCCACCCGGCGGGCGTCGTGCCGTGGGTGGGCAGCTCCTCCACCACGTCGGCGAGCGGCACCCGCGTCACGTCGAGCAGCCGCAGCAGCGGCAGGTGCCGGCGCGGGGCCGCCACGAGGGTGGGCAGCACGGGCGCCAGCGCGCGCAGCACCGCCTCGTCCTCGCCCGCCGGGGCGTCCAGCACCACCGCGTCCCGGGGGCGCACCCGCGCCGGGGCGCCGTCGGCGTCCGCGACCGCGCGCAGCAGCGGCACCTCCGGCAGCAGCGCCAGCACCCGCGTGCGCAGGTCCGCGTCCACCTCCCCGGCGGCCAGGCCGTGCGGCACGAGGTCGAGCACGTCGGCGCCGAGCGCCGCACCCGGCACGGCGCCGCCCGACGCGCCCGGCTCGTCGGCGTCCGCGGCGACCTGCACGAGCAGGTCCACGTAGGCGTGCGCCGCGGCGTCGAGCACGGCGTCCCGGGCCGGCCCGGGGGCGGTGCGGCGCCGGTCGGGCTGCAGCGGCACCGTCGCCAGCAGCAGCGCCGGCCAGGGCAGCGGTTCCTCCGTGGGGGTGGGCGCGCACAGCACCCCCGGGCCGGCCACCGCGGGCCGCCCGGTGCCGGGCGCCGCGAGCCGCTCCGCGCCGTCCACCGGCCGGGGCAGCGCCCACGTCAGCTCCCACGCCCGCCGCGCGCGCTCCTCCACGCCGCGCCCGGCAAGGGCCTCCTCTGCGTGGGATCCGCTGCGGCGCAAGGTGTGCCAGCGCGAGGCCACGTCCGCCAGGCGCCGCGGCGGCCGCCCCGGCAGCTCCACCACGACCTCGGCGAGCGCGGGCAGGGCCAGCAGCAGGACGTCGTCCGCCGCGGCGAGCAGCTCCCGCGCCAGGTGCTCGGCGCCCGCGTCGCGCAGGGGCAGCTCCACGAGGGTGTCGTACCCCGCGGGCACGGCGGCGGTGTGCGGGAAGGGCAGCCGCAGGACGGGCACCGCGCCGTCGCGGCGGGCGACCTCGGCGGCCAGCCCTGGGGAGGACGCGGCGCGCCCGGCCAGGAGGTCCAGGGTGCCGGCGCGGCTGAAGCGCACTCCGCCGCCACGGCTGGCGACGGCCGGGGAGTCGGTGACGGCCAGCACGGCGGAGAACCCCAGGCCGAAGCGGCCCACGACCGCGCCGGTGTCGTCCCGCTTGCCGGAGGCGCGCAGGGTGGCCAGGCCCTGCACCCCGGCGGCGTCCAGGGGAGCGCCGGTGTTGGCGGCCAGCAGGGTGCCGGGCGCACCGCCGGTGCCGGGGAGCAGGCGCAGCAGCAGCCGGCCCCCGACCCCGGCGCGGGCGGCCGCGTCGGCGGCGTTCTGCGCCAGCTCCACGACGAGCCGGTCGCGGTACCCGCCGAGGGCCGCGTCCTCCTCGGCGTTGGCGTCCTCGCGCAGCCTCGACGGGGAGGCCGCCCAGGCGTCCAGGACGTGCGAGCGCAGCGCGGCGGTGCCGAAGGGGTCGGCGCCGCCGGGGTCGTGCGCTCTCAGGCGCCCGTCCCGTCCTCTGCGACGGGCTCCTCGGGAGCGTCGGCGGGGGCGTCGGCGGGAGCGGGCTCCTCGGGGGCGTCGGTGGGCGCGGGCTCCCCGGCGGTGACCGGCTCCCCGGGTGCCTCGGCGGCGGCGAGCTCGGCGGTGGGCACGAGCTCCAGCACACCGGGGGAGAGGTCGTCCACGACCAGCGGCACGACCTCCGCGGTGAACTGCTCCACGTCCGTCTCGCTGTGCGCGCCGCAGCCGTGGTCCAGGCTGACCACGCGCCCGTCGTCGGGGGACCACTCGTTGGCGCACACCCCGAACACCTGGCGCATCGACCCGGCCACCAGGAGCAGGTAGCCGCACGTGGAGCACGGGGCGGGTGCGTTCTCCGCGACCTCGCCGCGGGGGCCGCGGTCGCCCTCGTACCAGCGCGCGGCGGCCTCGGCGCGGCCGAGCTGGGACAGCACCCGGCGCCTGCCGAGGCCGAGCTCCCACAGCGCCAGGCGGTCGGTCTCCTCCTCGCCGGTGGCCTCGTACCCCTGGTCCAGCAGCGGGTCGTCCGCCTTGTAGGGCAGCACGTCCTGCGGCCCGACGTCGCCGGGCCGGATGCGCTGGTCCCAGGGCAGCCACTCCGGTGCCCGCAGCGCGCCGTCGCCGGGCAGCAGGCACGCCTCGCTGACCGTGACGTTGCGGGCGCGGGAGGCGCGGGTGACGGTGACGACCCACTGCCAGCCGCGGTAGCCGCGCAGCAGGCAGGCGAAGGAGTGCGCCACGATCCGGTCGCCCTCGACGGCCGCGCCGAGGTGCTCCCCGACGGAGCCCGGCTCCGCGACCTCCTCGGCCGCGGCCCGCGCGAGGTCGACGGCGGCGGCCGCGGCCGTGTCGAGGACGGGCTTGCGCGCCCGGCGTGCCCGGGCGGGGGCGGCGTCGTCCACCGCGGTCCGTGCTGCGGGCATCACGCCTCCAGGTCGTCGGCCACGGCGCGCAGCACGGTCGCGACCTTCTGCGCTGCGCCCTTCTCCGGGTAGCGCCCGCGCCGCAGCGAGCCGGAGACGCCGTCGAGGAGCTTGATGAGGTCCTCCACGATGACGACCATCTCGTCCGCAGGCTTGCGGGTGGCGCGCGCCACGGACGGCAGCGGGTCCAGGACGCGCACGGACAGCGCCTGCGCGCCGCGCTTGCCCTGCACGATGCCGAACTCCACGCGCCCGCCGGGCTTGAGGGCCGCCGTGCCCGCGGGCAGCGCGGAGGCGTGCACGAAGACCTCGCCGCCGTCCTCGTCTGCGAGGAAGCCGAAACCCTTCTCGGCGTCGAACCACTTGACCTTGCCAGTCGGCACGGGAACCTTCTCGGATGTCGGGGGGCCGCCGGGGGCGGCCTGTGTCGCTACGTCTCGTCCTGCTGCGTGCGGTGCTGCTGCGTGCGGTGTTCCTGCGTCCTGTGAGCGCTGCTCGGGTGGCGCTGCCTCCGTCGGGGGCGCCGCCCGGCGCGACTCGTGGGTCAAGGTTAGTCCCGTGGGGCGCTGCCCACGTGCCCAGCCGTGCCGCCGGGGGTGCGCGCGGGCGCTCCCGCGCCGGGCCGGGGCGCGGGGGCGGGCAGGGCGACGGGTGCGGGCGGGCCGGCGGACGCGGGGGCCGGGGCCTCGTTCATCGAGCCGGAGCGGAAGCCGCGCGGGTCGACGGCGACCTCGCCGAACCCGGCCGCCCGCACGGCCTGCGCGGCGGCGGGCAGCGACGCCACCCGCGCCACCGCGCCGGCGTCCACCTCCACGCGGGCGCGGCCGGCGCCCAGGTCGCGCACCCGCAGGTCCCGCACCGCCACCCCGGCCCCGGCCAGCGCCGCCCGCAGGGCCGTCTCGGCGGCCTCGACACGGGCGAGCGCGGCGGCGGTGACGGGCGTGCCGTAGGCGATGCGGCTGGCCAGGCAGGCCGCGGCGGGCTTGTCGGCGGTGGGCAGGCCGAGGCGGGCGGAGGCGGCGCGCACCTGGTCCTTGGTGAGGCCGGCGTCGAGCAGGGGGGTCACGGCACCGCGCTCGGCCGCCGCGCGGATGCCGGGGCGGAACCCGGCGACGGCGTCGTCGGCGTTGGTGCCGGTCGCCACGTGCGCCAGGCCCAGCTCCGCGGCCAGCGGCAGCAGCGTCTCCGTCAGCTCCGCCTTGCAGTGGTAGCAGCGGTCGGTGCCGTTGGCGGTGTACCCGGCGCGCGCCAGCTCGGCGGTGCGGGGCGTCAGGAGGCGCACCCCGAGGCGGCCGGCCAGCGCGCGGGCACCGTCCAGCTCCACCGCGGGCAGGGAGGCGGAGACGGCGGTGGCGGCGGCCACCCGCTCCGGCCCGAGGGTGCGCACGGCCTCGGCGAGCAGCAGCGCGGAGTCCGCCCCGCCGGAGAGGGCCACGAGCACGGAGCCCAGTTCGGCGAGGCGGTGCCGCAGGGCGGCGGTGCGCAGGTCCAGGACGTGCCCGGCCAGCCAGCCCGGCAGCTCCCGCAGGCCGGGCAGGACGACGTCGGCACCGGCGGCGCGCAGGGCGCCCGCGTCGTGCGCGCCCGTCGTGACGGCCACGGACACCGCCCCGGCGCGGCGGGCGGCGGCGACGTCCCCGGGGTGGTCGCCGACGTAGGCGGTCGCGCCGGCCGCGGCGAGGAAGGGGCCCTTGGCGTCGCCGAACAGCCCCCCGGCGACGTCCCGCGGGTCCAGGGCCGCGGCCAGCGACGTCGCGGCGAGGACGCGGTGGACGCTCGGGGTGTGCTTGGCGCTGACGACGACGCTGCGCCCGCCGTGCGCGGCCGGCGCCGCCAGGGCCTGCGCGGCACCGGGCAGCGGCACGACCGAGGCGACGCCGAGGTCGGGGTAGAGGGCGCGGTAGCGCTCGGCGACGGCCGGCACCCGCTCCGGCGGCAGGTCCGGGGCCAGGCCCGCCACGATCGTCTCCAGGGGCAGGCCCGCGAACGGCCAGGTGTCGGCCTCCGCGACGTGCACCCCGGCCTCGGCGAGCGCCGCGCGCAGGGTGGCCGCGATGCCGTCCCGGGAGTCCACGAGGGTCATGTCGAGGTCGAATCCGACGACGGGCGCGGTCGGGGGGGTCGGCACGCGGCCAGCGTAGGCGGGGGCGCCGACGGGTGCCCGCGGCGCGAGGGCGATCATGTGCGCACCGCACTCTTGCGGCGGGCCGTGGCCTGCGCGAGGGTCGCGGTGCACCCGGCGACGCGCCGACGCGACGCGCCACCGGCAGGAGGGGGTGGGTCGTCCCGCGACGGGCCGCCCCGACGGGCACGAACGATCTGACGAGGAGAGCCGTGGCGAACTACACGCTGCCGGACCTGCCCTACGACTACTCGGCGCTGGCGCCCCACATCTCGGGCGCGATCATGGAGCTGCACCACAGCAAGCACCACCAGGCCTACGTCACCGGCGCCAACACGGCGCTGGAGAAGCTGGCCGCGGCCCGCGACGCCGACGACCTGGCGGCGGTGAACCTGCACGAGAAGAACCTGGCGTTCAACCTCGGCGGGCACGTCAACCACTCGGCGTTCTGGACGAACCTGTCCCCGGACGGCGGGGACGCCCCGACCGGTGAGCTCGCCGCGGCCATCGACGAGGACTTCGGCTCCTTCGAGAAGTTCCGCGCGCACTTCGCCGCCGTGGCGGCGGGTGTGCAGGGCTCGGGCTGGGCGATCCTGGCCTGGGACTCCGTCGGCCAGCGGCTGATCATCGTCCAGCTGTACGACCAGCAGGGCAACATCGCGCTCGGCCTGGTGCCGATCGTGCTGCTGGACTGCTGGGAGCACGCGTACTACCTGGACTACAAGAACGTGCGCGCCGACTACGTCAAGGCGTGGTGGAACGTCGTGAACTGGGCGGACGCCGCGGAGCGCTTCCAGCGCGCCCGCACGCAGACCGCCGGGCTCATCGTGCCCGCCTGAGCACGTCCGCTCCCGCGAGGGGCGCCCCCGGCCGAGGCCGGGGGCGCCCCTCGTGCGTTGCGCAGGGTGCTCCGGCGGGTGCGTGTCCGAGGCCGGTGCGACCGTGGGGGGAGCGTGCGGGCGGTGGCGGGAGGTGGTCGGGGTGTGCCGGTGGGGGACGGGCGGCTGCCCGGGCGCGGCGCGACACGCCGGGGCGCGCGGCGGTCCGCGGAACTTCTCCCGCCCGTCCTCCACAGGCAGTGGAGGAGCCCGCGCACAGGGGTGCACAGCCCCTGACGTGCGGTTCTCCGCCGTCGTCCACAGATCGGCCGCGGGTGGTCCACACGTCCCGGGTGCAGCGGCGGCGGCGACACGGAAAACACAACATGTCGGAGCGCGCGACGTGCCGGTCCCTAGATGTAGTGTCGGGCCACTGGTTGACCACCGGGACGGACGGGGCTGGAGAGGCTCCGGCGCACCGGTGGGGACGGTTCCCGAGGACCGGGGGGAACCACTTCGGCAGAGGGTTGCGGCAACGACCGGCGTCCCGTGGGGAAGCGGGGAAGACGGCGGCCGCCGACGGGGAGCACGACGCCCCGGCGTGGCACCGCCATGCCCTCGACGAGCGAGCGCGCAGCTTCGGCGCGCCCGCAGCCGGACGACCTGTCGCCCACCCGCACCCGGTCGACGCAGCACGACGTGGCGAGGAGAGCGCAGTGACAGACCTTTCGACCGAAGCTCCTGACAGGCTGAGCGTGAACGGCGCACCCGGCCAGCGGCGGGCCGGCTCCGGGGGCACCCCCGAGGACCGGGCCCAGCTCGAGCTCACCGTCCTGCGGCGCGACGGGACCCCGGTGCCCTTCGACCAGTCCCGCATCGCGACCGCCCTGCACAAGGCGTTCATCGCAGTGGAGGGCGAGGCCTCCGGTGCCTCCGCCCGCGTCCGCGACCTCGTCTCGACCCTGACCGCCCAGGTCGTCGACGTCATCCGCCGCCGCGCGGTGGCCGACCGCCACATCGACGTCGAGGTCATCCAGGACCAGGTCGAGCTGGCCCTCATGCGCGGCGGGCACCGCGAGATCGCCCGCTCCTACATCCTCTACCGCGAGGAGCACGCCCGGGCCCGCGCCAGCCGCGGCGAGCTGCCCCCGCCGCCGGCGGCCCTGGAGCGCGCCGCCCGCACCACGGTCAAGCTGCCCGACGGCACCCGCCGGCCCCTGGACGTGGCCCGCCTGCAGCGCGTCGTGGTCGACGCCTGCACCGGGCTGGAGGGCGTGGACGCCGACGCGGTGCTCACCGAGACCGCCCGCAGCCTCTACGACGGCATGGGCCTGGACGAGCTGGACTCGGCGCCCGTCATGGCGGCGCGCACGCTCGTGGAGACCGAGCCGAACTACACCTACGTCGCCGCCCGGCTGCTGCTGGACGTCCTGCAGCGCGAGGTGTTCGAGGGCCTGGGCATGTCCGAGGACGGCCTGGACCGCCAGCGGGTCGCCGAGCTGTACCCGGCGTACTTCCGCCGCTACATCGAGCACGGCGTGTCCACCGGCGCCCTGGACCCGCGCCTGGCGGAGTTCGACCTGGAGCGCCTCGGCGCCTCGATCCGCCCCGAGCGGGACCTCGACTTCACCTTCCTGGGCCTGCAGACCCTCTTCGACCGCTACCTCCTGCACACCGACGGGGTGCGCTACGAGCTGCCGCAGGCGTTCTTCCTGCGCGTGGCGATGGGCCTGGCCCTGGCGGAGGAGCACCGCGACGAGCGCGCGCAGCAGTTCTACGACGCCATGTCGTCCTTCGACGTGATGGCCTCCACGCCGACCCTGTTCAACTCCGGCACCACCCGGCCGCAGATGTCGTCGTGCTTCCTGACGACCGTGCCGGACGACCTGGACGGCATCTTCTCCGCGATCCGCGACAACGCGCTCCTGGCGAAGTACTCCGGCGGCCTCGGCAACGACTGGACCCCGGTGCGCGGCCTCGGGGCCCACATCCGCGGCACCAACGGCACCTCCCAGGGCGTCGTGCCCTTCCTGAAGATCGCCAACGACACGGCCGTGGCGGTCAACCAGGGCGGCAAGCGCAAGGGCGCGGTCTGCGCGTACATCGAGACCTGGCACATCGACGTCGAGCAGTTCCTGGACCTGCGCAAGAACACCGGCGACGACCGCCGGCGCACCCACGACATGAACACCGCGAACTGGGTGCCGGACCTCTTCCTCCAGCGGGTGGAGGCCGACGGGCAGTGGACGCTGTTCTCCCCGGACGAGGTCGCCGACCTGCACGACCTCTACGGCACGGCGTTCGCCGAGCGCTACGCCGAGTACGAGGCGGCGGCCGACCGCGGCGAGATCCGCACGTTCCGCCGGGTGCGGGCGCTGGACCTGTGGCGCCGGATGCTCACGGTGCTCTTCGAGACCGGCCACCCGTGGATCACGTTCAAGGACGCGGCCAACGTCCGCTCCCCGCAGCGGCACGTGGGCGTCGTGCACTCCTCCAACCTGTGCACGGAGATCACCCTCAACACCTCCCGGGACGAGGTCGCGGTCTGCAACCTCGCCTCGGTCAACCTGGCCCGGCACGTCGGCCCCGACGGCCTCGACCACGCCAAGCTCGAGCGCACCGTCCGCACCGCGGTCCGGATGCTCGACGACGTGATCGACACGAACCTGTACACCATCCCGCAGGCGGAGCGCTCGAACCTGAAGCACCGCCCCGTGGGCCTGGGCCTCATGGGCTTCTCCGACGCCCTGTTCGCGCAGCGGATCCCGTACAGCAGCGACGCGGCCGTGGAGTTCGCGGACGTGAGCATGGAGGCCATCAGCTACCACGCGATCTCCGCCTCGGTGGACCTCGCGGCCGAGCGCGGCGCCTACGAGTCCTTCCCGGGCTCGCTGTGGAGCCAGGGCATCCTGCCCATCGACTCCGCCGCGCGGCAGTCCGCCGACCGCGGTGTGCAGTTCGACGTGGACCTCACCCAGCGCCTCGACTGGGACGCCCTGCGCGAGCGGGTCGTGGCCACGGGGATGCGCAACTCCAACGTCATGGCGATCGCGCCGACCGCGACGATCTCCAACATCTGCGGCGTGGGCCAGTCCATCGAGCCGCTGTACCGGAACCTGTTCGTCAAGGCGAACATGTCCGGCGACTTCACGGTCGTCAACGCACACCTGGTGCGCGACCTGAAGGCCCGCGGCCTGTGGGACGCGGTCATGGTGGCGGACCTGAAGCACTTCGACGGGGTGCTCGCGCCCATCGACCGCGTGCCCGAGGACCTCAAGGAGCTGTACGCCACCGCCTTCGAGGTGGACCACTCCTGGATCATCGCCGCGGCCGCGCGCCGGCAGAAGTGGATCGACCAGGCGCAGTCGCTCAACCTGTACGTCAACAAGCCCAGCGGCCGGGTCCTGGACCAGATGTACCGCAACGCGTGGCACTCGGGCCTGAAGACCACGTACTACCTGCGCTCGCAGAGCGCGACGCACGTGGAGAAGAGCACCCTGCGCGGCACGGACGGGCAGCTCAACGCCGTCTCGCCCGTGACCCTCCCGGCCGGCGCCCAGGCCCCGGCTCCCCAGGCCCCGGCGACCCCGGCCCCGCGCCAGGCCCCCGCCCCGGCCGCCCCCCAGGACGCCGCCGCCTGCTCCATCACCGACCCCGACTGCGAGGCCTGCCAGTGACCACGTTCGACGACACCCCCCTCACGAGCACCGCGGGCGAGGCCTCCACGGCGGTCCCGACGCAGCTCACCCCCGAGACGGTGGCCGCCGCCGCGGTGGACCACGCCGAGCCCGGTGCCGTCGCCACGGGCCTGGGTGACATCGACACCACCGGCAACCGCGTGCGCGTCGACCAGAAGGCGATGATCAACGCCCGCGCCGACGTCAACCAGCTCCTGCCGCTGAAGTACGAGTGGGCGTGGCAGAAGTACCTCTCCGCCTGCAACAACCACTGGATGCCCACCGAGGTGTCCATGCAGGCCGACATCGCCCTGTGGCAGTCCAAGGACGGCCTCACCGAGGACGAGCGCCTGATGCTCAAGCGCAACCTGGGTTTCTTCGCCACGGCGGAGTCCCTGGTCGCGAACAACATCGTCCTGGCGGTCTACCGGCAGCTGTCCAACCCGGAGTGCCGGCAGTACCTGCTGCGGCAGGCCTTCGAGGAGGCCGTGCACACGCACACCTTCCAGTACATCTGCACCAGCCTCGGCCTGGACGAGGGCGAGCTGTTCAACATGTACCGGGAGATCCCCTCCATCACGGCCAAGGACTCCTGGGCGCTGAGGTACACCAAGCACCTGGAGGACCCCGGCTTCCGCACCGGCACCCCGGAGGCGGACCAGGACTTCCTGCGCGACCTCGTGGCCTTCTACGTGATCTTCGAGGGCATGTGGTTCTACACGGGCTTCGCGCAGATCCTGTCGCTGGGCCGGCGCAACAAGATGGTCGGCATCGCGGAGCAGTACCAGTACATCCTCCGCGACGAGTCCATCCACCTGAACTTCGGCATCGACGCGATCAACCAGATCAAGATCGAGAACCCGCACCTGTGGACGCCGGAGTTCCAGGAGGAGGTCCGCGGCATGCTCCGCGAGGCCTGCGAGCTGGAGGTGGCCTACGGCCGGGAGACGATGCCGCGCGGCATCCTCGGCCTCAACGCCGACCTGTGCGAGCAGTACATGCACTTCATCACCAACCGCCGCTGCGCCCAGCTGGGCCTGGCGCCGGTCGTGGCGGAGGCGGAGAACCCGTTCCCGTGGATGAGCGAGGTCATGGACCTGGGCAAGGAGAAGAACTTCTTCGAGACCCGCGTGATCGAGTACCAGACCGGCAGCGGTCTCAGCTGGGACTGACCGCCGCACACCGGGCCCACGCCCGGACCGGGGCCCCGCTCCTCCCGTCGGGGAGGGGCGGGGCCCCGGTGCGTGCCCTGCTCCCGACGCGCTGGGGCCACGGCACGCGGTCGATGCTTGACGCAACGGTCGGTAGCAGGTTGGCTGCGCAGGGCCACCTGCGCCCGCACGCCGGAGGCAGCACCATCCGCCCCGTCGTCCGCTGAGGAGGCACGACGTTGGTCACCGACCACACCCCACCCGCTGCCGGGGGCAACCCCGGCGAACCGCGCCCCCGGCGCCCCCGGGGGGTGGTCGCCCTCGCCTGGGGGACCGGCGCCCTCCTGGCCCTCGTCCCCCTCACCGGTGCCTCCGCGGCACCGCGCGCCCAGGACCTGCCGCCGCTGTCGGACTTCGAGGCCGGTCGCTACGTCGTGACCCTCGCCCAGAAGCCCCTCGCGGACTACGACGGCACCGTCCCCGGCATCCCGAGGTTCAAGGCGCAGGCCGACGGCCGGCCCGACCTCGCCGGCGCCCCCGCCCAGCGCTACCGCCGCCACCTGGAGCAGCAGCAGTCCGACGTGGCGGCCGCGGTCGGCGCCCGCCCGGCGCAGCGCTACACCGTCGCCCTCAACGGCTTCGCCGCCGAGCTGAGCGCCGCGCAGGCGCAGAAGCTGGCCGGCACCCCCGGCGTCCTGTCCGTCGTGGAGGACGAGCTGCGCCAGCCGCAGACCACCGACACCCCCGCCTACCTCGGCCTCAGCGGGCCGGACGGCGTGTGGGCGGGTCTCGGCGGGGTCGAGAAGGCCGGTGCGGGCGTCGTCGTCGGCGTCCTCGACACCGGCGTGTGGCCGGAGAGCCCGTCCTTCCAGGGCGAGAAGCTCGGCACGAAGCCCGTCGCCGGCAAGCCCTACCTGGCGTACCGGCGCTCCGACGGGCGCATCGTGCAGACCAGGAACGACGGCGGCACGTTCACCGGCGTCTGCCAGACCGGGGAGCGCTGGACCGCCGCGCAGTGCAACACGAAGATCATCGGCGCCCGCTGGTTCGCCGAGGGCTTCTTCGCCGACGGCGACGAGGAGGACGCCGGGGAGCACGAGTTCCTCTCCCCGCGCGACGGCGACGGCCACGGCTCGCACACCGCCGGCACCGCCGTCGGGCGCACCGGCGTGGAGGCCGTCATCGACGGCGCCTCCTACGGCACCACCTCCGGCATGGCCCCGGCCGCGTCGCTGGCGGTCTACAAGGTCTGCTGGAGCTCCACCACCGACGCCGGCTGCGCCACCTCCGACCTCGTCGCCGCGATCGACGCGGCCGTCGAGGACGGCGTGGACGTCATCAACTACTCCATCGGCGGCGGCGCGGCCACCACCGTGGCCGACCCCGTCGAGCTCGCGTTCCTGTCCGCGGCCTCCGCGGGCATCTTCGTGGCCGCCTCCGCCGGCAACGACGGACCCGGTGAGTCCACCCTCGACCACGCCAGCCCGTGGGTCACCACGGTCGCCGCGTCGACGGCCGTGCCCCGCGAGGGCACCGTCGTCCTGGGCGACGGCCGGAAGTTCGTCGGCGCGCGGCTGACCCGCGAGCCCCTGCCCCGCACCCCGCTCGTGCTGTCCACCGCCGTGAGCTCGGGCGACGCCGAGAAGGCCAGGCTGTGCCTGGCCGGCTCGCTGGACCCCGCGAAGGCGAAGGGCAAGGTCGTCCTCTGCTACCGCGGGGAGAACCCGCGCGTGGAGAAGTCCGCCGAGGTGGAGCGCGCCGGCGGCGTCGGGATGGTCCTCGTGAACCCCACACCGAGCAGCGTCGACCCCGACCTGCACGCCGTCCCGACGGTCCACCTCGACACCACCGCCGGGCAGAAGGTCGCGGACTACGCCGGGCGCGCCGGTGCCACCGTCGCCTTCGAGGTGGGCAACACCACCGGCCGGCGCACGCCCACCCCGCAGGTCGCCGGGTTCTCCTCCCGCGGCCCCACCCTCGCCAGCGACGCCGACGTCCTCAAGCCGGACATCTCCGCCCCCGGCGTCGGCATCATCGCCGCCGTCGCCCCCGGCCCGAACGGCGGCAACGGCTTCTCCACCCTCTCGGGCACCTCGATGTCCGCCCCGCACATCGCCGGGCTCGCGGCCCTGTACCTCGGGGTGCACCCGAGGTGGTCCCCGATGGCCGTGAAGTCGGCGATGATGACGACCGCCCGCGACCACGTCGGCGGCAACGGCAGGCCCGCCCGCGACCCGTTCGCCGCCGGCGCCGGGTTCGTGGACCCGAGGCGGTTCTTCGACCCCGGCCTGGTCTACGACTCCGGGCCGCGGGACTGGCTGGCCTTCATCGAGGGTTCCGGCATCGACACCGGCACCGACGTGGCCGCCGTCGACCCCAGCGACCTGAACCAGCCGTCGATCGCCATCGGCTCGCTGGTCGGGACCCAGACGGTGCGGCGCTCGGTGACCGCCGTGAAGCCCGGCCTGTACCGGGCCGAGGTCTCCGTGCCCGGTGTGGACGTGCGCGTCACCCCCAGCGTGCTGAACTTCAACGCCGCCGGGGAGACGAAGTCGTTCACGGTCACCTTCACCGTCGGTGCCGCCGAGCTCGACAGCTACACCAGCGGTTTCCTCACCTGGAGGGGCGCGGACACGTCCGTGCGCAGCCCCCTCGCGGTGCGGCCCGTCGCCCTCGACGCGCCCGAGGAGGTCGCCGGCCGCCGCACCACCGGCTCCGTGACCGTCCCCGTGCGCGGGGGCACCGACGGCGTGGTCGACCTCGTCCCCGCCGGCCTGGCGCCCGGGAAGGCCACCACGGCCACCCTGGAGGAGGGCGACCTCGACGAGTACGTCGTCGAGGTCCCCGAGGACACCGCGTTCGCGCGCTTCGAGGTGATCGGGGCGGACGAGCGCGCCGACCTCGACCTCGGGGTGTTCCGCGTGGAGGAGGACGGGGAGATCGTCGACATCGGCCTGTCCGCGACGCTCGCCGCGGACGAGCGCGTGGACGTGCTGGCCCCGGAGCCGGGCACGTACGTGGCGGTCGTGCTCAACTTCGCCAACGCGCCGGGCACGTCCAGCACCGGCTACACGCACACCTCCTTCGTGGTGGAGCCGAAGACGTCGGTGGGCCGGTTCACGGTCACGCCGGACCCGCTGCCCCTGACCCTGGGGGAGACGTCCACGTACACCGCGTCCTGGAAGGGCCTGGAGCCCCGCAGGCGCTACCTGGGCGTGGTCGGCTACGGCTCGCTCGACGAGGAGGCCCTGGCCCCGCCCACCGTCGTGACGGTCGGCTGACCACCTCCACCGCGGCACCGCACCGCCCCGTCCCCGCACCGCGGGGGCGGGGCGGTGCGCGTGCGGGAGGGCCGTGCGGGTGGGAGGGGCGCGCGGTGGGAGGCTGGGCCCATGGCCCGCCGTCCCGCCCGCAACCCCGGCAAGCGCCCGGCCCGCCCCGCGCCCCGGCCGGTCCCCGCCCCGCAGGCCCCCCCGGAGGCGCCCCGCGCCTCCTCCGTCTCCGTCGCGGTGTTCCTCTCCGTGGTGGGGCTGCTGGCCTCGCTGGTCCTCTGGCCGCTGGGCCTCGTGCTCGGTGTGGCCGGGGTGGTCGTCGCGGGGCTGGCGCTGCGACGCGGCGAGGCTTCACGTGCCGGGCTGCTCGCCGCGCTGGTGGTCGGTGCGGTGGCGGTGCTGAGCTGCGCGCTCGGCATGTACCTCTACTTCTCCGGGTCCTGAGGTGCAGCGAGGAACCGCGGGTGGACCCGCCCCGCTGGTCGTCACGCTGCTGCTGGACCCGGCGAGCCAGGAGCACCTCGACGGGCTGCGGCGGCGGCACTTCCCGCCCGAGCGCAACCACCTCGCCGCGCACGTCACCCTCTTCCACGCCCTGCCCGGGGAGGAGCTGCCCACCGTGCTGGCCGACGTGCGGCGGGCTGCGGCCCGGCCCGCGTTCGCGGTGGAGGTGACCCGGGTCCGCTTCCTCGGCCGCGGCGTGGCCTACGACCTCGCCGCGCCCGAGCTGGACCGCCTCCACGCGGAGCTGGCCGGCGCGTGGCGGGCGTGGCTGACGCCGCAGGACTCCCAGCGCCTCACCCCGCACGTCACGGTGCAGAACAAGGTGGCCCCCGAGCGGGCGCGGGCGCTGCACGCGGACCTCGCGGCGCAGCCCCTGCCCACCGGCGTCACGGGCACCGGGGTGGGGGTGTGGCGCTACCTCGGCGGCCCGTGGGAGCAGGTCGAGGCGGTGCCGTTCACACCCGGCCGACCGGCCTGACCCGACCGGCCCGACCGATCCGACCCGACCGACCCGAGCGGCCTGACCCGACCGACCCGGGCGGCCGGCCCGCCGTCAGCGCGCCCGGCTGCGCAGGCGCGCGTCGGGCGGCGTGACGGGGGAGGGGATGCCGGTGAACCCGCCGGCGCGCTCGGGGTCGGTGTCCAGGACGCAGCGGCCGCGCCCGGCGCGCTTGGCGCGGTACATCGCCGCGTCGGCCCGCCGCAGCAGGTCCTGGGCGTCGTGCTCCTCCGGCGCGCCCAGCGCGACCCCGATGCTGGCGCCGACGTGGGCCGTCCCCCCGCCCAGGGGCACCGGCCGCGACAGCAGCTCCACGAGGCGCCGGCCGAGGGCGCGGATCTCCTCCTCCCCGGGCGCGTCGACGAGCAGGACCGCGAACTCGTCGCCCCCCAGCCGGGCGGGGACGTCCCCCGGCCGCAGCGCCGAGCGGATCCGGGCGGCGACGGCCAGCAGGAGCTGGTCCCCGGCGGCGTGCCCCAGGGAGTCGTTGACCTGCTTGAAGCGGTCGAGGTCGATGAACATCAGGGCGGTGCGCCCGCCCCGCTGCCCCGCGACGAGCAGCTCGTTGGCGAGCAGGCTGAGGAACAGCGCCCGGCTCGCCAGGCCGGTGAGGGAGTCGTGCATCGCGTCGCGCACGGCGCGCAGGGTCCTGGCGTCGGTGACGGCGAGGCTGACGTGCTCGGCGAAGGCGAGGAGGTCCTCCTCGTCCGTCGCGCTGAAGGGCCGCCCGGGCCGGACCACCTCCAGGGTCCCGACGGCGCTGCCGTCCTCGTGCACGGGCGCCCGGAGCCGGTGCTCCCCGGGGACGGGCTGCTGCGCGCCGGCCGGGGCACAGGCCGCCAGCCGCACCCCGTCCACCGCGTCGCCGTCGCGGAACCACAACCGCACCGCGGTGCCGCGGGGGCCGTCGGCGTCCTCGGGGTCCCCGGGGTCCAGGTGCTCCAGCACCCTCCCGACGATCATGTCGAGGACCTGGGCGTGCGGAACGCGGCGGGAGATGGCGCGCTGCACGGCGTACAGGTGCTGCACGAGGCGCTGCCGGGACCGCTCGGCCTCCAGGGTCCGCAGCATCCGCAGCGTCAGGCCCACCACGCGGGCCATGCCGCGGATGAGGTTGAACTCCTCCACGCTGAAGGGCTCCCCGCCGCAGCGCGCCACGACGAGGCGCCCGTCGGTGCCCTCGCCGAGCCGGGCCCCGCCGACGGCGCAGAGGCCGATCCCGGGGATCTCCGCGTGCCGGCGCCCGACACCGCCGGCGGCCAGCGCGTCGTGGTCGCGGGAGCCGGCGGGGAAACCCACGGAGGTGACGACGTCACCGCCGAGCACGAGGCAGGCCGCCTCGGCCTCCAGCGCCTGCGCGGCGCACTCGACCGCCGCCTGCACCGCCGTGGCCTCGTCCCGGCACGAGGAGACGACCGCCAGCAGCTCCACCAGCTGCTGGGCCTCGAAGCCCCTGCGGAAGCTCACCGCTCCACCGCCCGCGTCAGCTCAGCGCCAGCACGACGAGCGTCTGGTTGTGGAAGCCGTCGATGCCGCGGGTCCGGGCGATCTCCCCGTACGTGTGGAAACCGGCGAAGGGCACCCCGGCGGCCTGCTCGGCGAGTCGTTCGCCCTCCGCGGCGATGCCGTCCTCGCCCAGCACGGCCCGGCAGGCGGCGCAGCTGAACACCAGCATCCCCAGCACCGGGCGGTCCCCGAGCGGGCGCCTGGCCTCCGCGCAGGCCGCGGCCGTGGAGGCGAGGATGGAGTCCGCGTCCCCCTCCATCGCCCAGGTGAGGCAGCCGAGGGCGAGGTCGCCGCCGCCGCCGATGGAGCGTCCCTCCAGGTCCACCTCGGTGCTCATGTTGCGCACCTCCATCCCGCTGCGCCGCTGCACGCCCAGGGGACGGGACAGGACGTAGCGGCTGAGGAGGACCCGGTCGTCCCGGACGTCCTCGGGGGCGCCCAGCCGGCGCAGGTACGTGTCGAGGGCCGGCTCGTCGTCGAGCTCGAGGACGCGGCCCTCACCGCTGCGGGTGACGACCATCGGCTCGCCGGTGGGGCGCCAGCCGTGGCTGAGGCCGATGCCCACGGGGGCGTCGGAGGCGATGCACGCGGCGACGACGCCGTTGGTGAGGACCTGCGTGCCGTGCAGCTGGAAGGTGCCGCTCATCCGCCAGCCGTCCGCGGCGGCCCCGCCGACCAGCGGGACGGAGGCGCCCACGACGCCGTAGGCGCCGCGCAGCACGGACTCCTGGTCGCGGGCCAGGCCGTCGGTGAGCAGCAGCAGCACCCGGTGGGGGCGTTCCTCCACGGCCGCGACGCAGGCGGCGACCTCCGCCCCGGCCTCGCGCTGGCGGCCGGAGAGCACGGGGGAGGACGCGGTGGACACCGAGAAGCCGTCCCCGCCGAGCGCGGTGACGACCACGGAGCCGTCGGCGGGCCCGCCGGGGCCGATCTCGCCGTGGGTGGAGCAGCCGATGACGGGGACGCCGGGTGCGGCCTCGGCGACCCCGGCCGACAGGGCCGCGGGGTCGTGGTCGATGCCGGCGAGGACGACGAGCAGCCGGGGGCCCTCACCGGTCAGGGCTGCGCGGGTGGCCTGCAGCCCGGCGGTGCGCGAGTCCGCCGCCGCCGAGCGGCCGACACCCATCCACCGTCGCGCGCCGGGCGCGGTGGCCTCCACCGCTGCTCGCTCCATGTCGTCATCCCGTCTCAGGTCGTGAGGGGCCGCAGCGTATCCGCGCCCCCCGACCGGTGTGCCCGCTCCTGCGAACACGTCCAGCGAACGGGTGAACGCGCAGCGGCACCGTCCCGTGCCACTCGGTGTCGGAGGATCGGGACACCGACGTGGTCGGCGCGCCGCCGGCCCACGGCGGAGGGGCGCCGTGGTGTCGGAGCGCCCTCCGCCGCTGCGGACGCTGTCACGGCGCCCGACCGCCTCGCCGTCGTGAGGGGCGTCACGCCCTCGGGGACACCGGCCCGGTGGCCTCGGGTGCCGACCCCGGGGTCGGGTGCGCTGCGGCGCCGACCGCCTTCCGCAGGAGCGAGGCGAGCTGCCGCTGCTCCCGGTCGGAGAGCCGGGCGGTCACGTGGCGGGGAAAGCTGAACCGCTCCTCGAACCGGCCGTTCAGGGCTTCGCCCGCCGTGGTCCGGGCCACCAGCCGCGCACGGCGGTCCGCGGGGTCCTGGTCGCGCCGGACCAGGCCGCGGGCCTCCAGCCGCTGCACGATCTGCGTGACGTTGGAGGGGTCGCACTGCAGCTCCTCCGCGAGCGATCCCATCTGCCGGGGCCCGGAGATCCTGCCCAGGACGCAGGCGTGGGCGACGCTCAGCCCGAGTTCCCCGGCGGCCGCCTCGTACGCGCGGTCGTAGGTGTCGACGAACTCGAACATCGCCGCCTCGGCATCGCTGGAGGTCGACACCGGGCCGGAGGGCGCTGCCACGCCGCGGAGCCTACCCATGGAACTTGACCGCATCAAGCATCGTCAATCCCTTGATTGAATCAAGTAGGCGTGCCAGGGTCTGCTTGAGCCGATCAAGCATCTACCGGGAGGTCACCACCATGTCCGTCGCAACGCAGACCGCTCGCCGCGCGCGCGAGTGGCACCTCGTCCGCCGGCCGCAGGGTGCGGCGTCACCCGAGGACTTCGCCCTCGTCGAGGTCGACCTCCCCGAACTGCTGCCCGGGCAGGTGCTCGTGCGCAACACGCACCTGTCGGTCGACCCGTACATGCGCGCACGGATGGACGACGTCCCGTCCTACCTGCCGCCGTTCCCCCTGCACGCCCCCCTGGACGGAGGAGCGGTCGGGGTGGTGGTCGGGTCCCGGGCGGACGGGGTCGCCCCCGGCAGCGTCGTCGAGCACTTCGCCGGGCTGCGGGAGACGTCCGTGGTGGACGCCGCCCAGGTGGGGACGCTGCCCGTGACCGGGCTGCCCCCGCAGGTCTACCTGGGTGCGCTGGGAGCCACGGGCTTGACGGCCTGGCTCGGGATCACGCGGATGGCCGCGGTCGCCCCGGGGGACACCGTCTTCGTGTCGGGCGCCGCCGGTGCCGTCGGCAGCCTGGCCGGGCAGATCGCCCGGCTCCGCGGCGCGGCGCGCGTCGTGGGCAGCGTGGGCTCCGCCCCCAAGGCGCGCCACCTCGTGGACGAGCTCGGCTTCGACGAGGCCTTCGACCACCACGACGGGGACCTGCACGAGCACCTGACCAAAGCTGCGCCGGAGGGGATCGACGTGGTGTTCGACAACGTGGGCGGCGTTCAGCTCGAGGCCGCGATCGACCACCTGCGGACCGGCGCCAGGCTGGCGTTGTGCGGAATGGTCAGCCAGTACGACGGCCGGGCACCGCACGGGGTCAGGAACCTCTACGAACTCGTGACCAGGCGCGCGACCGCCCGTGGGTTCCTGGTCACCGACCACTACGGCGAGATGCCCGCCTTCCGCGCCGAGGTGGAGCCGTGGGTGCGGAGCGGTCAGGTCGCCCACACCGAGTCGGTGATCGACGGGATCGAGCGGGTGCGGGACGCGCTGATCGGGTTGCTGCGCAGCGGCACGTCGCTCCGCGGCAAGGTGCTCGTCCGGCTCGGGGAGGCGTCGTGAGGGGCACCGTGCTGGTGACCGGGGGGCGCGGCAAGACCGGTGGTGCCGTGGTCGACCTGCTGCGCGCCGCTGAGGGTGTGACGCTGCGGGCGGGCTCGAGCCGGCCCGACGCGCACCGCTCCACGTCGGTGGGGTACGTGTCCTTCGACTGGGAGGACCCGTCGACCTGGCCCGCCGCCGTCGACGGCGTCGACGCCGTCTACCTGATGCGACCCGACCTCCCCGACGCCCCCGACCGCGTGGGGCGGCTGGTGGACCTGAACCGGAGCGCGCACGTCGTCCTGCTGTCGGAGCAGGGAGCCGGCACGCTCCCCGCCGGGCACTGGGCCCGGGAGGTCGAGGACGCCGTGACCGCACGGGCCGGGACGTGGACGCTCCTGCGGCCGTCGTGGTTCCAGCAGGTGCTGACGGATCCGAGGTTCTACCGCGACTCCATCCGTTCCGGGCACCGCCTCGCCATGCCGTCGGGCGGCGCACCGCTGGCCTGGGTCGACGCCCGCGACATCGCGTCGGTCGTCGTGGCCGTGCTCGACCACCCGGCCCGTCACCACGGTCACGCCCTCACCCTGACCGGCCCGGAGCCCCTCTCCGTGGCGGCGGTCGCCGAGGAGCTCTCCGCGCACGTCGGGCACACCGTGCGAGCCGTCGACCAGCCGGCCGAGGACGCCATCGGGGAAGCCGACCCCTGGACCTCCGGAATCCTGGACGACCTCTACCGGAGGGTCCGTGCAGGCGGGTTCGCCGACGTCTCGACCGACGTCGAGCGGGTCACCGGCAGTCCGCCCGGCACGCTGCGACGCTTCCTCGAGGACCACCGGCACGAACTGCGCTCCGGTGCGGCGTGAAGGACCCGGCGCTCACCACCCGGCGGCGGCCACCGCCTCCGGCAGCAGCTCCAGCACCGCGTCCACGTCGTCCGCCGTGGTGCGCTCGCCCAGGGTGAAGCGGACCGCGGTGCGCGCCAGGTCCGCGTCCAGGCCCATCGCCAGCAGCACGTGCGAGGCGTCCTCGGAGTCCGCCGCGCACGCCGAGCCGCTGGAGCACACCACGCCCCGCGACTCCAGCTCCTGCAGCACCGTCTCCCCGCCCACCCCCGCGAAGCAGAACGAGGCGTGCCCCGGCAGGCGCCGGGTGCGGTGCCCCGTCAGGCGGGCCGTCGGCACCGCCTCCAGCACCCCCCCGACCAGCCGCTCCCGCAGCGCCGTCAGCCGCTCCGCCTCCGCGGGCAGCATCCCCTGCGCCCGCCGCAGGGCGGTGGCGGTGCCCACGGCCCCGGCCACGTCGACGGTGCCGGAGCGGCGGCCGCGCTCCTGCCCGCCGCCGTGCAGCACCGGCTCCAGCGGCACCACCCCGCGCACGTACAGGGCGCCGGCGCCGCGCGGCCCGCCGAGCTTGTGCGCCGAGACGGTCAGCGCGTCCACGCCCAGCGCGTCCACCCCCAGGGGCAGGTGCGAGGCCGCCTGCACCGCGTCGGTGTGCAGCGGCACCCCCCGCGCCCGGCACAGCGCCGAGACCTCCGCGAGCGGCTGCACCGTGCCCACCTCGTTGTTGGCGTACATCACCGAGCACAGCGCCGTGTCCTCGCGCAGCACCGCCGCCAGGGCGTCCAGGTCCAGCACGCCGTCGCCGTCGACGCCGACGACGTCCAGCTCGAACCCCTGCCGCGTCAGGGCGCGGCACGTCTCCAGCACCGCCGGGTGCTCCACCGCGGTCGTCACCAGGTGCCGCCCGCGGGTGGAGGCCGTCGCGATGCCGGTGACGGCGAGGTTGTCGGCCTCGGTGCCGCCGCCGGTGAAGACGACCTCCCCGGGACGGCAGCCCAGGACCGCCGCCACGCCCGCGCGGGCCGCGTCCAGCCCGGCCCTGGCGGCCCGGCCCACCTCGTGGGCGCTGGAGGGGTTGCCGAACACCTGCGTCAGGTACGGCCAGGTGGCCTCCAGCACCTCCCGCGTAGGCGGGGCCGTCGCCGCGTGGTCCAGGTAGATCACCGCTCAGGCCCCCGTGCCGGCGCGGTCGTCGGGGCGCACGTCCACGTCCAGGCCGAGGTCCAGGGCCGGCGCGGCCTGGGTGAGCGCGCCGACGGAGATGACGTCCACCCCGGTCTGCGCCACCGCGCGCACCGTCTCCGGTGTGATGCCGCCGCTGGCCTCCACGACCGCGCGCCCGGCGACCTGCGCCACCCCGGCGCGCAGGTCCGCGAGGGAGAAGTTGTCCAGCAGCACCACGTCCACGCCCGCGGCGAGCACGGCGTCGAGCTGGTCGAGGCGGTCCACCTCCACCACGACCCGCGTGGTGTGCCCGATGCGCGAGCGCAGCGCCCGCAGGCCGGTCGTCACGTCCACGCCCGCGGCGGTCAGCACCGCGAGGTGGTTGTCCTTGACCATGACCGCGTCGGACAGCGACCAGCGGTGGTTGCTGCCGCCGCCGCAGCGCACGGCGTGCCGCTCCAGCGCCCGCAGGCCCGGGGTGGTCTTGCGGGTGTCGGCGATGCGGGCGCCGGTGCCCTCGACGGCGGCCACGTAGCGGGCGGTGAGGGTGGCGATGCCGGACAGCCGCTGCACGAGGTTGAGGGCGACGCGCTCGGCGCGCAGCACCGCCCGCGCGCTGCCCTCCACCCGGGCCAGCACGTCCCCGGCCCGGAAGGCGGTGCCGTCGGGGAGCAGGGCCTCCACGCGGCCGGTGCCGCCGGTGGCCGCGGCGGCCAGCTCCACCGCGGCGGCCACGGCGTCGACGCCGGCGAGGACCCCGTCGACCCGCGCGCGCAGCACCGCCGCGGCGCGGGCGTCCGCGGGCAGCAGCGCCTCGGTGGTGACGTCCCCCCAGGGCGCGTCCTCGGCGAGGGCCGCGGCGACGACCGCGCCGAGGGCCGGCAGGGGGGCGGCGGGCGGCACGGCGGGGGCCGGCGCGGGCTGGGTCATCTGGTCTCGGTCCTCCGCAGGGTGGTGCGCCGGGCTGCGGCGCGCGGGGTGGGGAAGTCGCCGCGCCAGTGTGCTCCGCGGCTCTCCTCGCGGGCGAGGGCGGCCAGCACGAGCAGGCGCCCGGCGGTGCGCAGGTTCGCGTCCTCGTGCCCGGTGACGGTGGTGGGGGCGCTCCCGCCGGGCCGCGGGGCGAGCTCCTTGGCGGCCACGGCCAGGCCCGCGGCGTCGCGCACCACCCCGGCGTGCTCCCACATCAGGGCCTGCACGTCGGCGCGGGCGGGGCCGGCGTCCACGGGCGCCGCGAGGTCCGGCACGTCGAGCACGTCCTCCTCCGCGGGAGGGCGCAGCGGTTCCGCCCGCCCGGCGAGGCCGGCGGCCAGCACGTCCGCGGCGGCGCGCGAGGCGAGCACCAGGGCCTCCAGCAGGGAGTTCGAGGCGAGCCGGTTCGCGCCGTGCACGCCCGTGCAGGCGACCTCCCCGACGGCCCACAGCCCCGGCAGGCTCGTGCGGCCGGCGGCATCGGTGCGCACCCCGCCCATCCAGTAGTGCGCGGCGGGCGTGACGGGCACCGGGTCGCGCCCCGGGTCCAGGCCCTGCGCGCGGCACAGCGCGTCGATGCCGGGGAAGCGCGCCGCGAACGGGCGGCCCAGCAGCGCGGCGACGCCCGTGGCGTCGAGGAACGCCGGCCGGCCGTCCTGGCGGGCCATGACGGCGGCCGTGGCGCGGGCGACGACGTCGCGGGGGGCGAGTTCCGCGCGGGGGTCCACGGCGCTCATGTACCGGGTGCCGCGCTCGTCGCGCAGCACGGCACCCTCGCCCCGCACCGCTTCCGAGACCAGGAACGGGGAGGGCAGAGCCGCCGCCGTGGGGTGGAACTGGAAGAACTCCAGGTCCGTCACGAGCGCTCCGGCGCGCCACGCCACCGCCAGCCCGTCGCCGGTGGCGACCGCGGGGTTCGTGGTGTGCCGGAACAGCTGCCCGGCACCACCGGAGGCCAGGACCACGGCCCGCGCGCGGATCCGCGAGCGCCGCCCGTCCGCGCCCAGCAGTTCCGCGCCGGTGACCCGGCCGCCCTCCACGAGGAGTTCCACCACGGTCGTGGACGCGTGCACCTGCACGGGGGAGCTGCGCACGGCCGCGACGAGCGCGTCGCTGATGCGGGCGCCGGTCACGTCGCCGCCCGCGTGCAGGATGCGGTGCCGGCTGTGGGCGGCCTCCAGGCCGCGGGCCGGTGCACCGTCGGGGCCGGGGTCCCACGCGACGCCGCGGGCGGTGAGGCGCGCCACGGCCGCGGGGCCGCTCCCGCACAGCGCCCGCACCGCGACCACGTCGCACAGACCCGCACCGGCCGCGACGGTGTCGGCGGCGTGCAGGTCCGCGGAGTCGTCCGCGGAGGCGACGACGGCGATGCCGCCCTGGGCCCACCGGGTGCTGCCGGCGCCGGGGTCCGCCTTCGTGACGAGCGCGACGGTCGCGGCGCCGGCGCAGTCCAGCGCGGCGGTCAGGCCCGCGATCCCGCTGCCGACGACGAGGACGTCGACGGCGGGCAGTTCCCGCGGGGGTTCCGGCGCGGGGTTCACGGGTGGACGGCCAGCATCCGCTGCAGCGCGGTGCGGGCGGAGTCGGCCACGGCGGCGGGCACCCGCACCTGGTTGACGACCTCGCCGCGCACCAGCGACTCCAGCACCCAGGCCAGGTACGCGGGGTGGATGCGGTACATCGTCGAGCAGGGGCAGATCACCGGGTCCAGGCAGGTGATGGTGTGCTGCGGGTTCTGCGTCTGCAGGCGCCGCACCATGTTGATCTCGGTGCCGACCGCGAACGCGGTCCCGGCCGGGGCCTGCTCGACGGCCCGCTCGATGTAGCGGGTGGAGCCGGCCTCGTCGGCGGCGTCGACGACCTCCACGGGGCACTCGGGGTGCACGATGACGCGGACGTCGGGGTTCTCCGCGCGGGCGGCGGCGATCTGCTGCGGCGTGAACCGCTGGTGCACCGAGCACCAGCCCCGCCACAGGACGACGCGGGCGTCCCGCAGGGCGGCGGTGTCGTTGCCCCCCAGCGGCTTGCGCGGGTCCCACAGCGGCATCTCGTCGAGCCCGATGCCCATGGCCTTGGCGGTGTTGCGGCCGAGGTGCTGGTCGGGGAAGAACAGGACGCGCTGCCCGCGCCGGAACGCCCACTCCAGCACCGCCGCGGCGTTGGAGGACGTGCAGACGATGCCGCCGTGGTCGCCGCAGAACGCCTTCAGCGCCGCGGAGGAGTTCATGTACGTCACGGGGACGACGGGCACGCGGCCCTCGGCGTCGGGCTCGGTGCCGTAGATCGCGGTGAGCTGGTCCCAGCACGCCGAGACGGAGTCGATGTCGGCCATGTCCGCCATGGAGCAGCCGGCGGCGAGGTTGGGCAGGATGACGCTCTGGCCCGGGGAGGCGAGCAGGTCGGCGGTCTCGGCCATGAAGTGCACGCCGCAGAACACGATCGCCTCGGCTGCGGTGCGGCTGGCGGACTGCTGGGCGAGCTGGAAGGAGTCGCCGACGAAGTCCGCGAACTGCACGATCTCGTCGCGCTGGTAGTGGTGGCCGAGGACGACGACGCGGTCCCCGAGGGTGGCCTTCGCGGCGCGGATGCGCTCCTCGAGCTCGGGCACCGGGGTGCGGCGGTACTCGGCGGGGATCTGCTGCTGCACCGGGGTGGAGGCGGGCGCGGTGTCCACGATCGAGGCGCCGGGGCCGTACTCGGGCAGCGGCAGCGGCTCGCCGGGCACGGCGTCCAGGGCCCAGGGGCCCTCGGCGAGGCGGGGGTCGCAGACCTCGGTGGCGGTGCCGGCGCCCGTGCGGGGGCGCGGGGTGCGGGTGAGCTGCTCGACCTGGATGGTCACGGAGGTCATGGCGTTCCTTCCGGTGCCGCGCGTGTCGCGGGTTCGGGTCCGGGCCGGTGCCGGCTCGAGGTCCTGGTGCCGCCAGGCCGGGGGTCTGGGTCCTGCGGGGGGTCCGGGTGCTGCGGGGGGTCCGGGTGCTGCGGGGGGTCCGGGTGCTGCGGGGGGTCCGGGTGCTGCGGGGGGTCCGGGTGCTGCGGGGGGCCGTCGGTCAGGACTGCGGCCCGGCCACGGCGAGCGGGCCGGCGCTGCCCTCGGGGACCAGCGCCCGGTACAGCCGCGGCGGCCGGTGCCGCGTCCCGGTGAGGCGCTCCCCGGTCGGCACGATCGTCCCGGACGCCTCGACGTGGCGGCGGAAGTTGGCCGGGTCCAGGGGGCGCTGGAGGACCGCCTCGTACACCTCGCGCAGCTGGGCCATGGAGAACGTCTCGTCGAGGAAGTGCAGCGCGATGTGGGCGTACTCGACCTTCGTCCGCAGGCGCCACAGGGCGTACCTGACGATCTCGTCGTGGTCGAAGGCCAGGCCGGTGGCGTCGTCCGCGGGGCACCAGCGCACGTTCTCGCTCTCCTGCGCGGTGGCGGCCTCGTGGCTGCGCACGAGGGCGGAGTAGACGACGGACAGCACGCGGCCGGTGGGGGAGCGGTCGGGGCGGCCGAAGGTGTAGAGCTGCTCGAGGTAGCTGGGGCGCAGGCCGGTGGTCTCGGCGAGGGTGCGCCGCCCGGCGTCGGAGAGGCTCTCGTCCTCGCAGACCCAGCCGCCGGGCAGCGCCCAGGCTCCCTCGAAGGGTGCGCGGGTGCGGCGCACGAGCGGGAGCTGGACGCGCGGGGTGCCGTCGGCGCCGGGGCGCAGGGCGAGGATCACGGTCGACACGGCGACGGCGATCTCCTGCTGCTCGGACGGCTGGCACACGGGCGGGATCCGATCCTCGGGGCGTCTGCGCGGTCCACCGGCGGGGCGGCACCCGAGTAAAGGTGGCTCTGACCCGAAGATGGCTGGCATCAGGTTACGGGGACCAGAAGTCGCCGTGCAAGTCGCCCCGTCAGCCCCCGGCGCGCCCCCGTCCATCCCGCCCATCTCCGGGTTCGGGCGCTCAGGGGCCCCGCCCATCCCGCCCATCTCCGGGTTCGGGCGACCACGGGGCCTGCCTGGCGCGCCGAAACCCGGAGATGGGCGGCGGGGGGGAGGGCGCGGGGGGAGGGCGCGGGGGGCGGTGGGAGTCGCCGGGCACGTCGCCCCGTAATTCGACGTGACAGCGGCCCGGGAGCCGTCGTACCGTTTTCGTACACGGGAAGGAGGTGGTCCAGAGCATGCAGAACTCTCGGACACGTGAGGTGGCTGCCAGCTAGCAGCTGTGTGCAGGACGCTGACCGCTCTGGTCGCCCCGCGCAGCGCGGCGAATCCCAGGCAGTCACCGGGACCCCCGGGCGCCGGCCCGTCCAGCCGGCCCTCCACCAGGAGGAAGCGCCCGGGGGTTCTCCACGTCCGGACGCGGGAGCGCCGCGCCCCGCGCAGGCGGTGCCTCAGACGGTGGTGACGACCTCGTCGAAGTCCAGCCGCGGCGCCCGCGGGTAGGTGCCGGCCGGGTCCTCCACCCCCACGTTGACCACCGCGACCACGCGGTGACGCCCGTCGGGGAGGAACTCCCGCTCGATCGCGGGGGCGTCGATGCCGGTCATCGGCCCGGCCGCGAGGCCCAGGGCGCGGATCGCGAGGACCAGGTAGCCCAGCTGCAGGCCGGCGTTGAACACGGCCACGCCCTGCCGGGCCTCCTCGTCGGGGAAGAAGTCGCGCGCGCCGGGCACCGCGGGGGCCAGGCGCGGCAGGTCCTCGTGGAAGTCGACGTCGGCGGCCACGATCAGCGTCAGGGGCGCGGTGGCGGTCTTGGCGGCGTTGCCGCCGCTCATGTGCGGGACGAGCCGGGCGCGGGCCTCGGGGCTGCGCACGGCGAGGAGGCGCAGCGGCTGGGAGTTCAGCGCGGTGGGCGGCCACTTGGCGAGGTCGAGGACGGCGCGCAGCTGCTCGTCGCCGACCGGCGTGCCGAGCCAGCGGTTGGCGGTGCGGGCGTCGCGGAAGAGCAGGCGGGCGCCGGCCTCGTCCAGCGTGGCGGGACGCTGCTCGGTGCGGGGGGCGGGCAGGGACGTGGTCACGGGAACCTCCTCGACGGAATGCTTGAACCTGCAAACAGTCCGGGGGTCCCGGGATGTTCCCGCCTCCCTCAGCCCTTCACGCGCCGGTAGCCCTCCAGCGCCACCGCCCGCTCGGCGGCGTGGTCCACGACGCGCTCGGGGTAGCCGTGCGCGTAGCCGTCCGCCGCCTTCCACGGCTCGTGCACCGAGGCCCCCGGCAGGTGCCGCAGCTCGGGGACGAAGCGGCGCACGTAGTCCCCGTCGGGGTCGTAGCGCTGCCCCTGCGTCACCGGGTTGAAGACCCGGAAGAACGGCGCCGCGTCCGTCCCCGACCCCGCCACCCACTGCCAGCCGTGGGCGTTGCTCGCCAGGTCCCCGTCGCGCAGCCGGTGCATGAACTCCCGTGCGCCGTAGGTCCACTCCACGTGCAGGTCCTTGACGAGGAAGCTCGCCACGACCATCCGCACCCGGTTGTGCATCCAGCCCTCGGCGCGCATCTGCCGCATCCCGGCGTCGACGAAGGGGAAGCCGGTGCGCCCGGCGGCCCACGCCTCGAAGGCATCCCCGGGCTCGGAGTAGGCCAGGCGCTGCATCTCCGGCCGCAGGTACTCCCGCGCGCTCTCCGGCCGGTGCCACAGCACGTCGGCGTAGAACTCCCGCCAGGCCAGCTCCGTGCGGAACGCCTCCGCGCCCGGTGAGCCGGAGGAGGCCAGGTCCGCCAGGAGCGTGCGCGGGTGGACCTCGCCCCACTTCAGGGCGGCGGAGAGCTGGGAGGTGCCGTCGAGGTCGGGGCGGTCGCGGGAGGTGTCGTAGCCCGCGAGCACGGTGTCGCGGAACTCCCGCCAGCGCAGCAGCGCGAACTGCTCGCCCGGCGGGGGCAGCCTGAGGTCCCCCAGGTCCGGGGCGGCGGGCCAGTCCTCGCCGTCCACGCCGGGCGCGGCCCCGCGCAGCCACCGCGCCCGCGGGGGCGGCCCGGCGGGTGCGGGCCAGCCGTGGGCGCGCCAGGCACGGGCGAACGGCGTGAACACCTTGAAGGGCTCCCCGGCGCCGGTGCGCAGGGTGCCGGGGCCGACGGCGTAGGGGGTGCCGGTGCGCACCAGGGCGCGCCCGGCGGCCTCCAGGGCCGCGGCGACCGCCTCGTCGCGGCGGCGGCCGTAGACCCCGGTGTCGGCGCTGGCGTGGACGCTCGCGGCGCCGACCTGCGCCGCCAGGCGCGGCACGACCTCCACCGGGTCGCCCGCCACGACGGCGAGGGTCCCGCCGAGGTCGGCGTCGAGCGCGCGCAGAGAGGTGAGCAGGTAGGCGCGGCGGGCGTCGCCGGAGGGTCCCCACAGGGCGGGGTCGAGGACGAAGAGCGGCAGGACGGGCCCGCGCTCCGCCGCCTCGTGCAGGGCCGGCAGGTCGCCCAGGCGCAGGTCGCGGCGGAACCACAGCACGGCGGCCCGCCCGGGGCCCGGTGTCGTCACGGCGGGGACGCTAGCGGCGCGGGGAGCCGCCCGCGCGGGGAGCGCGGCGGGTGCGTGCACCGGTCGGGCCCATGCCCGAGAATGCGCGCGTGAGCGACCTCATCGACACCACCGAGATGTACCTCCGCACGATCTTCGAGCTCGAGGAGGAGGGCATCGTGCCGATGCGGGCCCGGATCGCCGAGCGCCTGCACCACAGCGGTCCCACGGTGTCGCAGACGGTCGCCCGCATGGAGCGCGACGGGCTCCTGCACGTCAGCGCGGAGCGCCACCTGGAGCTGACGGAGGAGGGGCGGGTCAAGGCCACGCGCGTCATGCGCAAGCACCGCCTGGCGGAGCGGCTGCTCACCGACGTCATCGGCCTGGACTGGGAGCTGGTCCACGAGGAGGCCTGCCGCTGGGAGCACGTCATCTCCGAGGACGTCGAACGCCGGCTCGTGGAGATCCTGGAGCACCCGCACTTCTCGCCGTACGGCAACCCGATCCCGGGCCTGGCGGAGCTGGGGGAGAGCGGTGAGGCGGAGGACTTCCGCGCGGGCGTGGCGCCCCTGACCACGGTGGAGGCGACCGGCCGGCCGGTGGTCGTGCGCCGCCTCGGCGAGCCGGTGCAGACGGACAAGGACCTGATGGGGCGCCTCGCCGCGGCGGGCCTGCGGCCCGGTACCGAGGTGGGGGTGCGGCGCGGGCCGCAGGGGCTGGCGCTGGTGCTGGACGGCCGGGAGGTGGACCTGACGGCGGCGCAGGCGTCCCACGTCTTCGTGGAGGTGCCCGCACCCCGGTGACCGGACTGACCGTGATCGGGTGGTGACGCAACGAAATTTTTCGCACGCTCCCGACACGAGTTCGTGACAGCGGCGTGACTTCCTCCGCCGGACTGGGTTAATGTCGCGCCGCTTCCCACCGTGCGGTGGGGAGTCCTGGTGCGGACGCCGAGCCCTGCCACCGCCCCAGGTCCCGCGAGAACGCATGGCAGGGGTGGGGGAACCACTTTTTCGGGCCGCTCGGTCCTGACTCCGGTCGGGTGCGGGTGGTCCTCGGGGTGAAGCCGGTGCGAACCGGCCGGGCGATACTCCCGTCCGAACCCGACAGCTCACCTCGCAGGCGTCGGAGAGGTTCACCACCTTGTCGACCCGCCATTCGGCGCGCCACCGTGCCGCCGCGCGCCCGCTCACCCCGCTGACGACCGCCTCCGAGAGCCTGCGCCGCAACGTCGGCGCCGTCGGCCGCGGCACGGCCGTCGTGGCCGCCTCCTCCGGCCTCGTCCTCTCCGTCGCCGTGTCCGCCGACGCGACGGTGCAGGCCGCTCCCGCAGCGGTCGCCACCACGGGGACGCTGCCCGCCGCCGGGATCGTCACCGCCCCGCTCCAGGCCGCCCCGGCGACCGTGCAGACCGCGTTCGCCACGCTCCCGGCCCCGGCTCCCGCCCCGGTCGTCGAGCAGGCCGCCCCCGCCGCGGTCGAGGCGCGCACGCACCGCGCCGCGATCCAGGGCGTCCTCGACGCCGGCCGCATCGCGCGCGCCTCCCGCAGCGGAGCCCGTGTCGCGCCGGCCCCGCGCGGCGACGTCGCACCGCAGGTCCTCGCGCCGCCGGCCCCCGCCGCGGTCGCGCCGCCGGCCCCCGCCCCGGCCCCGCCGCCCGCGCCGGCCCCCGCGCCGGCCCCGGTGGACCGCCGCGCGCAGGTGCTGGAGATCGCCGCCCGCTACATCGGCACGCCGTACGTCTACGGCGGCACGACCCCCCGCGGCTTCGACTGCTCCGGCTACACCGGGCACGTCTTCCGCGAGATCGGCGTGAACCTGCCGCGCGTCTCCCACGACCAGATGCTCGCCTCGCGGCGGGTCCCCGCCGCCGAGGCGCTGCCCGGCGACCTGGTCTTCATGGCCAACGGTGGTGGCCGCGTCTACCACGTCGGCATCTACGCCGGCGACGGGATGATGTTCGACTCCCCGCGGGCCGGCAAGACGGTCACCAAGCGCAAGATCTGGACGAGCTCGGCCTTCTTCGGCCGCGTCCTCTGAGCGGAGCCGGTGCGTCCTCCGGGCGCTCGGCACCACCCGCGGCGACGGCCCGCGCAGCCCCCCGGCGGGGCCGCGCGGGCCGTCGCCGTCCCCCCTGCGGGTGGGGCCGGGGTGAGCGGGACGCGGCCGGTCGGGCGTGGAGGGTGACGTGGGGCGGAGCCGGACGTACAGTGCGATCCACGACGACGGCACCACGGAGGCACAGTGCTCACCCCACCGACCCACCCGCTCGCGGGGACGGGTGCGCGCCCACGGCGCAGGAGAGGTGTGGGCGGATCGATCCACAGCCACCACCACCATTCGGTGCGCGTGCCGGTGCACGCCGTCCTCATCAGAGGCGCCCTCCCATCCCGGGACGGCGCCTCTTCTCGTCGGTGGAGGTGGATGTGCGCACCCTCGTGCTGAACGCAGGCTACGAACCGCTCGCCGTGGTGACCTTCCGCAGGGCGCTGGTCCTGGTCCTGTCGGGCAAGGCCTCGGTGGTCGTGGAGGACGGCGAGCCCGTCATCGGCGCCACCCTCACCCTGGCCAGGCCGTCGGTGATCCTCCTCGGGCGCTACGTCCGCGTGCCGCACGGGCGCACGGTGCCCGTGAGCCGGCGCGGGGTGCTGCGCCGCGACCACCACCGCTGCGCGTACTGCCGCGGCCCGGCCAGCACCGTCGACCACGTCCTGCCGCGCAGCCGCCGCGGCCCGGACTCGTGGGAGAACCTCGTGGCCTGCTGCGTGCGCTGCAACAACGCCAAGGGCGACCGGACGCCCGAGGAGATGGGCTGGAACCTGCCGTTCACGCCGATGGCGCCCCGCGGGGCGTCGTGGGTGGTGCGGGGCGCGGACCAGGCGGACCCGCGCTGGGAGGAGTTCCTCGCCGCGGCGGCCTGACCCGGTCCGGCGGTGCCCCCGCCGGGCGCCCCTGCGGCCGGGTGGCGTGCTCCGGGCGGGCGGCATAGCGTCGGGGATGAAGTTGAGCAGTCCACCACTTCGCCCCCGAGTTCTGGAGAGAACACAGTGAGTGACCCGGTTCGTCTCAGCGTCATCTACTACTCCTCGACCGGCACGAACTACGAGATCGCCCGCGCGATCGCCGAGGCCGCCGAGCAGGAGGGCGCCGAGGTGCGCCTGCGCAAGGTGCACGAGCTCGCGCCGAAGGAGGCCGTCGAGAGCAACCAGGGCTGGGCGCAGCACGCCGCCGCGACCCAGGACGTGCCCGAGGCGGACAAGGACGACATGACCTGGGCCGACGCCGTGATCTTCGGCTCGCCCACCCGCTACGGCAACATCGCCGCCCAGCTCAAGCAGTTCATCGACACCCTCGGCGGGCTCTGGGCCCAGGGGCTGCTCGCGGACAAGGTCTACAGCGGCTTCACGTCCTCCAGCACCCAGCACGGCGGGCAGGAGTCCACGCTCCTCGCGCTCTACAACACCATCCACCACTTCGGCGGCATCGTCGTGGCCCCCGGCTACACCGACCCCTCCAAGTTCGCCGACGGCAACCCCTACGGCACCTCCCACGTCGACGGCAACGGGGACAACCCCGTCGGCGACGTGACCCGCACGGCGGCCGCCGTCCAGGCCCGCCGCGTCGTGAAGATCACGAAGGCGCTCAAGGCCGGTCGCTGACCCCCGCCGCGCGGGCGCCCCGCCCGGGTGCCCGCGCGGTGTGCCCCGCTGCCCGTACCCTTCGCCCGGAAACCGGTCCACACCTGGCCGGCCCGTGCCGGGAGGGGAGGGGCAGCGTGGGGGTCGACATCCGGGACGTGGCCCGGCGCAGCGGCGTGTCCATCGCGACCGTCTCCCGGGCCCTCAACGACCGCCCCGACGTCAGCGAGAGCACCCGGGCGCGCGTGCGCGCCGTCGCCGCCGAGCTCGGCTACCTGCCGAACCAGCCGGCCCGCGCCCTCGTGCGCCGCCGCTCGGACACCGTGGGCCTGATCTGGGACACCGACTACGTCCGCACCAAGGGGCGCCAGCCGTTCCTGCAGGACCTGCTCGTCGCGCTGAAGATGGCGCTGTCCGAGACCGGCTACCACCTGCTGCTGCTCTCCCCGCAGAGCACCGACGCCTCCGAGGACGCGTTCGTGCGCATCGCCGCCCAGCACAGCCTGGAGGGCGTGGCGCTGATGGCGGTCAACGCGCACCTGCCCGCGGTCGACGCGCTGATCGCCTCCGGTCGTCCCTGCGTGGGGCTGGACCTGCCCGTGCGCGGGCCGCGCGCCTCCTACGTGGGGGTCCACCACCGGCAGGGCGCCCGGCTGGCCGTGGAGCACCTCGTGGCGCTGGGGCACCGCCGGATCGCGACCGTCACCGGCGGGCCCGGCATGCTCCCCGCCGACGAGCGCTGCGCAGGGTTCCTCGCCGCGATGGCCGAGGCCCGGCTGCCGGTGCCGGAGGGCTACGTCGTGCCGGGCGACTTCTTCGTGGAGTCCGGGCGCGCGGCGCTGGAGGCGCTGCTGCGGCTGCCGGAGCCGCCGACGGCCGTGTTCGCCGCGGGGGACCTCATGGCGATCGGCGTGGTGCAGGCCGCGGCGGAGGCGGGGCTGCGGGTGCCGCAGGACCTCTCGGTCGTCGGGTTCGACGACATCGAGGCTGCAGCGGTGGCCGGGCCGGGTCTGACGACGGTGGCGCAGGACTACCTCGCCGTGGGGACCGCTGCCGTGGGGATGCTCGCGCGGGTCATCGACGACGACCGCCCGGCCGGGCCGCGCGGCGGCGCCCGGCGCGGGCCCGCCCCGAAGCTGCTGCCGGGCCGGCTGGTCGTGCGGGGCTCGACGGCGCCTCCCGCCTGAGCGCGTCGTCCCGGGACCACCCTGACCGAACGCCGGACGTGCCGCCCGGCTCTGGACTCCTGACGTCCGGGTGATTACGCTCGGCATGCCGGAAACGTTTCCGGGCCGGTCGCCCAATGACGGACAGGACCTCGCCCCATGATTCCCACGCCCTCGCACGCCCCGCGGGTGCGCGGCCGCCGCACCCGCGGTCTCGCCGCCTCCGCAGCCCTCGCCACCGCCCTGGCCGCCGCCGTGGCCGGTGCCGCCCCCACGGCCTCCGCCGCACCGGCCACCGGTTCCGGCAGCGGGCTCGGCGTCAACGTCCGGGTCTTCGACCCCTCCATGCCCGTGAGCGCCATCCAGGCCGAGGTCGACGCGATCCACGCGAAGCAGGTGAACAACGAGATGGGCACGGAGCGCTACGCGCTGCTGTTCGCGCCCGGCTCGTACGGCACCGACGCCCAGCCGCTGCAGGTCAAGGTCGGGTACTACACCGAGGTCGCGGGCCTCGGTGACTCCCCGGACGACGTGCGCATCAACGGCAAGGTCGAGGTGTACAACCGCTGCCTCGCCGACGGTGGCACCTCGAACTGCATCGCGCTGGTCAACTTCTGGCGCACCATCTCCAACCTCACCATCGACGTCAACGGCGCAGGGCAGGACGGCTGCCGCGCCGGCCGGAACTTCTGGGCCGTCTCGCAGGCCGTCTCGATGCGCCGCGTCGACGTCGAGGGCGAGCTGACCCTCATGGACTACTGCACGGCCGGGCCGCACTTCGCCAGCGGGGGGTTCATCGCCGACAGCCGCGCCGGGGCCGTCATCAACGGCTCGCAGCAGCAGTGGCTCACCCGCAACAGCACGATCGGCAGCTGGTCCAACGGCGTCTGGAACCAGGTGTTCTCCGGTGTCGAGGGCGCACCGTCGGACGAGGGTTTCCCGAACCCGCCGTACACGACGCTGGACCGCACCCCGCTCAGTCGGGAGAAGCCGTACCTCTTCACCGACGGGGCGGGGAACCTGCAGGTCCGGGTGCCCTCGGCGCAGCGCGACTCCCGGGGCACCAGCTGGGCGCAGGGGCTCACCGCCGGGCGCACGATCCCGCTGTCGGAGTTCTACGTCGCGCGCCCGGGTGACTCCGTGCAGACCGTCAACGCCCAGCTCGCCCGCGGCAGGCACCTGCTCCTGACGCCCGGCGTGTACGACGTGGCGCGCAGCATCGAGGTCAAGCGGGCCGACACCGTCGTGCTCGGCATCGGCCACGCCACCCTCACGGCCGTCGGGGGAGCGGTGCCGCTGACGGTCGCCGACGTCCCCGGTGTCGTCGTCGCCGGCGTCACGGTCGACGCGGGCACCGTGGAGTCCCCGGTGCTGCTGCGGGTGGGGAAGAAGAACGGCAACAACGGCCGGCCGCACACCGACCCCGCGAACCCGACCACCCTGTCGGACGTGTACTTCCGCGTCGGCGGCCCGCACGTCGGCAAGGCGGACACCGCCCTGGAGGTCAACAGCGACGGCGTCCTCGTCGACCACACCTGGGTGTGGCGCGCCGACCACGGCATCGAGGGTTTCACCCAGGGGGTCAACGGTGACACCGACCGCTGGCGGACCAACACCGGCCGGTACGGCGCCGTCGTCAACGGCGACGACGTGACCGCGACGGGCCTGTTCGTCGAGCACTTCCAGCGCTACAACACCGTCTGGAACGGCGAGCGCGGACGCGTCGTCCTCTACCAGAACGAGCTGCCCTACGACCCGCCCACGCAGGCGGACTGGATGAACGGCACCACCGAGGGCTGGGCCGGGTACAAGGTCGGCGACTCCGTGCGGAACCACACCCTGCACGGCGGCGGGGTGTACGTGTTCAACCAGAACAACCCCTCGATCCACACGGAGAACGGCTTCGAGGTGCCGCAGACCCCCGGCGTGCGGCTGCACCACGTCATGACGGTGAACCTCACCGCCGGGACGATCGACCACGTCGTCAACGGCGTCGGCGACGCCGCCGACATGCAGCACGTCGGGCAGCCGCGGTACGTGGTGTCCTACCCCTGACGGGACGGCCCGAGAACGGCACCGGCCGGGCGGCGGCGGGCGCGGTCCGACCCTCTGCGTCCGGAGGAGGCCCCGAGGTTCTCCCCGGAACTCCTTCTCCCGCCCGCTCCGCAGCGGTAGCGTTGCGGCACGTGCGCGACGAGGCACGCGGTGTGGCCGGTGGACGTGACCGCGGTGCCGGCCCGGTCGGAAGGCGAGGCGGGGTTCCCGCCCGTGTTTCCTGCTGCAGCGGCTCTCCGGCCGATGGGCGCTGCCGCCCGAGGTCACCGGCGCGAGGTCTCCGCCGGGCCTGCTGCCGCTCCACCCACAGGAGATCTCCAGGAGTCAGGAGCTGGTATGGGACGCGTTCTCGCGGCGGTCGCGGTGGCCGCCGCATCGTTGCTCGCCCTGCCGTCGGCGCACGCCGCACCCGGTGCGGTGGCCCCGGCGACGTCGTGCCCGCCGGGGGGTTACAACCCGGAACCGTGGGGCAGCCTGCTCATCGTGCAGTCGACGCACTCGGTGAGCGACCTCGACACCAACCGCGACGGGTGGGTGTGCTGGGGACCCGCCTACTACGGGGACAACCTGCGCCCGCTGCCCGTGACGCCCCGCCCCGTCGAGAAGGTGTACGACGGCGACGTCATGGGCCCACCCCTGGGCGGAGGGCTGTGCTGCGACGGGGCGCGCGCCATCGACCGCAGGGCGGACACCTTCCACGCGGCCGGGTACACCGAGGCGACGGACTCCAGGTTCGACTCCTCCCGGATGTTCTCCTACGACCGCAACGACATCTTCTACGTCGACGGCACGCTCACCTCCTACGCCGAGGCGGAACGGGCCCTCAGCGAGGGTGACGTGTTCTCGGTGATCTACGCGCCCCGGAAGAGGCAGGTCAGCGTCTGGTCCTTCTACAGCCACGAGGTCTGAGCCCGGCGGCCACCGGACGTGTCGCCGGCCGCCCCGTCGCCGGTGGCGTCGTCAGCGGCCGCTGCGCCCGAGGGCCGCGCGGACCAGGGCGAGCGCGTCCTCGGCGCCGACGCCGAGGGCGGTGACGGCCCGGGCGTACTCCTGCGCGTGCCGGGCGCCCTCCTCCCGCAGCGCGTCGGCGCCGGCGGTGACGACGGTGCCGGCGCGCCCGGCGGTGCGGACCGTCCCGGAGCGCTCCAGCTCCCGGTAGGCGCGCGCGACCGTGTTCGCCGCGAGCCCCAGCTCCACCGCCAGCGTCCGCACGGGCGGGAGGCGGTCACCCGGGACGAGGCGCCCGGTGCGCACCGCGTCGAGGACCTGCGCCCGCACCTGCTCCCAGGGCGGGACGGTGCTGCCGGCGTCGAGGGTGATGAGCGGCTGCGCGGGCACCGCCCCACCCTAGGGCGGGCGGGCCCGGGGGCCCCTGGGGGAGATCCCCGATTGACCGCCCGGCTCGCGGGCACGGATGCTGCCCGTGCCGGTCGCCGACCACGCGGCGCCGCCGAGGAGGGGGAACGATGGGGACCGAGGACGACCGCGCCGCGTCTGCGCTCGACGACCTGCTGCAGCGGGCGGTGAAGCAGGGCTACCTGGACCCGATGGCCGGGCGTGCGGCCCGCAGCGGGGTGGACCGCCTGCGCGGGTTCCTCGCCAACGCGGGCGGGGAGGGGTGGCCGGGGCCGAAGGAGGACACCGCCGCGACGGGCGCCGGGGCGCAGGCCGCCCCGACCATCGCCGCGGAGGACCCCGAGGCGGAGACCGTGGCGGGGGCCGCGGCCGACGTGGAGGCCGGCGCACCCGGCACCACCCGCATCCCCGTGGCCCTGCGCGGTGGCCGCCGTGCCGAGCTGTTCCTGCCGGAGCGCTTCGACCGGCTCGACGCCGAGCGGATCGCCTCCGTGCTGCACGCCCTCGCCCTCGACGACGACCCCGGCGCCGCGGCGGACCCGCTGCGCAAGCCCGGCTCCTGAGCGGACCGCCCGGCCCGGCGGTCCCGGTCGGGCGGTCCGGTCGGGCGGTGCCGTCCCGCGCGGCTGGGAGGATGGGGACGTGCGCGACATCCAGATCACCGGTGACGTCCTCCGGCTCGGCCAGCTCCTCAAGCTCGTCGACGCCGTGGAGACCGGCGGGGACGCCCGCGCCCTGCTCGCCTCCGGCGCCGTGACGGTCAACGGGGAGCCGGAGGAGCGCCGCGGGCGGCAGCTGCGGCGCGGGGACGTCGTGGAGGTCGCCGGGCAGCGCCTCCGGCTGGTGTGACCTCGCGCACTTCCCGCCCGTTCCCGCCCCGGTGCGGGGCGCCCCGGGTACGCAGCCGGGGCCGGAGGTCGTAGCGTCTACCTGTCCACGTCTCCCGACGGGTCGGCACCTCGGCCCGCGCCCCCGACCTGCGAGGCAGCCCGCCGTGTCCGCACCCCAGAAGTACGACGCCGTCCTCATCGGGGGCGGCATCATGAGCGCCACGCTCGCCGCCCTGCTCACCGAGGTGCAGCCGGACTGGTCGGTCCTCGTCCTGGAGAAGCTCCCCACGCCGGGGCAGGAGAGCTCCGCGCCGTGGAACAACGCCGGCACCGGTCACGCCGCCCTGTGCGAGCTGAACTACACCCCCGCCCGGCCCGACGGCACCGTGGACGTCTCCAAGGCCGTCTCCATCAACGAGTCGTTCCAGGTGTCGCGGCAGTTCTGGGCGCACCTGGTCACCTCCGGCGCCCTGCCGGAGCCCCGGCGCTTCATCAACTCCGTGCCGCACATGAGCTTCGTGCGCGGGCAGGACAACGTCGCGTACCTGCGCGCCCGGTTCGACGCGCTCAGCGGGCACCCGCTGTTCCGGGGCATGGAGTGGGCCGACGAGCCCGGGCGGATCGGGGAGTGGGCGCCGCTGCTCGTCGCCGGCCGGGGGGCGGGGGACCCCGTCGCCGCGACCCGCGCCACGGCGGGCACCGACGTCGACTTCGGCGAGCTGACCCGCACGCTGCTCGGCATCGCCGAGGGGCGCGGCGCGCAGGTCCTCACCGGCCGCACCGTCCGCGACGTCCGCCGCTCCGGCCGGGGCTGGGAGCTGTCCGTGCGCGCCGACGACGGCAGCACGTCCACCTGCACCGCCCCGTTCGTGTTCGTCGGCTCCGGCGGGGGCGCGCTGCACCTGCTCCAGCGCTCCGGCATCCCCGAGGGCAAGGGCTTCGGCGGGTTCCCCGTGTCGGGGCAGTTCCTGCGCTGCACCAACGCGGAGGTGGTGGCCCGGCACAGCGCCAAGGTGTACGGGCAGGCCGACGTCGGCGCCCCGCCCATGTCGGTGCCGCACCTGGACACCCGCATCGTCGGCGGGGAGCGCTCGCTGCTGTTCGGCCCCTACGCCGGGTTCTCCCCGAAGTTCCTCAAGCAGGGCTCGCTGGGGGACCTGCCGTTCTCCATCCGCACCGACAACCTGCTGCCGATGCTGGCCGTGGCGCGGGACAACGTGCCGCTGACGACCTACCTGGTCAAGCAGGTCCTGCAGTCCCGCGACCAGCGCACCGCGGCCCTGAGGGTCTTCTACCCGGAGGCGCGCCCCGCCGACTGGGAGCTCATCACCGCCGGGCAGCGGGTGCAGGTCATCAAGAAGGGCCCGCGGGGCGGTGTGCTGCAGTTCGGGACGGAGCTCGTGCACGCCGCGGACGGCTCGATCGCGGCGCTGCTGGGTGCCTCCCCGGGTGCCTCCACCGCGGTCGACGTCATGCTCACGCTGCTGCGCAAGTGCTTCCCCACCCGCGTCGAGGGCTGGGAGCCGCGCCTGCGCGAGATCGTGCCCTCCTACGGCCGGAAGCTGTCCGACGACGAGGACCTGCTCGGGCGCACCCTGGCCGCCACCTCCGAGGCCCTGCAGCTCGCCGCCTGACCCGGGGCGGAACGCCGGCCGGCGCGGGGCGGCCCTCCGGCCGGTCCGGTCGCCCGCGCCCGGACGGAGGAGGTGGCGCCCGGCGGGTCAAGGACGCCCGTCCCCGGCCGATGGAAGGGGTGGGAGCGTGCCGACCGGCCGTCCCGGGTGGAGGTGCCGTGGACAAGCGCAAGGACGGGATCGCGCCCGTGGCGGCGGTGGAGCGCACCGCGCGCACGGCGCTGACGGCCCGGTGGCTGGACGCCTCCGTCGGCCGCGACGGGTACGGGCGCCACGGTGAGCGGGCCGCCGCCGTGGCCGACGCGCTCTGCGTGCCGCCGCCGCTGCTGACGGCGTTCCTGCAGGGGCAGGAGCGCCTGGCGCTCGTCGCCGCGCCCACCGGTGCGGTCCGGGGCGTGCCGGTCGCGGACCTGGGGTTCCCGGCCGGCCCGCACGGCTCCCCGGACGCGGTGGCGCTGCGGGCGGCCGGCTGCTGGGTGCGCGGGGCGATCCCGCCCTCGGGCATGGTGGAGCACCTCCACCTCGGCTCCCCGCAGGTCGCGTACTACGCCGCGGAGGTCGACCTGGAGGACGGCGCCGGGCCGCGCTTCCTCCGCGGCGCCGTCCTCGACGCCGGTGCGGTCGCCTACGGCGGTGTCCGGGACGTCGAGGCCTACCTGGCCGAGCTGCAGTCCGTGGCGGGTACGGTGCGGCGCCTGCCCTCGAGCATGGCGGAGTTCCGCGCCCGGCGGCGGGAGGAGTTCTTCGGCTCGCGCGCGGGTTCCCGCTTCGACGCCGACCTCTGACGGGACGCGCCGCCCCGTCCCGTACGGCGTACGGGGCGCGGGGGAGACTGGCGCCGTGCCCCGCACCCACGGCGACGTCAGCGACCCCGCCCGCCTCCTGACCCTGCTGTGGCGGCCGCACGAGGCGCGCGGCCGCTCCGGGCTGACCCCCGCCGCCGTCGCCGGTGCGGCCGTGGGCATCGCCGACGCCGAGGGCCTGGCCGCCGTGACCATGCGCCGCGTCGCCGACGCCCTGGGCACCGCACCCATGTCGCTGTACTCCCACGTGCCCGGCAAGGCGGAGCTCGTGGAGCTCATGCTCGACGCGGCCGCCGCGGAGGTCTACGCGGACGGGGAGCTGCCCGCCGCCCGGCCCGGCTGGCGCGAGGGCCTGCGCTTCGTCGCCGAGCGGAACCGGGCGAGCGCCCTGGCGCACCCGTGGGTCGCCGAGGTCCTGCCCGCCCGGCCCGTCCTCGGCCCCGGCGTCACCGCCAAGTACGACGCCGAGCTGGCCCCGCTGGACGGCATCGGCCTGAGCGACGCGCAGATGGACCACGCCCTGACGAGCCTGCTGGGCCTCGTGACCTCCGCCGCGCGGTGGCAGACGGGGCTGGAGCGGGTGCGCGCGGGGACCGGCCAGAGCGACACCGAGTGGTGGGACTCGGTCGGCCCGGTGCTGGCCGGGGTGATGCGCGGGCGGACCTTCCCCCTCGCCGAGCGCGTCGGCGCCGCCGCCGGGGCGCACGCCGACGCCGCGGGCGACCCGGCGGCGGTGCTGCGCTTCGGCGTGGAGGCGCTGCTCGACGGGATCGACGCCCTGCGCCGGCGGCGCTGACACCCGCCACCGGTGCCGAGCTGACACCTTCCACCGGTGCGGCGCCGGCGTCAGCCGCCGGGGCGCAGCACCGCCCGCAGGCGGCCCATCCCCTCGGTGATCTCCTCCGGGGTGTGCGCGGTGAACGACAGCCGCAGCGTGGAGCGGGAGGCGGCGTTCGACCCGGAGGCGTGGAACGGCGCCCCCGGCACGAACGCCACGTCGCGCTCCAGGGCCCGCCGCAGCAGCTCCGCGGTGTCCACCCCGCCCGGCAGGCTCAGCCAGGTGAACATCCCCCCGTCGGGGTCCGTCCAGGAACTGCCCTCCGGCACGGCCCCGGGGATCGCGGCGAGCATCGCGTCGCGCCGCTGCCGGTACGCCGCGCACAGCCGCGCCACCTGCGCGTCCAGGTCGGTCGCCGCCAGCCACGCCGCGGCCGCCGCCTGGTCGACGGTGGAGGTGTGCAGGTCCGCGGCCTGCTTCACCACCGTCAGGGTGCGCAGCAGCGCCGCCGGTGCCCGCAGCCAGCCCAGGCGCAGGCCCGGGGCGGCGATCTTGGAGAAGCTGCCCAGGTGGACCACGCGGTCCGCGGCCTCGGGGCGGGCCGCCAGGGGCGCCAGGGCCTCGCCCCGGTAGCGCAGCTCCGCGTACGGGTCGTCCTCCACGACCCAGAACCCGTACCGGGCGGCGAGCCGGGCCACCTCGGCACGGCGCGCGGCGCCCAGGGTGCGCCCCGTCGGGTTGGCGAACGTGGGCACCACGTACAGCAGGGTGGGCGCCTCCCGCGCGGCGACCTGCTCCAGCGCGGCGGGGACGATCCCCTCCTCGTCGCCCGCGACCGGCACGACGCGCGCCCCGGCGAGGGAGAAGCACTGCAGTGCAGCCAGATACGTCGGTTCCTCCACGGCGACCACGGCGCCGGGCTCCAGCAGCGCCGTCGTCACCAGCGTCAGGCCCTGCTGCGAGCCGGTCGTCACGAGCAGGTCCCCGGCGCCTGTGGGCAGGCCGCGGGCGCTCAGCCGCCCCGCGACGGCCGCGCGCAGCGCCGGGTCGCCCTCCGTGGGCGCGTACTGCAGGGAGCGGCGCGCGGCGGGACCGGACAGCGCCGTCGCGAACGCCTCCCGCAGCCCGCCGGTGTCGAACAGCTCCGGGGCGGGCAGGCCCCCGGCGAAGGAGATCACCTCAGGGCGCGAGACGAGGGCCAGCAGGTCCCGCACGGGGGAGCTGCCCAGGCCGCGGGAACGGGCGGCGAGCGGAGGTGGGGGCAGGGGCACCGGAACTCCTGGACGTCACGGCTGGGCGGCGGGGACGGGCGCGCACGCGGGCGGGAGGTGTGCCGCCGCGGGACCGCCGGGGGTCCTGGTCCAGGAACCGCGCCAGCCTAGCCGGGCGTCCTCACGGTGCGGTGAGGACCACGGGGCCGTCCTCGGTGACGGCGACGGTGTGCTCGGCGTGCGCGGCGCGCTTGCGGTCCAGGGTCACCACCGACCAGCCGTCCCTGGCGGTGCGGTAGCGGCTGTCCCCGGTGAGCAGCATCGGCTCGATGGCCAGGGTGTTGCCCGGCCGCAGCCGGTGGCGCCCCGCCGCCGCGGTGGGCTGGTTCGGCACGAACGGCGGCTCGTGCATGCTGCGGCCGATGCCGTGCCCGCCGTGGTCGGGCAGGTGGGCGTAGCCGTGCCGCCGGGCGACGGCGTCGACCGCCGCCGCGACGTCCGCGAGGGTGGCGCCGGGCCTGGCCGCGGCGATCCCCGCGGCGAGGGCCTCCTCGGTGGCCGCCACGAGGGGCACGTCCTCCTCGCGGACCTGCCCCACGTGCAGGGTGAGCGCGGAGTCCCCGTGCCAGCCGTCCAGGATCGCGCCGCAGTCCACGCTCAGCAGGTCGCCGTCGTCGAGGCGGCGGCCGGTGGGGCGACCGTGGACGACGACCTCGTTGACGGACAGGCACAGCACGCCGTTGTAGGGGCGCGGCGCCCACGACGGGGCGTACCCCAGGAACGACGGCAGGGCCCCGGCCTCGCGCATGCAGGTCTGGGCGATGTCGTCGAGCTGGCGCAGCTTCACCCCCGGCACCGCGGCCTCGCGCACCGCCCGCAGGGTGCCGGCCACGATCCGCCCGGCCTCGCGCATGGCGTCCAGCTCGGCGGCGGTGCGGACGGGGAACGGCGGCTCGTCGGTCACGCCACCCAGTATCGCCGCCGCCGGGGCGGCCCCTCCCCGGCGAGGACACCGCCCGCCGCCACCCGGGCCGGTGACGGGGCGGGTGCCCATCGGCAGGATGGGGGCATGACCCCGCAGACGGACGCCGTCGCCCGTTTCGTCCTCGTCCCCGGTTTCTGGCTCGGCGCCTGGGCCTGGGACCGCGTCACCCCCGTCCTCACCGCCGCCGGCCACGACGTGCGGGCCCTGACGCTGCCGGGCCTGCAGGGCCCCGCCGCCGTGCGCGCCGGTGTGACGCTGGAGGACCACGTGCTCGCCGTGCTGCGGGCGCTGGAGGAGGAACCGGGGCGTCCCGCCGTGCTCGTGGCGCACAGCGGCGCCGGGGCGCCCGCCCACATGGCCGTGGACCGGGCACCGCACCTGGTGCGCCGCGTCGTCTACGTGGACAGCGGCCCCGTGCCCGACGGCGTGACGGTGAACCCGGACCTGCCCGCGGACGCCGTGGAGGACCCGCTGCCGTCGTGGGAGGAGATGCAGGCGGCCGGCAACAGCCTGGAGGGCCTGTCCGCCGCCGACCTGGCGGAGTTCCGCGAGCGCGCCGTGCCGCACCCCGCCGGGCCCGCCCGCGAGCCGGTGCGCGTGTCGGACCCACGGCGCCGGGAGGTTCCCGTGACGGTCGTCGCGTCCTCCGTGCGGCCCGCGCAGGTCCGGGAGTGGGCCGCGGCCGGCCACCCGTTCTTCACGGAGCTGGCGCACCTGGACGCGACGTACGTGGACCTGCCGACGGGGCACTGGCCCATGTGGTCGCGCCCCGGCGACCTGGCCGGCGTGCTGCTCCAGGCCGCGCGCTGAGCCCCGCGCGCGGCCGGGTGGTGCTCGCGCCCTACCTGCGCCGGCTGCTGCTGCGCCGGGCGGACCACGTCCGGCGGCTCGCGGAGGGCTGAGCCGCGGAGGGCCGGGCCGCGGCCGCGACGCCCGCGCGGCGCTGGCGGTCGCGCTCGCGCAGCAGCACCGCGGCCAGCAGCTCCACCCAGACGGCGACCGCGAGCGCGGCGGTCAGGACCACGGCGGGCTGCCCGGCCCGCCAGACGTGCACGAGCGCCGCGGCGCAGACCGCGACGAGCACGGCGGTGACGACGGTGAGACCCCGGCGGGTGCCCGGGGGCAGCGGCGACCCGAGCGCCACGCGACCCCGTCCCGGTGCGGCGAGCTCCGCGTGCACGTGCGACCCCTCCTCGCGTCGGCCGTGCGCGGCTACCGGCGGTCCGGGGCGGTGCGCACCGCGGTCGATGCTGCCCGCGGCCGCGCCGGGCGCCACCCGGGGTGCGGGGGGCGTGCGCCATCCGGGTGAGCGGTGCGGGGCGGGGCTGTGCTCGGTCATGGCGACGCCTCCCTGCCCCGCTGCGGTGGACCCCCTGTGTATCCCCGGCCGGGTGCCGGGCGGCGGGTGCGGCCCGTCCGCCGCCCGAACAGTGCGTGAACCCCTGCGCGACAGGCCGTCCGGGGTCCCGGATCCCGCCCCTTGACCCTGACACCGTGTGAGGCTCGACCGTGGGGGTGCCATGTTCAGCATCGGGGAGTTCGCCACCATCGCCCGGGTGTCGGTGCGCATGCTGCGCCACTACGACGCCCTGGGGTTGCTGCCGCCCGCGGCCGTCGACCCCGCCAGCGGCTACCGCTCCTACAGCGCCGGCCAGCTCGGCCGGCTCAACCGCCTGCTCGCGCTGAAGGACCTGGGGCTCACGCTCCAGCAGGTCCGGACCGTCCTCGACGAGGAGGTCGGCGCGGCGGAGCTGCACGGGATGCTCCGGCTGCGGCGGGCGGAGCTGTCGGCGCAGGTCGCGGCCGACACCGCGCGCCTGCGGGCGGTGGAGGCGAGGCTCCGCGTCATCGAGGAGGAGGGCACCATGGGAACCCAGGACGTCGTCGTGAAGACGAGCGACCCCGTGCGCGTCGCGGAGCTGTCCGCGGTCGCGGCGAGTTTCGAGCCGGACGACATCGGCCCCGTCATCCAGCCCCTGTACGGGGAGCTGCACCGCAGGCTCGCGGAGGCGGGCATCCGCCCCGCCGGGCCGGGCGTCTCCTGGTACGAGCCCGCCGGGGACGGCGGTGCGGTGCGGGTGCACGCCGGGGTCGTCGTGGGCCCGCACGAGAGCGCCCGCGGGGGCGTGGACGTCGTCGACCGGCCCGCCGTGCGGGTCGCCACCATCGTCCACCACGGCGCGATGGACGGCGTGGACGCCACCTGGCAGGTCCTCGCCCGCTGGATGGAGGACACCGGCCACCGCCCGCTCGGCCTCGGCGGCGAGGTGTACCTGGACTACTGCCCCGAGGACCCCTCGAGCGGGGTCACGGAGCTGCAGATCCCCGTCGCACCCGTCGGCGGGGACGTGCCGCGGGAGGCCGCGGTGGCCGGCTGACCCGCCCCGGCGGGGGTGTCCGGGCGGCGTCCGGGCACCCCCGGCCGGTGCGCGCGCCGCACGGCGGTCAGGGCCGGCCCGGCCGCTGCGGCAGGGTGAAGCGCACCGTGGTGCCGCCGCCGGGGGTCTCCTCCACCCAGATGCGTCCGCCGTGGCGCTCCACGATCCGCTGGCAGGTGGCCAGGCCGATGCCGTGGCCCGTGCGCGCCGAGGGGTCGACCTGCACGAACATGCCGAACACCTCCTCGCGCAGCTCCGCGGGGATCCCCGTGCCGTTGTCGGCGACGCTGAACGTCCACTCCTCCCCGCCGGCGCGGGCGGTGACGAGGACCTGGCAGGGACGTCCCGGGTCGCGGTACTTCACGGCGTTGCCGATGAGGTTCTGCAGGAGCTGGCGCAGCAGCACCGGGTCCGCGAACAGCTCCGGCAGGTCGCGCACGACGACCTGCGCACCCGCCTCCCGGATCGCGGCGCGCAGGTCCAGCACCGCCTGGCTGCACACCTCCCCGGAGTCGGTGCGCTTGCGCCGGCAGCCGCTGCCGCCGGCCTGGGCGTACGCGAGCAGCGCGGTGATGAGCTCGTGCATCCGGGCGGTGCCCTTGAGGGCGGTGGCGATCCAGTCCCGCCCCTGCTCGTCGAGGAGGTGGCCGTACTCCTCGGCGAGCATCTCCACGTAGCCGGTGACCACCATGAGCGGTGAGCGCAGGTCGTGGCTGGCGATGCCCGCGAACTGCCCGAGCTCGGCGTTGGAGCGCTCCAGCTCCGAGACCGCGGCGGCCAGCAGCTCGCTGCGCTCGGCGAGCTCGGCGTGCGCGGCGGCCAGGCCCGCGTGGGCCGCGGCGAGCCCGGCGTGGGCGCGGTCGGCGGTGACGTCCGCCATCGCGACGACGGCTCCCAGGGATGTGCCGTCGATGCGGCTCATCGCCCGCGCCGAGCAGATGACGGTGCGGGGTGCGCGCCCCGGCGGGGCCAGGACGATCTCCAGCCCGTCGACGCTGCCCTCCCGCAGCGCGCGCTGCAGGGGGGTGGCCCGGGCGGGCATCGGCGTGACGCCGTCCAGCTGGAACATGCCGTGGACCTCGGGGTGGCGCTCCGGGTCCAGCTCCGGGTCGGCGTCCCGGCCGTGCCAGATGCGGGCGGTGCGGTTGAAGTTGGTGAGCCGTCCGTCCGGTCCGGCCACGACCACGGCGACGTCGATGGTGTCGGTGACGACCTCGTTGAGCTCCCCGCGCGCCTCGGCCTCGGCCATCACGATCTCCGCGAGGTCGCGCAGCTCCTCGGCTTCCGCGGCGTGCCGGTCGCTGAGCCGGGCCCGGTGCCGCTGCTCGAGGAGGGTCACGACGAGACGCGCGAGGTCCTCCAGGGCGAGCAGCTGCGCGGGCTGCGGCCGGGCGGGGCCCGGGGCGGACACGCAGAGGCTGCCGAGGACGCGGCCGCCCGAGCCGGTGAGCGGGACGGCGGCGTGGAAGCCCGCCAGGTAGGCGCCGGGGAGGGCGCCGGGCGCGAGGTGCGGCAGGGTGCAGGGAGGCGAGCCGGCCGTGGCCACGCGGTGCGGGCCCTCGTTCCGCAGGAGGGTCAGGGTGGCGTGCGGGACCCCGGCGACGGCGGCGGCGACGCGCACGGTGCCGGTCAGCTCGTCGTCGGCGCGCAGCTCGAGCGCGGCCGTCGCCAGCACCGCCGCGGAGGGTCCGGTCGTCGAGCTCACCGTTCCCACATCGGCAGGCGGGCGCCGGGGCTGAGCGATGCGCGCCTAGCATCCGCAGGGTGCCACCGCCGAACGGCGGGCGTCCGGACGCCCGCGCCCGCGCCGCAGCCGCACCGCCGGGGGCGGCGGGGCGCGGCGGGGCCGTCGCGATGGTCCTCGGCTCGTGCGTGTCGCTGCAGGTGGGCGCGGCCTGCGCGGCGCTGCTGTTCCCCGTCACCGGCAGCGGCGGGGCGACCCTGCTGCGCCTGGGGCTGGCCGCCGTGGTGCTCCTCGCCCTGGCCAGACCCCGGCTGCGCTCGTGGACGCGGCCGCAGTGGACCTCGGCCGTCCTGCTCGGGGGCTCCCTGGCCGCGATGAACACCGCGTTCTACGGGGCGATCGCGCGCATCCCCCTGGGCACCGCGGTGACCGTGGAGTTCCTCGGGCCGCTGGCGCTGGCCGCGGTCATGTCCCGCCGAGCCCGGGACCTGCTGTGGGTGGCGCTGGCGCTGGCGGGCGTGGTGCTGCTGTGGTCCGCCGGTGACGGCTCCGGCGGGGGCCCCGGTGCGGGCCTGGACGGGACCGGGGTGGCGCTGGCGCTGGTGGCGGGGGCGTTCTGGGCGCTGTACATCCTCGCCGGGGCCCGTGCCGGGGCGGTGGCCCCGGGGCTCGGCGGGCTGGCCATCGCCACCGCGGCCGGGGCGCTGGCGGTGCTGCCGCTGGGCGCGGGTGCGCTGGGGCTGCTGGCGCGGCCGGAGCTGCTGCCGGCCGCCGCGGGCATGGCGGTGCTGGCGTCGGTGGTGCCGTACTCGCTGGAGATCGCGGCGCTGCGCCGCCTGCCGCCGGCGGTGTTCGGGGTGCTGCTCAGCCTGGAGCCGGCGGTGGCGGCGCTGGCGGGGTGGCTGCTGCTGGGCCAGCACCTCGGCCCGGCCGCGGTGCTGGCGGTGGGGGTGGTGGTGGCCGCCAGCGCGGGGTCCACCCTGGCGGGGCGGCGCGGCTCCTGAGGGGGCGGCCGACTCAGCGCTCCCGCTGCTCGTGCCCGTGCTGCTCCCGGCCGTGCTGTTCCCTGCCGCGCTGCACGAGGAACGTCCGGCCGTCCGGGGCGGTCACCCGGTCCCAGTCGCCGTACCCCGCCGCGGCCTCCTCGGCGGTGCGGGGACCGCGCTGGGGTGTGCGGTCCACGACGCCCTGGGCGGGGCCGACGAAGGAGAACCAGCCCTCCAGGACCGCGTCGACCCAGCGGTACCTCGACCGGGGGCGCCGGTAGTAGTAGGGCACGTCCCGGTCGTCGTTCTGCCGGTAGGGGTTCTCGGTCATGTCCGCCTCCACGACGGGTGTGCTGCCAGGTCGGTTGGTCCACAGATGTTTGGGGCACCAACAGTGTATCCTTCGGACACGGAGAGGTGGTGGTTGAGGTGACGCCGGTCACGAGCGAGGACCCGCTGGAGCTGGAGCACCAGGTGTGCTTCGCGATGGTGCTGGCCTCCCGCGGCATCGTCGCCGCCTACCGGCCCGTCCTGGAACCCCTGGGCCTGACCCACCCGCAGTACCTCGTGATGCTCGCGCTGTGGCAGCACGCCCCGCTGTCCCTCACCGACATCAGCCGCCTGCTGCAGCTCGACCCCGGCACCGTCTCCCCGCTGCTCAAGCGCCTGGAGAGCGCCGGGCTCCTCGCCCGGACCCGCGTGCCCGGCAACGAGCGGGCCCTCAGCGTCACCCTCACCGACGCGGGCCGGGCGCTGCGGGAGCGGGCCGAGCAGGTCCCGGCGACGATGACGGCCCGCCTCGGGCTGAGCGCCGAGGACCTGCGGCAGATCCACGACCTCATGCTGCGGGTCGTCGCCGCCACCGAGCGCGCCGAGCGGCACGAGGGCTGACACCCCGGGGCTTCAGGGCGGCACAGGTCCTGCCGAAGGACAGGACAGTGCCGGCGCTGCCCGCCGGCGGTCCCCTGAACGACGTCGCCGCCCGGGCGCCGAGGAACCGGAGAACCACCGTGGAGTCCACCCCGTTGTTCCGCTGGGTCGCCAACCGCAAGGTCGGCACCCGCATCCTCGCCGTCCTCGTCCTGCTGGCGCTCGTCGCGGTCGTCGTCGGCGTGGTGGGCCTGCGCTCCATGGCCGCCAGCAACGACGGCACCGAGAAGCTCTACCAGGACAACGTCACCGGGCTCGTCCAGCGCGGCCACGTCCACCAGGAGCAGATCAAGTCCCGGATGCTCATCGCCAACCACGCCGTCTCCCAGACCCCGGAGACGATGGCGGAGTACGAGGAGAAGATCGAGGGCACCGACGCCGACCTCGACGCCGCCGCCGCCGCGTACGAGGCCCTCGGCCTGGACGGGCAGCGGGCCGACTGGGAGGAGTTCCAGGACGCCCTCGCGGAGTTCCGCGAGATCCGCGACGAGCAGATGATCCCCCTCAGCCGCGCCAACGACCTCGTCGCCTACCAGCAGGTCCGCGACGACGTCGCCCAGCCGGTCATCAGCCGCATGGCCGACGCCCTGGACCGCGTGGAGGAGTACGAGCTCGGCCAGGCCGCCGCCACCGTCGCCGCCGGCGAGGAGAACTTCTCCGCCGCCCGCACCACCGTCCTGCTCGTGCTCGTCCTCGGGGTCGGCATGGCCCTGCTGCTCGGCGTCCTCGTCTCCAAGATGATCGTCACCGCGCTGCGCCGCGTCGCGCACGCCGTGGAGGGCATGGGCGAGGGCGACCTGACCCGCGCCATCGAGGTGCACTCCTCGTGCGAGCTCGGCCAGATGGCCGGTGCGCTGCGCACCGCGCAGCAGGGCGTCGGCAACGCCGTGCGGGCCATCGCGGAGTCCTCCGGCACCCTCGCCGCCGCCTCCGAGCAGCTCACCGGCGTCTCCGCGCAGATCGCCGCCTCCGCCGAGGTCGCCTCCACCCAGGCGCAGGTCGTCTCCGCCGCCGCGGCCGAGATCTCCGGCAACGTCCAGACCGTGGCCGCCGGCAGCGAGGAGATGGGCGTCTCCATCGCCGAGATCGCCCAGAGCGCCGGCCAGGCCGCCGAGGTCGCCGCCGCCGCCGTCGGCGAGGCCCAGGCCACCAACGCCACCGTCGCCCGCCTCGGCCAGTCCTCCGCGGAGATCGGTGACGTCGTCAAGGCCATCACCGCGATCGCGGAGCAGACGAACCTGCTGGCGCTCAACGCCACCATCGAGGCGGCGCGTGCCGGGGAGATGGGCAAGGGTTTCGCGGTCGTCGCCGGTGAGGTGAAGGAGCTGGCGCAGCAGACCGCCCGCGCCACGGAGGACATCGCCCGCCGGGTGCAGGCCATCCAGTCCGACGCCGGTGGCGCGGTCACCGCCATCGGGCACATCTCCGAGACCATCGAGCGCATCAACAGCTTCCAGGTCACCATCGCCGCCGCGGTGGAGGAGCAGACCGCCACGACCGGCGAGATGAACCGCAACGTCGGGGACGTCGCCAGCGGCGCCGGCGAGATCGCCGAGCGCATCAACGGTGTGGCCGACGCCGCCCGGGTCACCACCGAGGGTGTCGAGCAGTCCCGGCAGGCCGCGTCCGAGCTCTCCGCCATGGCCGCGAACCTGCAGTCGATCGTCGCCGGCTTCCGCTACTGAGAGACGCCGTGCGCTGCTGAGAGACGCAGTCCGCCGCTGACGGACCCGCTGCGACGACAGGCCCCCGCCCGGGAACGGGCGGGGGCCTGTCGCGGTGCTCCGGGAGCACCGCGCCGCGGTGGGTGCGGCGCCCCGGCCGGGCCGTCCTCGTCGTCGGAGGACGTGACCTGCCGGGTGTCGAGGACGACGTCGCACCCGCCTCCGCGGGCGACCTCCGCCAGCAGGCGCAGCCGCAGGCCGGGGGCCTGCGCGCCGCCCACCGGCACCGCGTCAGGATGGCGGCCGTGGACGACGACGTGGACGACGACGAGCCGCCACCGGTGACGGAACCCGCCCTGCTGCCGGTGCTGGCGGAGCTGCGCGCGCGGGAGCCGCTCTTCCACCGCCCCGAGCTCGGGACGGGCCCGGAGGACCTGGAGGAGCAGATGGCCCCGGACTTCTGGGAGATCGGCGCCTCGGGGCGCCGCTACGGCCGCGAGGTCGTCAAGGACGCCCTGCTGCGCCGCTGGGCCGAGGGCGGGGACGACCCGTGGGAGACGACCGGCTTCTCCTGCCGCGCCCTGGGCCCGGACACCTACCTGCTCACCTACACGCTGCGCCAGGAGCAGCGCCGCACCCGGCGCGCCACCGTCTGGCGCCGTGCGGGGCAGGGATGGCAGGTCCTGTACCACCAGGGCACAGTCGTCACCGGCTGACGCGCCGCCGGGGCTGCGCCGCGAACCAGGGACATCACCCCCGTGCGAGCTGTGGCGACCCGCGGTGACCGGCGGGATGCTGGAGCGAGGTGCGGCCCCCGCCGGGGCCGCCGACGAGAACGACGGCGTCCTCGGGAACAGGGGATCTCATGGCAGCGCGTCAGGCCCGCCCGCGCGGCGCACCACCCACCGGGAACGGCGTGCCGGACCAGATCCTCGCCGCGGCGCTGCTGGGCACCCTGGTCGTCCAGCTCGCCGTCGCGTACACGCAGGGGCCCGCCGGGTGGTCGCCGCACCTCGTCGTGGCGGAGCTGGCAGGCGCCCTCTGGCGGGCCTTCTTCGGCAGCTGGTTCGCGCTGACCGCCGGGCGGCCGCGCCGGCGCTGGACCTGGGCGGCCGTCCTCGTCGTCGACTGCCTGCTGCTGACGCTGAGCATGGCGGCCATCCCCGGTCCCGCGCCCACGATCCTGATCCTGCTGCTGGCGCGCCTGCCGTTCGCCTGCTCCGCCCTGCCGGTACGGCAGCTGCCGGTGGCCGGGGCGGCGGCCGTCGGTGCGCCGGCCCTCGTCGTGCTGCACCGCGCGCTGACGCAGGACCCGCTGGAGTGGGGGACGCTGTGGGTGTTCCTCGTGGCCGCCGCGCTCGTCGGCGGCAGCACCGTGCGCGTCACCCGGGCGCTGGCCGCCGCCGAGGCCCGCGCCCGCGAGCTCGCCGCGCAGGCCGGGGAGCTGGCCGAGCGACGGCAGCACGACGCGATGCACGACGCGCTCACCGGCCTGGCGAACCGCAGCCTGTACGCCGACCGCCTCGCCGCCGCGGTGGCCCACGCGGAACGCACCGGGACGGACGTGGCGGTGCTGCTCATCGACCTCGACCGCTTCAAGCTGGTCAACGACAGCCGCGGCCACCACGCCGGGGACGAGCTGCTGCTGGGCATCGGGCAGCGGCTGTGCGACAGCCTGCGCTCCAGCGACACCCTGGCCCGCCTCGGCGGGGACGAGTTCGCCGCGATCGTCCAGGACGTCGGCTCACCCGCCGACGCCCTCACCGCCGCCGCCCACCTGCGCGACGCGCTGCGGACCCCGTTCCGGCTGCGCACGGCGGGCGGGGAGCAGGCCGTGTACGTGACCGCCAGCATCGGGATCGCCTTCGCCCGGGGCCGCGCCGGCGACCTGGGCGCGGTGCTGCGCGAGGCCGACACCGCGATGTACCGGGCCAAGGCGCGCGGGCGCGGCCTGGTGGAGGTCTTCGACGAGAGCACCGGGCACCTGGCCCAGCGCCGTCTGGACCTGGAGACCCGGCTGCGCCAGGACCTCGACGGCCCCCCGGGCGAGCTGTCCGTCGCCTACCAGCCGATCGTCGACCCCGTCAGCGGCCGCGCGCTCGGGCTGGAGGCCCTGGCCCGGTGGACGTGCGCCGGGTACGGGCCGGTGGCGCCGGACGAGTTCATCGCCATCGCCGAGGACTCCGGGCTGATCCACGAGCTGGGCCGGGAGGTGCTGCGCACGGCGCTGGCGGACGCGGTCCGCTGGCACCGGCTGCACCCGGACCTGGAGGTCGCCGTGAACGTCTCCCCGGTCCAGCTGCACCGCGCGGGGTTCGCCGAGGAGGTGGCGGGCCTGCTCGCGCAGGTGCCGGTCCCCGCGCACCGGCTCTGCCTGGAGGTGACGGAGGGAGCCCTCCTGGAGCGCCACGGGGCGAGCAGCGCCAACCTGCGCGCCCTGGACGAGCTGGGGGTCGTCCTGGCCGTCGACGACTTCGGCAGCGGCTACTCCTCCCTCGCCCAGCTCCGCCGCTTCCCCGTGGGCAAGCTGAAGGCCGACCGCTCCTTCGTCGACGACCCCCCGATCCTGGGCGCGGTCGCCGACCTGGGGGCCGCCCTGGGCTGTCCCGTCCTCGCCGAGGGGGTGGAGACCCCCCGGCAGCGGGAGGTCGTCGTCGAGCGCGGGTACACCCAGGCCCAGGGGTTCCTGTGGGCCCGGCCGCAGCCGGCCGGCGCCATCAGCGACCTGCTGCGCGCCCAGCGGGCCGCGGCGGGCTGAACGTCCCGCACCGGCCCGCGTTCGCCGGTGGGAGAAACGCGTGACCCGCCGCCCGCGCGGCGGTCAGGATCGGTCCATGAGGCTCCTGGTGCTCGGGGGAACGCGTTTCGTCGGCCGCGCCGTCGTGGGCGAGGCGCTGGAGCACGGGTGGGACGTCACCGCGCTGCACCGCGGCCGCACGGGGGAACCCCCTGCGGGGGTTCGCGTCCTGCACGCCGACCGCACCGATCCGGCGGAACTGGCGGCGGTGCTGGGCGGCCCCCTCGCCGGTGCCGGGTGGGACCTCGTCGTGGACACCTGGGCCGGTGCCCCGCGGGTGGCCACCGACGCCGCGCGGCTCCTCGCGGGCCGGGCCGGCCGCTACGGCTACGTCTCCAGCGGCTCGGTGTACGTGTGGGGCCGGCACACCGACGAGAACTCCCCCGTGGTGGACGGCGACCCCCGCGCCGGCGAGGGCGACTACGCCGCCTGCAAGCGCGGCGCGGAACTGGGCGTCCTCGCGTCGTTCCCCGACGCCGTGCTCGCCCGGGCGGGGCTGGTCCTCGGGCCGCACGAGGACATCGGGCGGCTGCCGTGGTGGCTGCTGCGCACCGCTCGCGGTGGGCGCGTCGTGGCTCCCGGGTACCCGGGACGCCCGCTGCAGTACGTCGACGCCCGCGACCTGGCGGCGTGGCTGCTCTCCGCCCTGGCCGGTGGGGTGGGCGGGCCGGTCGACGTCGCCGGCCGCTCCGGGCACGCCACGACGGCGGAACTGCTCGGCGCCTGCGCGCGCGTCACGGGCTCGGCGGTGGAGTTCGTGTGGACCGACGAGGAGCGCCTCGCCGCCGCCGGGGCCCGGCCGTGGGTGCACCTGCCGTGCTGGGTTCCCGAGCGCGGCGAGTTCGCCGGTTTCCTGGAGGCCGACACCGCACTGGCCGCGCGGACCGGGCTGGTGTGCCGGCCGGTGGGGGAGACCGTCGCGGACACGTGGGCGTGGATGCAGCGCGAACCCCTGCCGCCGCAGCGCCCCGACCGCGACGTGCACGGCCTGCCCCGGGAACTGGAGGAGCTGCTGCTGTCCTCCGCGGGGTGAGGGGTTCCCCGCGCGCTCCTCCTGCGCCCGGCCGCCGGTCAGCGCGGCGGACGCGTGGTGGTGCGCTCCACGACCCGCCACCCGTGCGGTGCCGCGGTCCCGCCCGCGCGCCCGAGCACCGCGCGGGCGCAGTGGGCTCCCTGCTCGCGCAGGGACTGCGCGAGGGACGTCAGCCCGGCGGGTGCGGCGGCGTCGCTGTCGTCCCAGCCGGTGACGGCCACGTCGCCGGGAACGCGCAGGCCGGCGCTCGCGGCGGCCCGCAGGGCACCGAGGGCGAGTTCGTCGCTCATCGCGGCGATCGCGTCCGGCGGGTCGGTTCCCCGGAGCAGTTCCAGGGCGAACGCCTCGCCCTCGGTGACGTGGTTCACGGGGCACACGGCCAGCCGCAGGCCGGCCGCCGGGTGGCCCGCGCGTGTCCAGGCGTCGCGGAAACCCTCCCACCGGTGGCGCGTCACGGGGAACCTCACCTCCACCGCCTCGTCCCCCGTGAGCAGCCGGCGGGCGCGGCGGCGGTCGAGCGGGAAACCCAGCACGAGCGGGCGGCGGGCCCGCGCGAACGCCACCGGCCCGATCGCGGCCGCCGCGGCGCGGTCGTCGATGCCGACGACCGGCATCCCCCGCCCGTGCGGCCCGGCGTGGACGACCGCGGGCAGGCCCGTGCCGGCGACGGCGTCCAGGACGGGGTCGTCGTCGCTGGTGGTCCACACGACGAAACCGTCCACGGCCGACTGCGCGACGCGCTGGGCGTCGGAGGGGGCGCCGGTGATCGGCACCAGGGTGAGACCCACGCCCTCGGCGGCGCACACGTCGGAGACCCCCGCCAGGAAACGCGCCGCCTGCGGGTCCTCGAAGGCGTAGCTCAGCCGCTCGCCGAGGACGACGCCGAGCGAGCCCACCCGTCCGCGGCGCAGGGAGCGGGCGGCCGGGTTCGGCCCGGGGTAGCCCAGTTCCCCGGCCGCCGCGCGCACCCTCGCCGCGGCCTCGGCCGAGACCCGCTCGGGCTGGGAGTACGTGTAGGAGACCGTCATCGGCGAGACGCCCGCGGCCCGGGCCACCTCGCGCATCGTCGGTCGCCGCGCGGGGTTGCCGACGGCGGGGTCCATGGCGCAGACTCTAGCTGTGTACCGTTACACAACGCAGCGGAAACGCTCGGGGACCGCGGCCTCCCGGCCGGCAGCACCGGCGGAGCCGGCCGGGACCGGTCCGTTCGTGCGGGACGCGCCCACCGTGCTGTCCTACGCCGCACTGGGCTGCTTCACCTTCTGGCTGTACGCGTTCGGGCCCGCGGTGACCCTGCTGCGCGAGGAGCTGCGGTTCTCCTACACGCTGCTCGGGCTGTACTCCGTGTCGTGGTCGGTGGGCGCGGTCCTCACCGGGCTCGGGTTCGCCTGGGCGGCCCGGCACCTGTCCAGGGGTGCGCTGCTGTGGGGCTCGGCGGCGGGGACCACCGCCGGCGCGGCACTGTTCACCCTCGGGACGGGCGTCCCGGCCACCCTGCTCGGGGCCGCGGTGTTCGGCCTGGCCGGCACCACGCTGCTCACCGTGGTCCAGGCGGTCCTGTCCGACCGGCACGGCAGCCGGCGGGACCGGGCCCTGGCCGAGGCCAACATCGGCGCAGGTGCCTCCGCGGTGCTCGCCCCGCTCGTCCTCGGTGCGCTCGCGGCCGGCGCGGTGGGCTGGCGCGCCGCGTTCGCGCTGCCGGCCGCGGTCCTCCTCGTGCTCTACCTGCGCAACCGCCGCCGGCCGCTGCCCGCGGCACCGCGACGTCACGTCACCGGTGGCCCCGGCGGGCTGCCGCTCGCCTGCTGGCTGTTCGCCGTGCTGACCGCGATCAGCTCTGCCGTCGAGTTCTGCCTGGTGTACTTCGGCCCCCAGATGCTGCTCGGCACCGGCCTGTCCGCCGCCGCCGCGGGAACCGCCCTGAGCGCGAACTTCCTCGGCATCCTCCTCGGGCGCGTGTTCGGTGCGAGGCTCACCCGCCGCCCGGGTCGCGGCACCGCCCTGCTGTACGCCTCGCTGGCGCTCACCGGCGCCGCCTTCCTGCTGTTCTGGCTGAGCGACCGGCCCGGCCCGGCCGTCCTGGGGTTGTTCCTGTGCGGGGTGGGGATCGCGAACCTCTACCCGCTCGCGCTCGCGCTCACCCTCGACGCCGCCCGCGGGCACGAGGACCGGGCCAACGCCCGCTCGCAGCTCGTCCTCGGCCTGGTCGCCGCCGCCTCCCCGTACCTGCTCGGCAGCCTCGCGGACCGCTACGGCCTCGCCGCCGCGTTCGCCCTGGAACCGGTGCTGATCGGCCTCAGCGTCCTGCTGCTGTGGGGCGGGCTCCGCGCCCACCGCGGCGCCGCCCGCTAGGACTCCGGCGCCCCGGCGGGCGGTGCGCCGCCACACCGTGTGGACCTCGCGCCTCGGCTGCCCGCTCAGCGGGCGGGGCCCGGGCGCCGGTCCCGGACCGCCTCTCAGGGCACCACGCCGGACGCCTTCGCGAGCAGCAGCAGGGCGCCGAGGGCCGCGAGGACCAGCACGAGGGTCCGCACGCCGGCGGGGCTGGTGCGCCGCACCAGGGGCCGGGCCGCCGCCGCGCCGAGGAGCAGGCCCAGCCCCGCCTGCAGCAGCCGTGACGGCTCGGCTGCCGGCAGCCCCAGCACCGCCAGGGTCACCGCGTTGAGGGGCAGGGCGTAGGCCTGCAGGGTGGCCGTGGCCACCGGTGGGGCCCAGCCGCGGTGGGCCACGAACAGCGCCACCGGCGGCCCGCTCACCCCGCCGAGGACGTTGAGCACCCCGCTGCCCGCACCGGCGGCCACCGCGCCCGCGGGGCCGTCCACCCAGCCGGCCCGCCGGCCGGAGGCGACGAGCCCGACCCCGAGGAGGACCGCCGCCCCCGCGGCGGCCGAGACCCAGGCGCTGCTCACGCGCTCGGTCACCAGGGACGTCGGCACCACCAGGAGCGCGGCGGGCACCAGCAGGCGCAGCGCGTCGCCCCAGCGCACGAGGCGGTGGACGCGGGCGAGCAGGACCACGTTGAGCAGCAACGACATCGCCACGCTCAGCCGCACCCCGTCGGCGGGGCCGAGGGCGAGGGCGAGCAGGGGTCCGGCGACCAGCGCGAAACCCGTCCCGCTGAGGACCTGTGCCGCGGTCGCGACCCCCACCGCCGCCACCACGGCCACCGCCAGCCACGACACGTCCCCGGGGATCACCGCGGGATCGTTCCAGAGGTCCGGCCGGTGCCCGTGCGTGCAGCGGGTGGGTGGACGGCGAGCGGGTGCGGCCCGGCCTGCGGGCTCGTGCGCGGAGCGGGTCCCAGGACTCGAACCTGGCTCTCCCCGGTGGTGCCGGAGCGCGTCGCCACGGACGCCTGACCCGCGCGGCACGCGGCCTCGACAGCTGCGTGCGCGGGACCCAGCTTGCCGCCCGGCACCTCCCGCCCGCGCCGGTTCACAGATTCTTCACAGCTTCCGCGGAACACGACCGCGTTCGCCGCCGCACCGGGCCACCCGCCGGTCCCCACGGCACGGCAAGGGCTTCTCCCGCCATCCGGCGTACGATGGGGGTAACTGCGCGACTACAGCGCCCCGTTCGGCGGTGCGTGGTGGGGAGAGCCGGGACACGGCTCCCGCGGTGACCGCCGGCGACCTGCCGTCCGGTCCCACCGCAGACGGACCGCGCAGCTCCGGCGTCCGCGTGCAGAGCGGACGGATCCCGCCGTGAGCAAGACCACCGCCCCCCCGGTGCGCACCCGCGACGGGTCCGCACCGGCCACCGGCACCACGTCCTCCCCGCGGACCCTCGCGGACCCGCGGGACGCCTTCGTCGAGCTCGGGCGCATCGTCCTGGGCCAGCAGCCGCTCAGCGAGGTCCTGCAGCGCGTGGCCGAGCTGGCCCGGTCCTGCGTCCCCGGCGCGGAGGAGATCTCCGTCACCCTCCTCGAGGGGTCCACGGCCCGCAGCGCCGCCTTCACGGGCAGGCTGGCCGCCACCCTGGACGAGCGGCAGTACGAGACCGGCTTCGGCCCCTGCCTGGACGCCGCGCAGTCCGGGCACACCGTCCGCATCGACGACACCGCCGACGAGCCCGTCTACCCCGGCTTCGCCGCCACCGCCCGCCGCCAGGGCGTGTGCAGCGTCGTCTCCGTCGGGATGCCCGCGACCCAGCGCGTCCTGGGCGGCCTCAACGTCTACCGCTTCGACGGCGGAGCGCTGGACGCCGAGGCCGTGGAGGTGCTGCAGACCTTCGCCTCCTACGCCTCCGTCTGCCTCGCCAACGCCGCCCTCCTCGACGCCACCGCCGCCCGGGCCGGGCAGCTGCAGCTGGCCATGCGCTCCCGCGCGGTCATCGACCAGGCGCAGGGGGTCCTCATCGCCCAGCTGCGCTGCACGCCCGAGGAGGCCTTCCAGCACCTGGCGAAGCTCTCGCAGAACACCAACCGCAAGCTGCGCGACCTCGCCGCCGACGTCGTCGAGCAGGCCGCGCGGGGCTGAACCCCGCGCCGCGGCGAGCTGTGGTGCGCCGGGCGCTCACCTACCCTGGAGCCGGTGGTGTGCGGCGACGACGTCGCCGCGGGACGCCCGGCGCCGTCGGCCGGCGCCGGCGCCGGCCGCGAGGTAGTCAGGAGTGCGTGCCCAGTGAGCGACGTGGCGCCCCACCACGGTGACGGCACCGGCGGCCCGGCCGGAGAAGACGCGCGGCGGCGGGCCGTCCGGCGGCTGGTGACCACCGGCACCAACCCCGCCCTGGACCGGTTGGTGGAGCTGGCCGCCCGGCTGCTGGGGGCACCCTCGGCGCAGGTGTCCCTCCTGTCCGACGTGCAGACCATCAGCGCCGCCGCGGGCCTCGACGTCGACGCGGTGGGCAGGACCAGCCCGCTCGCGGAGTCGCTGTGCACGCTGACCGCCGAGGCGGGGACGGCCCTGGTCGTCGAGGACGCCGCCGCCGACGAGCGCGTGGCGGCCCTGCCGCCGGTGGCCGCGGGAGCCGTCGGCGCCTACCTCGGCGTGCCGATGACCGGTCTGGACGGCCACGTCGTCGGTGCGCTGTGCGTCTACACCCGCACCCCGCGGCGCTGGAGCCAGACCGACGTCGCGCTGCTCACCGACCTGGCCACCGCCGCGGTGACCGAGCTGGAGCTGTCCGCGCTGTCGGTGGAGTACGAGGCAGACCGGCTGCGCTGGCAGCTGTCCATCACCGCCGGTGGCGTCGGCAGCTTCGACTGGGACCTGACGACCGGCCGGCTGAGCTGGGACGACCAGCTCGTCGAGCTGTTCGGGTACGAGCGGCACACCTTCGACCAGAGCATCGAGGCGTTCAACGCGCGGCTGCACCCCGACGACCTGCCGCGGGTCGGCGAGGCGCTCGGCAAGGCCGTCGAGGAGTGCGGGGACTACGAGGCCGAGTACCGCGTCGTGCTGCCCGACGGCAGGACCCGGTGGGTGCAGGCCCGCGGCAAGGCCCTGGGCGACGAGACCGGCAAGGCGGTCCGGGTGCTCGGCGCGGCCTACGACACCACCGCCTCCCGCGAGGCCGACGCGCGGGTCTCCCGGGTCCTGGAGTCCATGCCGGCGGCGTTCTACTCCCTCGACCCCGGGTGGCGCTTCAGCTACGTCAACGCCGAGGCCGAGCGCCTGCTGGGCCGCCCGCGGCAGGAACTCCTCGGCGGGGTCGTGTGGGAGCTGTTCCCGCACGCCGTCGGTGCCGCCTTCGACACCCAGTACCACCGCGCGGTCGTGACCGGTGAGCCGGTGGCCTTCGAGGCGTACTACCCACCACCCCTGGACGGCTGGTACGAGCTGCGCGCCTGGCCCGGCCCGGACGGGCTGTCGGTGTACTTCCTGGAGATCACCGACCGCAAGCGGGCCCAGGAGGAGGCCGAGCAGGCCCGGGAGGCCGCCGAGGCCGCCCAGCGGCGCGCGGAGGCGGCGCAGCAGCGGGCCGAGGCCAGCCGGGCCGGTGCCGAGCGCACCGCCGGGCGGCTGCGGCTCGTCGCCGAGGTCGGCAGGGACCTCGCCGCGACCCTGGACACCGAGGAGTCCGTGGCCCGCCTGGCCCAGCACCTCGTGCCCGCCCTGGCGGACTGGTGCGTCGTCACCCTCGCCGACGAGCACGGTGGCATGCGCGACATCGGCTCCTGGCACGCCGAGGAGGCCATGCGCCCGGTGATGTCGAGGTACCGGCAGATCCGCCTGGCCGCGCTGGACCCGTCGTCGCACCTGCACGACGCGCTGCGCACGGGCCGCCCGGTGCTGGTGGAGCGGGACGCCACCACCGAGATCTCCGGGTTCCTGGCTCCCGGCGAGGCGCGGGACCTGCTGCGGCGGCTGGCCCCCGACTCCGCCCTGCTGCTCCCGCTGCGCGCCCGCGAGCGCACCGTGGGGCTGGTCACGATGTGCCGCGGCCCCGAGCGCGGGCCCTGGACGGCCGAGGACCGGCTGACCCTCGAGGAGGTCGCGGACCGCGCCGCCCTCGCGCTGGACAACGCCCGCCTCTACGGCCAGCAGCACCGCATGGCCGAGGGCCTGCAGCGCAGCCTGCTCACCGCGCCCGTGCAGCCGGACCACCTGCAGGTCGTCGTGCGCTACCAGCCGGCCGCCGAGGCCGCCCAAGTCGGCGGAGACTGGTACGACGCCTTCCTGCAGCCGGACGGCGCCACGGTCCTCGTCATCGGCGACGTCATGGGTCACGACATCGACGCCGCGGCGGCCATGAGCCAGGTCCGCAGCCTGCTGCGCGGCATCGCCTACGCCACCGGCGCCGGCCCCGCCGTCGTCCTGTCCGGCCTCGACGCGGCCATGCACGGCTTCCGGATGGAGCCCACCGCCACCGCGGTCGTGGCCCGCATCGAGCAGACGCAGGACGAGCGGGAGCGGGACGTCACCCGGCTGCGCTGGTCGAACGCGGGGCACCCCCCGCCGATGCTGCTGACCCCGGACGGCACCGTCACCGCCCTCGCCGGCCTCGGGCCGGACCTGCTGCTGGGCATCGTCCCGGAGCACCCCCGGGCGGACTCGGCCATCGCCGTGGACCGCGGCTCCACCGTGCTCATGTACACCGACGGCCTCGTCGAGCGGCGCGACCAGGGCCTCGACGAGGGGCTGGCCCGGCTGCGCCAGGTGGTCGCGGACCTGGCGGGGGAGGACCTCGACGGGCTCGTCGACGGGATCCTGACCCGCATGCTGCCCGAGCGCCCCGAGGACGACGTCGCCCTCGTCGCCGTGCGCCTGCACCCCCACGACCGGCCCCGCCCGCCCGAGGCCGGCCCGAACGTCGAGCCGGAGACCCCGCCCGTGGGGTGAGGGCGCCGGGTCAGACCTCCGCGAGCAGCGCCGCCAGTTCGCGGGGGGCCGTGAACATCGGCCAGTGGCCCGCGTCCAGCTCGTGCCACGTCAGGTCGGGGGCGAGCAGGTCGGCGAAGACCGGGTTGCCCGGCTGCGCGCGGGCCAGGGCGAGGACCTGCTGCGCGTCGCGGCAGGCGATGCCGACCCGTCGGGGCCCGTGCCCGCTGCCGAGGCCACCGCCCGGGTACCGCACCGGCTGCGTGTAGGTGCCGAAGGGGTGCGGCGTGGCGAGGCGCCGCAGGCGTTCCCAGACCTCGCCGTCGACCCCGGTGGCGTCGCCGCCGAGCTCCTCGCGCCGGGGGAGGGGCAGCCGCCAGCCGTCGCCGACCCGCGCGCGGAGGCGCTCCTGTTCCTGCGGCGGGGAGTAGTCCAGCACCGACATGCCCTCCGGCAGCGCGGCCGTGTCGACGTGGACGAGCGCGGCCACGAGTTCCGGCACCCGGTCCGCGGCCGCCGTCACGACCGTGCCGGCGTAGCTGTGCCCGACGAGGACGACGCCGTCCGCGTCGATGTGCCGCAGCGCGGCCACGACGTCGGCGACGTGCGTGTCGAGGTCCACGTCCGGCCCGCCGAGGTGGGCCCGCTCGGCCAGGCCGGTCAGCGTGAGGGGGTGGACGTCGTGGCCGCGCGCCCGCAGGTCCGCCGCCACCTCCCGCCACGCCCATGCCCCGAGCCACGCGCCACCGACCAGTACACAGGTGCTCATCGCCATCTCCTCCTGCTCGTCCACCGACGGGTCGAGGCTAGGGAGGGGTACCTGACAGATCCTGTCAGTTGTCCGACGTAGTCTCGCGGGCATGAAGGCGGCCCGGCTCGTGAGCGTCCTGCTCTCCCTCCAGGCGCGCGGCACGGCCACCGCGGAGCAGCTCGCCGAGGAGTTCGACGTCTCCGTCCGCACGGTCTACCGCGACCTCGCCGAGCTGCAGGCCGCGGGCGTCCCCGTCTACGGCGAGCGGGGGGAGGGCGGCGGGTACCGCCTCGTCGGCGGCTACCGCACCACCCTCACCGGCCTCACCACCGAGGAGGCCGGCGCGGTGCTGCTGACGGGCGCGCCCGGCCCCGCCGCCCAGCTCGGCCTCGGCGGGGTGCTGGCCAGCACCCGCCTGAAACTCCTCGCGGCCGTCCCCCCGGCCCTGCGGGAGACCGCCGCACGCGGCGAGCAGCGCTTCCACCTCGACCCCGGCGGCTGGGCGCACGCGGGGGAGCGGGAGACGCCCCACCTCGCGGACGTGGCCGCCGCCGTGTGGAACGACCGGCGCCTGCGCATCGTGCACCGCCGCCCCGGCGGGGAGGAGCGGACCAGCGAGGTGGAACCCCTGGGCCTCGTCCACAAGACCGGGACGTGGTACCTCGTCGCGACCCGCGGCGGGGAACCCGTGGTCTTCCGCGCCGACCGCATCACCGCGGCCGACGTCCTGGACGTCCCCGCCCACCGCCCCGAGGGGTTCTCCCTCCAGCGGTTCTGGCGGGACTGGGAGGACGGCTACGCCCGCACGCTGCCGCGGTTCGTCGCCCACGTGCGCCTCGGTCCCCGGGCGCAGCGCTTCCGCGCCCGGCTGGGACCCCTCGCCCCGCGAGCCGTGGAGGAGGACGCCGCCGGCTCCGACGGCTGGACCCGCCAGCGGCTCGTCTTCGACGACGCCGAGGTCGCCACGGCCGCCCTCCTGGCGCTCGCCCCGGACGTCGAGGTCCTCGCCCCGGTGGAGCTCGTGCGCTCCGTCGGGTCGACGGCGCGGGCGGTGGCGGAGCGGCACGGCGGGAGCGGTGTGCTGGGGGTGACGAGGGGGACACGGACCCCGGGAGGCTGACCGGACGCCCCGCAGGGCGTTCGGCCCGTGGCGACGCGAGGTGCCCCCGGCAGGATTCGAACCTGCGACACACGGTTTAGGAAACCGATGCTCTATCCCCTGAGCTACGGGGGCGCACGCCGTCGGGACCGCAGGCCGGAGCCCGCCGGGCCGCCGGCGCCGCAAGTCTAGCGGGCGGTGCCCCGGGGGCGTCCCGGCCGGCCGCCCCCGCGGCTCAGGCGGGCGGCGGCGCGGGATCCGGCGCGACGTCCACCGCGATGTCCACCGCGACGTCCGCCTCGGCGTCGAGCCCGGCGTCCACCTCGGCGTCCAGCCCGGCGTCGGGCGCCGGCCCGTCGAGCACCTCGCACGGCTCGGGGGAACCGATCTGGTTGCGGGAGGAGTCCACCCTCCAGAAGCCCCCCTCCAGCACCAGGCCGTAGCGCACCGTCCACACCGAGCAGGTCTGCCCGTCCGGGCCCAGGGCCGCGTCCTGCGTGGTGCGCGAGAGGGCCAGCACCTCCACGGCGCCCGGCCCGGTGCCCGCCACGTCCAGCACGTCCAGCTCCAGGTGCGACGTGCTGGCCAGGTCCCCGGCGAAGGTCTCCAGGTCCACGTGCTGCGCCTGCATCCGGGGCGTCAGCAGGTTCCACGCCACGCCGGGCGAGCCGCTGCTCACCGCTCCCGCCAGCAGGTGCAGGGCCTGCGCCGCGGACGCCGCGTCGGGCGTCTGGGTGGACACCCGCACCGCCGGGCGCGCCGCGTCCCCCGCGCGCCGGGCCCCGCACGCCACCGGCGGCGGGGGCGGGGGGACGTCCCGCCACGCCGCGACGGCCTGCGCGACGGCGTCCCGCTGCGCCCAGGGGTCGCCCCCGGCGCCCGCCACGCCGACGACGCCGACGACGTGCCCGTCGATCCCCACGACCGGCCCGCCCGTCGCGCCCGTGTCCGGCAGCACCCCGCGGCCCGGCCCGAGGACCCCCGCGAACGTGTAGCCGAGGGTGGCGACCTCCGCGCCGGGCGGCGCCGGGGCGGCGGCCACCGGCAGGACGGGCCCGGCCGGGGGCTCGCCCAGCACCCGCACCGCCGCCAGGCCCGTGTGCCCGTCGACCCCCGCCACCACGCCCGAGTGCACGGTGTGCCCCAGCCGCACCGACACCGCCGCCGCACCCGCCACCACCTCCGCGGCGGTCAGCACGACACCCGGCGCGACCAGGAACCCCGAGCCGGCGCGGCCGCCGCCGCAGGTGCTCACCGCCAGGCGCGCCACCCCCGGGCCCGCCGCTGCGAGGGTGCCCTCCCAGGTGGGGACCGGCGGGGGAGGCGGCGGTGCGGGGGAGGGCGGGGGCGGCGGCACGGTGGGGGAGGGCGTGGCGGGAGCCGCGAGCGCGGCCTGCGCCCGCCGCTCCGCGGGGGAGCGCACCGGCTCCACCAGGGCGCACCCCGCCGCGGTGCCCGGCAGCAGCAGCAGGCCCAGCGCCCGCAGCACCCACGTGCGGGAGGGTGCTCGCCCCATGTGCCGCCCTCCTCGCCGGCCGCACCCCGGTGGGCGGCCGAGCCGAAGGGTAGGGGGCCGCCGGGTGCATGTCAGGCGAACGTCCGCCTCCCCACCCGGGAGGCGCAGCGCGGGAGCGGCCCGCGGCTCCTTAGACTCAGGCGCCAGGCGACACCCGCAGGGGGCACCCGCCCGCTCGCGGACCGGCCCGGCACCGCACGAGTTCCCGCACAGGAAGCCCCGAGGTCATGTCCGTCAGCGCCACCCCCGCGACCGTCCCGTCGCCCCGCACCACCGCCCGCCGCGCCTCCGCGTCCTGCGCTGTGCTCACCGCGGCCCTCGCGGACTCCGGCTGCATCGTCACCAGCACGGAGGTCTCCGGCGCGGGCTGCGTCGTCGACCTCTACGACGCGCGCTCCCTCAGCCTCGCCGTCGACGTCATCTCCGCCGCGGCCCGCGCCGCCGGGCGTCCCGAGCTCGCCGCGCGCGCGGCGCAGAGCGGCCCCGGCGCCTGGACCGTCACCGCCGCGCCGCAGACCTGGCACGGCAGCTCCGACAAGCCGCTGCCCGCGGTCTCCCGGTCCCAGACGTCGTGGCGCCTCGGCATCCCCGGCGAGGACCTGCCCGCCGTGGCGGCCTGCCTCATCGCCGCCTGAGGACCGCGCCGCCCGCGCCGTGCCCGGCGGGTCACCCACCGGGCACGGCACCTCACAGCTCGATCTCCGCCAGCACCCGGGGCACCTGCCCGGGCAGCTCCCGCGCCAGGAAACCCAGCCGGCCCACGTCCGCCGCCAGCCGGTCACCGGCCCGCCCGTGCAGGTGCGCGGCCCACACCGCGGCCTGCGCGGGGTCCGCGCCGCGGGCGGCCAGGCCCGCCACCAGCCCCGCGAACACGTCACCGGAGCCGGACACCCCCAGGCCTGCGCCGCCCGAGGCGTCCCGCCACAGCCGCCCGTCCGGCGCCGCGATCCACGACTCCGCACCGCCCGCCGCGACCGTGGCGCCCGTGCGGCGCGACAGCTCCACCGCCGCCGCACCCAGGTCAGCGGCCACCTCGTCCTGGTCCTGCCGCAGCGTCAGCGCCAGCTCCGACGGGTTGGGGGTGAGCACCGTGCGCCCCGCGCGCTCCCCCAGGGCCGAGGGGTCCTCCGTGAGCGCCGCCAGCGCCAGCGCGTCCAGCACCAGCGCGCCCCGCACCGCCGGCAGCACCGCCCGCACCAGCTCCCGCGTCGCCCCCACGTCGATCGCGCCGGGCCCCAGCAGCACCGCGTCGGCGCCGCCCACCAGCTCCAGCAGCTCCGCCAGATCCTCCCCGGCCGCGCCGTCCACCGCGCCGCCCGCCGTCTGCGGCAGCGGCAGCACCATCGACTCCGGCAGCGCCACCGCCACGGCCGTCGCGGTGCCTGCCGCGGTGGCCACCTGCATCTTCCCCGCGCCGCAGCGCACCGCCGCCTCCGCCGCCAGCAGCACCGCCCCGGGGGTGCGGGTGCTGCCGCCCACGACGAGGACGCGGCCGCGCTGCTCCTTGACGCTGGCGCCCGGCTCCGCGGTGGGCAGCCGCCACTCCCGCAGCACCGCCGACGTCACCGTCACCGCCCCGCGCTCCCCGCTCCCGGCGCTCACCGCGCGCTCCCCGCCGGTGCCGTGGCCGCGTCCCCGCCGAGGCGGTCGTCGTCCACGCGGTCGTCCGTGACGGGCTGGTCCAGGTCCTCCAGCGCCGAGGTGTCCCCGGCCAGGCGCAGCTCCAGCCCGCCCGCCGAGGCCGCGAACGACGTCACCGAGCAGTTCGCCAGCGGCGCCTCGCGGTCCAGCGTCATCAGCCGCTCCTCGTCCAGCGCCTCCAGCACGAAGCGGAAGTTCATGATCACCGCCTGGTGGCTGACGACGAGGACGTGCCGGCCGGCGTGCTCGGAGCGCAGGTCCGCCAGCAGGCTGCGCACCCGCAGCGCCACGTCGCACCAGCTCTCCCCGCCCGGCGGCCGGTAGTACAGCTTCCCCAGCCGCGCCCGCCGCGCGGACTCCTCCGGGTAGCGCGCGCGCACCCCCGCGCCCGTCAGGCCGTCCCACCAGCCCAGGTCCCGCTCGCGCAGGCGCTCGTCCGTGCGCAGCGGGACGTCCAGGCCCGCCCCGGCCAGCAGCTCCTCCGCGGTCTGCCGGGCGCGCAGGTAGGGGGAGGCCAGCACCACCTCCGGCACCGGCACCCACGAGGCGGTCGTCGCGCTCGTGCCGAGCCGGCGGCCCACGGCGCGCGCCTGCCGCCGGCCCAGCGGCGACAGGGTCACGTCGGCGTCGCGGTCGGCCAGGTCGAGGACCTCCGCGCCCGCCTCCCGGGCGGCGCGGTCGGCGAGGTTGCCGGTGCTCTCCCCGTGCCGCACGAGGGTCAGGCTGGCCGGCTGCCCGAGGGAGGGCGGGGGGACGGGAGGTGTCGCGGGTCCAGGGTCCACCCGACCGTTCCTAGTGCACCGGCACCCACCCCGCACGCCGCCCGGCGGCACAGCGCACGCGGGCGCGGCGCGGACCTGCCACCATGGGCGACCCATCTCGTAGCGGATCGTCGACCCTGCGTGACGGCGGGCGTCCGGTGGTCGACACTGGACCGGGAGGGTCGGGGACGGCACGCTTGCCGCCCGCGGACCAGGGCGGCAGGAGGACGGGTGCGACGGGTGCGACCGGTGCCGCAGCGCGTGACGCTGCAGGTCCGCGTCGGCGCCCTCGGTGCCGTGGTGCTCCTGCTGGCAGCCGTCCTGCTCGGCGTCCTCGTCTCCGGCCACACCCGCGCCGAGCGGCTCCAGGAGCGGCTGGACTCCTGGCGGGTGCTGCTCCAGCTGGAGGACGCCGTGGGCGACGGCCTCGTCGGCTGGCACCACGCGACCCGCGACTACGTCCTCACCGGCAACGCCCGGCGCCTGGCCGACAGCGAGCGCCGCCACGCCGAGCTCGACGGCGCCCTCGACCGGCTCAGCGCGGCCATGCCCGCCGGGGACCCGGAGGTCCGCGTCGCCACCGGCCACATGATCGCCGAGATCCTCGCGCTGCGGGCCACCACCGCTCCGGAGGTCGAGGCCCGCCAGCGCGGTGACCGGGTGCGCGCCAGCGCCCTCGTCGAGCGGCGCTTCGACGCCCCGGGCCTCGACCGGGCGCTGGAGGCGGTGGAGCGGGTGCAGACCCTCACGGAGGACCGGCGGACCGCCGCCGAGAGCGCCAGCCGGGACGCCACGGGGGCCATGCAGGTCCAGCAGGCGGTCGTCGGCCTGCTCGCCCTGCTGCTCGTGCCGACCGTCCTGCTGCTCGTGCGCCGCTGGGTGCTGCTCCCGCTCGCCCGGATCCGCGAACGCCTCCTCGCCGTCAGCGGCGGCGACCTGCACGTGCCCGTGGAGGTGCACGGCCCGCCCGAGCTCGCCGACGTGGCCACGGCCGCCGAGGCCATGCGCCGGCGCATCCTCGACGAGCTGGAGGCCTCCGTGGCGGCCCGCGAGGCCCTGGAGCAGGGCCAGCCGCTCGTCGTGGAGGTCCGGGCGCAGCTGGAGCCGCACCCCCTGCCCGCCGTGCCCGGCTGGTCGGCGGCCGCCGCGCTGCGCCCCGCCGAGGGCGTCCTGGCGGGGGACTGGTACGACGTGGTGTCCCTCGCCGACGGCTCCGTCGCGGTCCTCGTCACGGACGTCTCCGGGCACGGGGCGCGCGCCGGCATCGTCGCCATGCAGGTCAAGCGGGTCCTGGAGAGCAGCCTGCACCTGGACCCCCGGCCCGACGCGGCCCTGGCCCTGGCGGTCCGGGTCTTCGCCGACGAGGCCGAGCGCTTCGCCTCCTGCCTCGTGGCGGTCGTGGAGCCCTCGACGGGAACCGTGCGCTACGCCAACGCCGGGCACCCCCCGCCCCTGGTCCTGCGTCCCCTCGAGGGCGGCGGCGTGCAGGTCGTGGACTCCCTCGACGTCACCGGGCCGCTGCTGTCGTGGCTGCACGTGGCGGAGCCCTCGGCGTGGCACGCGCGGACCCTGACCGTGCCGCCGGGCGCGGCGCTGTTCGCGTTCACCGACGGGCTGCTGGAGGCCCGGGCCGGCTCCGGCGGGGAGGAGCTGGGGGTGGAGGGCGTGCTCGCCGCGCTCGGCGCCCTGCCCGCCCTGGTGCCGCAGGCGGTGGTGGACGCGGCGCTGGAGGCGGCGCGCCGGCACAGCGGCGGCCGGGTCCGCGACGACGTCACCCTCGTGGCCCTGGCCCGGGCGCCCGTGGCCCCCCAGCCGGGCCCCGTCCCACCCGCCCCGCGGGTCCGCAGCGGCAGCAGGCCGCAGCGCTGACGGGCCGCCTCCCGGCGCCTCCCGCGAGAGGCGGTCCGGGGCGCGCGGGGAACCCCCCGGGCCGGTGCGCCGGCCCGCGCGCACGTCCCCTGCGCGCGCCGCGCACGCCCTAGGGTGTCCCGGTGAGCAGCCACGACACCCCCGGAGCGGACCACGTCGCCGGGGTGCTGCCGGGCTGGCTGGAGGAGCTGGCCGCTGCCGGCGGCCCGACGGGCCTGCTGCACTGCCCCGACGCCGGTGGCGGTGTCCTGGAGCTGACGACCGCCCACCCCTCGGGCCTGGCGCAGCTGCTCGCCGGCCGTCCCGCGCGCCTGTCGAGCCTCGTGCGCGAGGCCGCCGCCTTCGCCGACGCCCGCCGGCGCGCGCGGGAGGTCCACGTGCGCGCCGAGGAGCTGCGCGAGCAGCAGGGCCTGCAGAGCGCGCACCTGGCCGTGGGGGTCGCCACCTGGAGCTCCGCGGCCGCGCCCTCGCCGGTGCGGGCGCCGGTGCTGCTGCGCCGCTGCGGGCTGCGCCCGGTGGGCACCGCCCACGACGACTACGAGATCCAGCTGACCACCGGGGTGAGCCTGAACCCGGTGCTGCTGCGCCACCTGCACGCCGAGCACGGCATCGTGCTGGACGCGGCGGCCATCGCGGCCTCCGCGGTCGGCGGGCGCGGCTTCGACCCCGTCCCGGCGTACACCACCCTCGGCTCCAGGCTGGGCCGGGTCCCCGGGTTCCGCATCGAGCGCCGGCTGCTGCTGGGGACCTTCGCCGACCCCGGCGCGGGCGCCGCCCGGGACGTCGCGGCCCTCGCGCCCCGCCTGGGCGGGCACCGCGCCCTGCGGCGCCTGCTCACCGGCACCGCCGACGGACCCGCCCCCCGCCCCGCTCCCCGCGCCGCGCCGGACGGCGACCCGGCGCCCGCCCTGCCGCTGGACCTGGACCCCGAGCAGCGCGACGCCGTCGAGGCCGTCCTCGCCGGGGACGACGTCGCCGTGCAGGCCCCTCCCGGCACGGGCGCCACCCAGGTGGCCGCCGCCGTCGTCGCCTCCCTCGCCGCGCGCGGGCGCAGCGTCCTGCTCGTCTCCGGTACCGCCGCGGAGCTGCGCGACGTCGACGAGCGCCTCACCGGCGCCGGGGCGGGCCGGCTCGTGCTGCACGTGCGCGACGCCACCGGCGGGGCGGAGGACGTGGAGGAGCAGCTCGCCGGGGCCGCCGCCCGCCTGCACGGGGCCGCCGCCCGGCAGGACGCGGTGCCCGGGGCGCTGGCCTCCGGTGCCGTCGCCGCCCAGCAGCACGGCCGCGAGCTCGCCGCCCACGCCCACGCCGAGCACCGCCCGCGCGAGCCGTGGGGCGTCAGCGCCGCGCAGGCCCGCGAGGCCCTCGCCGAGCTCGCCGAGCGGCCCCTCGGCCCGCGCACCACGCGGCGGCTGCGCGGCGACGCCCTCACCTCGTGCCGGCGCGAGGACCTGCCCGGCTGGTCCCGGCGCCTGGCGGAGGCCGCGGAGCTCGGCGCCTTCACCGTCACCCCGGCCACCACGCCCTGGGCGGGGGCCCGGCTCACCACCGACGAGCACGCGCAGGCCGTCGCCGGCTCCGTGCGGCGCCTCGTGGAGGACCTGCTCCCCACCGCCCGCGCCCGCATGGCCGTGCTCGTGGAGCAGGCCGGCCTGCGCGGTGCCGACACCGTGGCGGCCTGGCTGGAGCAGCTGGAGCTGCTGCGCGGGGTCCGCCGCAGCGTGGAGCGCTTCGGGGCCGACGTGTTCCACGAGCCCCTGGCGGACGTGGCGCTGGCGACGGGCCGGCCGCAGCACCGCCGCGAGCGGGGTGTGCGGATGGGCTGGTGGCGGCGCTGGCGCCTGCGGCGGCAGGCCCGCGCGCTGCTGGCCGCGGGTGTCAGCCCCGCCGGCACCGACGAGCTGCACCGCTGGGTGCAGGAGGCGCGCGCCCAGCGCATGGGGTGGCAGCGCGCGAGCGGGCGCGGCGGCACCCCCCACCTGCCGGCCGGCCTGGCCGACGCCGAGGCCGCGCTGGAGGCCCTGACCGGGGAGCTGGAGGCGGTGGCCGAGGTGCTGCCGGAGCACGCCACCGGCTCGGTGGGCCTGCGGGAGCTGCCGCTGCCGGAGCTGGCGGTGCTGCTGCGCTCGCTGCGCTCGGACACCGCCGCGCTGGAGCCGCTGCCGCGCCGCACCGTCCTGCTCGCCGAGCTGGCCGCGGGCGGGTGGCAGCCGCTGCTGGAGGACCTCGGCGCCCGCTGGAGCGGGCCGGGCAGCGTGGACCTCGCCGCGGAGGTGGAGACCGCCTGGTGGGCCGGGGTGCTGGAGGCCGTCTGCCTGGACGACCCGCTGGTCGGCGCGGTCGACGCCGCGCACCTGCGGCAGGTCCGCGCCGACTTCGCCCTGGCCGACCGCGCCGCGGCGGCCGCGGCGGCCGGGCAGGTCCGCGCCGAGGTGGACCGCCGCGCCGCGGAGGTCCTGCGCGCCGCCGTCCCCGAACAGCCCGTGCCGCGGATGCGCTCCCCGCAGCCGCGCCCGGTGGTGGACGTCCTGCGGGCGGCGGGGGAGCGGGCCGCGGCGCTGCTGCCGTGCTGGGCGATGAGCCCCCTGGCGGTGCCGGACGCCGTGCCGCAGGAGGTCGTCGCGGACGTGCTGGTGGTGCTGGGGGCCGAGCGCACGGGGCTGGCGGCGGTCCTGCCGGCCCTGGCGCGGGCGCGGCAGCTCGTGGTGGTGGGGGACCCGCGGGGCCTGCCGCCGCAACCGTTCGCGACGGTCGCCGCGGCACCGCCCGACGGGGTGCCCGCGCAGGGCGGTGCGGCGCTGCGCGCGGCGCGGCCCGCGCAGGCCGTGACGCCCGCACCGCGCACACCCCCCGCGGGGGAGGTCCTCGCCGAGGGTGGTGCGGCGCGCTCCCTGGCCTCCCTCGCCGAGGCCGCCCTGCCCTCCTTCCCGCTGCGCACGCAGCACGCGTGCCGCGACGAGCGGCTGCTGCGGCCGCTGCTGGGCCCGGGAGGGCCGGCCGAGGGGCAGCTCGTCCCCCCCGGTGCCGCCGGCGACGTCGTGCGGGTGCTCGACGTGCCGCAGGGGGCGCGGCGCGGCGGGGTGCCGCTGCTGGAGGCGGTGGCCGCCGCGGTCGTGGAGCAGGTGCGCCACCACCCGCACGAGTCGGTGGGGGTCGTGGCCCCGGACGCGGACACCGCGCGCGACCTCGACGAGCTGGTGCGGCGGCGCCTCGCGGAGGCCCTGGGGCTGCCGGTGCGCACCGCCGCGGGACCGGAGACGCCGCCGCCGTGGCCGCTGCCGGGCACGGATCCCCTGCACGTGGCGGAGGTGGAGCGCTGGCGCGGTGTGCGGCGGGACGCGGTGGTGCTGGTGGTGCCGGCCGGTGCCGCGGCGACGGACCCCTCGGCCTCCTCGCCGCTCGCCGCGACGCCCACCGGCGTGCAGCGGGTGGCGCTGGCGCTGGGCCGCTGCCGGGTGCGGGTGCGGGCCGTGGTGGAGGAGCTGCCGCCGGCGTCGGCCGCGGCGGGTGCGGGGGAGCGGCTGCTGCGGGAGGCGCTCGGGACGTGGCGCCGGGCCGCGCAGCACCCCGCTCCCGCGGGCGGCGCGCCGGTCGACGCGCTGGTGCGCAGGCTGGCCGCGGCGTGCGCGGAGCGGGGCCTGCCCGTCGTGACGGGTGCTGGCGCGGGGCACCCCGTGGACCTGCTCGTGGGCGAGGCCGAGCCCGGTGCCGTGGCGGGCGCCGGCTGGCGCAGGGGTGTGCTGGCGGTGGAGCTGGACGGGCCGCGCTGGGCCGCGGTGCGGGGGGTGCGCGAGCGCGAGCGCGGCCGCCCGGAGCAGCTGGAGCGGGCCGGGTGGCGGTACGTGCGCTGTCTGGGCGGGGACGCGCTGGCCGACGCGGACGGCGAGGCCCGCCGCCTGGCCGGGCTGTGGCGGGAGTGCGTCGGCGACGGGGTGCGGGAGGCGGGGCGGTGAGCGGGCGCGAACGCGCGGCGGGTGCCGGCGGCGCCGGCGGCCTGGACGCCGAGCGGGAGGTGGCGCTGGAGGACGAGCGCAGCGCCGACGACGCCGACCTCGGCTGGGGCGAGGGGAGCGGGACGCACGGTGAGGACGAGCGGTACCTGCGTGACGTCCCCCCGCACTGGCAGTGAGCGCACCACCCCGGTCCACCGGCGCGTCGGGACCGGGGCTCAGGAGCGCAGCACGACCCCGGTCCACCCGCCGGCGGCCCCGGCCAGGCGCCGGGCGGTCTCCTCGTCGACGGCCAGCAGCAGCGTCGTCCCCGCCGGGGCGGGTGCCGGGCCCAGCAGCCCCGTCGCGGCGCCCGCCGCGGTGGGGACCGCGAGCACGACGACGTCCCGCGCCAGCCGCTCGGCCTGCCCGGGCTGGCCGGTGACGGCGTCGGGGGTGCGGGCCAGGACGTCGACGCGCCGCCCGGGGGTGAGCGCGGTGAGGGCGCCGGCGTCGCTGAGGGTCACCGGCGCCACGACCGTGCCCGGCGGCTGCCCGGCCAGCAGCCCCGGGCCGAGACGGCGGGCGTCGGTGAGCGGCTCGCCCCGGCGCACACCGGAGGCGAGCACCGCCCCCACCGCCTCGCCCGGTGTGCCGGCGGCGCCGTCGGGGCGGCTGCCCCGCGGCCAGGCCGCGACGGTGACGTCCGGGCCGGTCACGACGGTCCCGGCGGGCAGGTCCCGCGCCGCGACCACGAGCGGGTCGGCCGGCGCCTGCGGTGGGGCGGCCACCCGGGTGGCGGTCGCGGCGGCGAGGGCGAGCAGGAGCGCGGCGAGCACGCGCCGCGAGCGGCGGCGCAGCAGCCGCAGACGGGCGGGGGAGGCCGGGCGGCCGGGGAGTCGCAGTGCGGGCACGCCGCGACGCTAGGTGCGGGCGCGGCCCGCCGGGCCGGCCCGGCGCGGGGCNCCCGGCGCGCGCCGGGGGCTGTGGACGGGGCGGGTGGGCTCAGGCGGCGGGCGTGGAGGAGCTGGAGCTGCCGGCGCCGGAGGAACCGGAGCTGGAGCTGCCGGAACCCGAGCTGCCGGAACCCGAGCTGCCGGAACCCGAGCTGCCGGAACCCGAGCTGCCGGAACCGGACGAGCCCGAGGCGGCGGCGGTGTCCTTCTTGCCGCCCGCGGCCGGGGTGCTCGCGGAGGAGCCGCCCTTGTCGGCGGACCCGCGCGAGTCGGTGCGGTAGAAGCCGGAGCCCTTGAACACCACCCCCACCGAGTTGAACACCTTGCGCAGGGTGCCGGAGCACTCGGGGCAGTCGGTCAGCGCGTCGTCGGTGAACGACTGGTGCACCTCGAAGCGGTGCTGGCACGAGCTGCACGCGTAGGCGTAGGTGGGCACGACGATCTCCTCTGTGGCACTCGCTGCTGGCACTCCGTGGAGCCGAGTGCCAATGATACGCGGTCGGCGGGCGCCGGGCGGGGAGCTCACCCGACCGGCTGTGCTTGACTGCTCGCTCACCGCGAGGGGAGCTCAACCGTGAGTGTCGACCTGTCCGTGATCGTCGTGACGTACAACGCCCCGGAGTGGGTGGAGCGCTGCCTCACCGCGCTCACCGGGCCCGGGGCGCCCCGCTGCTCCGCCGAGGTCGTCGTCGTCGACAACGCCTCCGCCGAGCCCACCCGCCAGGTGCTGGCCCGCTGGTCCGACCGCGGCGACACCCCCGTGCGCGTGCACCTGTCCGAGGAGAACATCGGCTTCGGCCGGGCCTGCAACCTCGGCGTGCGCCTCAGCTCCGGCGAGCACGTCGTCCTGCTCAACCCCGACGCGGAGGTCCTGCCCGGCAGCCTCGACGCCCTGCTCGCCTTCCACCGCGAGGACCCCCGCCGCGGTCTCGTCGGGGGGCGCACCCTCAACCCCGACGGCACCGCCGACAGCCGCTCCTGCTGGGGCGAGCCCACCCTGTGGAGCTGGTTCTGCTCCGCCACCGGCCTGTCCGCGGTGTTCCGCCGCAGCACCCTGTTCGACCCGGAGTCCCTCGGGTCCTGGCAGCGCGACAGCGTCCGGGAGGTCGACGTCGTCACCGGCTGCCTGCTGCTGACCAGCCGGCGCACCTGGGACGAGCTGGGCGGCTTCGACCCCGACTACTTCATGTACTCCGAGGACGCGGACCTGTCCCGGCGCGCCCGCGACCTCGGCTACCACCCGGCCATCACCCCGGAGGCGGCGATCATCCACGAGTGGGGGGCCTCCAGCACCCGGCTCGGGCGTCAGCGCCTCATCCTGCGGGGCAAGGCCACCTACGCGCGCAAGCGCTGGGCGGGGGCGCGCGGGCGCCTCGGGGTGGTGCTGCTGCAGTGCGGGGTCGGCGTGCGGGCCGCGGCCGAGGCGGTGCGCTCCCGGGGCGGGGAGCCCGTCTGGCGGGAGCTGTGGGTGCAGCGGCGCGACTGGAGCGCCGGCTGGCCGCCCGCGCAGGAGCCGGCGGGCGCACCCGTCCGCTGACCCGCGCGCCGTCCGGCCGGGGGCGCGCGCCGGGGGCGCTCGTCGGGGTGCTCCTCAGGGGCGGTCGTCGGGGGAGTGCCAGCCCGCGAGCTTGCCCGTGCTGGAGATCGCCTGCAGGCGCCGCTCGACCGCCTCCCGCTCCTCCGCCGACGTCACCACGAGGATCTCGTCGCCGTGGCGCAGCGAGGTCCGCCGGTCCGGCACGAACGTGCGCCCCTCGCGCGCCACGAGGGTCACGTTGGCCCCCGCGGGCAGGCGCAGCTCGAACACCTCCACCCCGTGCAGCCGGGAGCGCGGGCCCACCCGCACCCGCACCACGTCCGCGGCGAGCGTCCCCAGCGGGGAGACCTCCACGTCGAGGTCCTCCGCCGAGGTGTCCGTCTGCAGGCGCAGCGCCCGCGCCACCCACGGCAGGGTCGGGCCCTGCACGAGGGTCTGCACGGTCACCAGCACCAGCACGAGGTCGAAGATGCGCTCGGAGTCCGGCACGCCCGCCACCACCGGCACCGTGGCCAGCACGATCGGCACCGCGCCGCGCAGCCCCGCCCAGGACAGGAACGCGCACTCCGCGAGCCGCACCCGGAACGGCAGCAGGCTCACCAGCACCGAGGCCGGGCGCGCCAGCAGCGTCAGCACCACGCCGATGCCGAGGGCGGGCAGCACCTGCGCGGGCAGCTGCGAGGGGCTCGCGAGCAGCCCCAACAGCACGAACAGCCCGATCTGCGCGAGCCAGCCGAAGGCCTCGGCGACACCGCGGGTGGCGGCGCGGTGCGGCAGGCGGGCGTTGCCCAGGTGCAGGGCGCAGACGTAGGTGGCGAGGAACCCGGAGGCCTGCAGCAGGTCGGCGACGGCGTAGGCGCCCACCGCGATGCCGAGCACCGCGATGGGGTACAGGCCGGGGGAGGGCAGGGCGGTGCGGCGCAGGCCCGCGGCACCAGCGGCGCCCAGCACGATCCCCGCGGCCGCACCGACGGCGAGCTCGTAGCCGGCCTCGGCGAGGAAGAACCACCACGCGTGCTCCTCGCCCTCGCCGGAGAGCACGGACGTCAGGGCGACGACGGCGATGACGACGGGCGCGTCGTTGAGGCCGGACTCCGCCTCCAGCAGGCCGACGAGCCGGCGCGGCAGCGGCACGGAGCGCAGCACGGAGAACACCGCCGCGGCGTCGGTGGAGGACACCGCGGCCGCGATGAGCACCGCCATCGCCCAGTCCACGTCGAGGATCCAGTGCACCGCCACGCCCACGACCGCGATGGACACGGCGGTGCCGACGGTGGCCAGGACCGCCGCGGGGGCCATCACGGGGCGCACCGCGGACCAGCGCGTCGTCAGCCCGCCCTCGGCGAGGATGAGGATGAGCGCGCTGTAGCCGAGGACCTGTGTCAGCCCGGCGTCGTCGAAGCGGATGCCCAGGCCGCTCTCGCCGAGCAGCAGCCCCAGCCCCAGGTACAGCAGCAGCGACGGCAGGCCCGTGCGCGCGGACAGGCGCACGGCGACCACGGCGACCAGGACGACGCTGGCGCCGACGAGCAGCACCACGCTCAGGTCGGCCAAGGTCATGCGTCACGGTACCGAGAGCCCCGGCCCGCCCCGCGGTGACGGTCGATGCACGTTCGGTGCACCGTCCGTGCGCGCCCGGCGCACGGACGGCGCGGTCGTCAGCTGCGCAGCCAGAGCCACCGGGTCGGTGTGATCACCGCGTCCACCCGCCGGTCGTGCGCCAGGGTCGGCACGGGGGAGACGGCGGCGTCGAGCAGCTCGTCGTCGTGCACGAGCGCGACGACGGGGACGCGCGGCGGGACCCGCCGCAGGGCCCGGTCGTAGCTGCCGCCGCCCTGGCCCAGCCGGTGCCCCTCGGTGTCCACGGCCAGCGCCGGGACCAGCACCAGGTCGACCTCGGCGACGGCCCCGGTGCCGAGCAGCTCGGGGGTGCCCCCGACGCAGCGCGGCGCGGGGTCCGAGCGCGGCGTCCAGTCCAGGTCCGCGTCGGGCAGCAGGACGGGCAGCACGACCTCCACGCCCTCGCGCTGCAGCGCCTCCAGCGCCGAGTGGGTGCCCGGCTCCCCGGGCAGGGAGGTGTAGCAGGCCACGCGGCGCACCGCCCGCAGCAGCGGGCAGGTGGTCAGGGTGCGGCCCAGGTCCCGGTCGACCGCCTCCGCCGCGCCCGCCTCGCGCGCGCGGCGGCGGGCGCGCACGGTGCGGCGCAGCGCGGACTTGCGTGCCTCGACGTCGCGCACGGCCTGGGTGGGGCCGGCGAGGACCTCCAGGCGGTGCGGGACCGCGGCCAGGGCGGGGCCGTCGTCGGCGACGGGCGGGTGGCCGGGGGCGTGCCCGGGGAGGCGGAGGCCGTGGTGGTGGACCCGCAGGTCGTGCTGCACGGAGAGCTCGTGCTGCACCGAGAGGTCGGGGCGGGCCAGGGCGGTCCGTCCGCCCGGATCGGACGTGCCGGCGTCGTCGGCGGCAGCTGATCCTGGGGTCATCCGGGCTCCTCCGGCTCAGGGGCGGTGTGCGTCCACACCGCTCTCGACGGTGTGCGTTCACACCGTGACGAACAGTGTGCGCTAGGCAACCCCTCTTGCGCCAGGGGACGACCCCGTCAGGAGCAGTCCGCGCGCACCGCGCCGGGCGCGCCCGGGTGGTGCCGTGACCGCCGGGCGGGCGCTCGCCGGTAGCCTCCGGCGCCATGAGCGAACGCAACGAGCGCAGCGCCCGGACTGTCCGCAAGGCGGTGATCCCCGCCGCCGGGCAGGGGACGCGCTTCCTGCCCGCCACCAAGGCGGTGCCCAAGGAGATGCTGCCCGTCGTCGACACGCCCGCCATCCAGTACATCGTCGAGGAGGCCGTCCGCGCCGGCCTCAGCGACGTCCTGATGATCACCGGGCGCAACAAGCGGCCCCTGGAGGACCACTTCGACCGCAACGTCGAGCTCGAGGCCGGCCTGGAGGCCAAGGGGGACCAGGCCAAGCTCGCCCGCGTCACCGCCTCCACCGACCTGGCCCGCGTGCACTACGTCCGCCAGGGCGACCCCAAGGGCCTGGGCCACGCCGTGCTCGTCGCCGAGGACCACGTCGGCGACGAGCCGTTCGTGGTGCTCCTCGGCGACGACATCGTCGACGCCCGCGACCCCCTGCTCGAGCGGATGCTCGAGGTGCACGAGCGCTTCGGCGGCAGCGTCGTGGCGTTCATGGAGGTCCCCGAGGACCAGATCCACCTCTACGGCTGCGCCGTGGCCGAGCCCACCGACACCGAGGACGTCGTCACCGTCACCGGCCTGGTGGAGAAGCCGAAGCGCGAGGAGGCCCCCAGCAACCTCGCCATCATCGGCCGCTACCTGCTCGACCCGGCCGTCTTCGCCGTGCTGCACGAGACCCCGCCGGGCAAGGGCGGGGAGATCCAGCTCACCGACGCCCTGCAGACCCTCGCCCAGCCCGGTGCCCCCGGTGGCGGGGTGCGCGGTGTCGTCTTCCGCGGCCGCCGCTACGACACCGGCGACAAGCTCGACTACATCAAGGCCGTCGTGCGCCTGGCCAGCGAGCGCGACGACATCGGCGCGGAGCTGCGCTCCTGGCTCGCGGAGTTCGTCGCGGCCGGCCCCACCGGGCAGGGCTGAGCGCGCCGTGACGACGGGCGCGAGGTCCCCCCGGCCGGGGCACGGGCCGGCGGAGCTGGTGACGGTGGCCGAGCACCGGCGCGCGTGCCTGGACCTCGTGCGCCCCCTCGCGCCCCTGGAGGTGTCCCTGCTCGACGCCCTCGGCTGCGTGCTGGCCGAGGACGTCGTCGCCGCGCGGGCGCTGCCGGCGTTCGACAACTCCGGCATGGACGGCTACGCGGTCCGCGTGCGCGACGTGGCCGGTGCCTCGCCCGGCGCCCCGGTGCGCCTGCCCGTCGTGGCCGACCTCGCCGCGGGCAGCGCCGAGTCGCTGCGCCTGGCGCCCGGCACCGCCGTGCGGATCATGACGGGCGCGCCCGTGCCGCCGAACACGGGCGCGGTGGTGCCCGTGGAGTGGACCGACGGCGGGGTCGCGCACGTGCAGGTGCGGCACGAGCCCGACGAGGGCCAGCACATCCGGCGCGCCGGGGAGGACGTGGGCGCCGGGGTCGTCGTCGTGGAGGCCGGCACCCGGCTGGAGCCGCGGCACGTCGCGGTGCTCGCGGCGGTGGGCCGGGCACGGGTGCGGGTGCGCCCCCGCCCGCGCGTCGTGGTGATCTCCACCGGCAGCGAGGTCGTCGAGCCCGGCTCCGCGCTGCGGCACGGGCAGCTGCACGACGCCAACGGTTTCGCCCTCACGGCGGCGGCGCTGGAGGTGGGCGCCCAGGCGTACCGCGTCGGCGTCGTGCCGGACGACCCCGCGCTGCTGCGGCGCACCCTGGAGGACCAGCTGGTGCGCGCCGACGTCCTCGTCACCTCCGGCGGGGTCAGCGCCGGGGCGTTCGACGTCGTCAAGGACGTCCTGCGCGGCGACGGCTCGATGTGGTTCGGCGGGGTCGCGGTGCAGCCCGGCATGCCGCAGGGGGCGGGCACCCTCGGGGAGGACCGCACGCCCCTGTTCGCCCTGCCCGGCAACCCGGTCAGCGCGTTCGTCTCCTTCGAGGTGTTCGTGCGGCCGGCGCTGCGCCGGATGCTGGGCGAGGACGCCTCGGCCCCCGACCCCCGCCGGCCCCGGGTGCGGGCCGTGGCCGCGAGCGCGTGGGGCTCACCGCCCGCCAAGGAGCAGTACGTGCGCGCCCGCACCTGGCGCGAGGCCGACGGCACCCTGCGCGTGGAGCCGGTCAGCGGGGCCGGCTCGCACCTGGTGACCGCCCTGGCGCGCGCCACCTGCCTGGCGGTCGTGCCCGCCGGGGTCGGGCGCGTGGAGGAGGGCGACGAGGTGGAATGCGTGCTGCTGGGGCCGGCCACGTGAGCGGGCCGGAGGAGGGCGCGGCGCGCCTGACGCACCTGGACGAGGCCGGCCGCGCCCGCGTGGTCGACGTCTCCGCGAAGCCGGTCACCGTGCGCGAGGCCCGCGCGGAGGGCCGGGTGCTGTGCTCCCCGCAGGTCCTGGCGCTGCTGACGTCCGGCGGGCTGCCCAAGGGCGACGCGCTGACGGTGGCCCGCATCGCCGGGCTGCAGGCCGCCAAGCGCACCCCCGACCTGGTGCCGCTGGCGCACCCGGTGGCGGTCCACGCCGTCGTGGTGGACCTTGAACCGGAGCACGACGGGGTGCGGATCCGCGCGGCGGTGCGGACGGCGGACCGGACGGGTGTGGAGATGGAGGCGCTGACGTGCGTGACGGTGGCGGCGCTGACGTTCGTGGACATGGTCAAGGCCGTGGACCGGCACACCCGCATCACCGACGTGCGGGTGGTGGCCAAGAGCGGGGGGAGGTCCGGTGACTGGACGGCGGACGAGGGCTGAGACGGCGGCGCGGCGCTCGGCGCTGGTGGTGACGGTGTCCAACCGCGCCTCGGCGGGCGTCTACGAGGACACCTCCGGCCCCGTGGTCGTCGAGGGCCTGGTGGCGGCCGGTTTCCAGGTGGACGGCCCGCAGGTCGTGCCCGACGGCGACGCCGTGGAGGAGGCGCTGCGCACCGCGGTCTCGGCCGGGTACGACGTGGTCGTCACCAACGGCGGCACGGGCCTGTCGACGACGGACCTGACCCCGGAGATGACCCGGCGGGTGCTGGACTACGAGGTGCCCGGGGTGCAGGAGGCGGTGCGCGCGGCGGGCACCGCGAAGGGCGTGGCCACGGCGGCGCTCTCGCGGGGCCTGGCCGGGGTCGCGGGCCGCACGTTCGTGGTGAACCTGCCGGGTTCCCCGGGCGGGGCGCGCGACGGGGTGGAGGTGATCCTGCCGCTGCTGCCGCACGCGGTGGACCAGCTGCACGGCGGCGACCACCCGCGGCCCGGCGCCGGCCGCTGAGCGTGCCGGAGGTCCCGGCCGGCACCTGGCCGGTCCGCCTGCAGGAGGGCGCCCTGGTGCTGCGGCCGCTGCGCCGGCGCGACGGCGCGCGCTGGCGCGAGGTGCGGCTGGCGAACGCCGCGTGGCTGCGGCCGTGGGAGGCAACCAGCCCGGAGGGCGCCGAGCCGCCGCCGACGTTCGGGCAGATGGTGCGGGCGTTCACGCGGGAGGCGCGGGCCGGCCGGATGCTGCCGCTGGTGGTGGAGGTCGACGGGCAGCTCGCCGGGCAGGTCACCGTCTCCGGCATCACGTGGGGTTCCCTGCGCTCGGCGCACGTGGGGTACTGGATCGACCGCCGGTTCGCGGGGCGCGGGCTGATCCCGCTGGCGCTGGCGCTGGTGGGGGACCACTGCTTCCGCGCGATGGGGTTGCACCGCCTGGAGCTGAACATCCGCCCGGAGAACGCGGCGAGCCTGCGGGTGGTGGAGAAACTCGGCCTGCGCGACGAGGGGTTGCGGGAACGCCTGCTGCACATCGACGGCCGCTGGCGGGACCACCGCACGTTCGCGGTGACGGCGGAGGAGGTCCCGCTGGGGTTGCGGACCCGGCTGCGCGAACGCGCCGGTTCCTGACGGCCGGACCAGGATCGCGCGACACACCCCGCGCCGCGGCGCAGTTGCGTGGTGTGGCGGGAGCCGACCCCTAGCGTTGTGCCTCGTGCACGCGAGCAGCCTCGTCTTCGTGGTCATCATCGCCCTGTGGGCGGTGTACCTGCTGCCCGACAACCTGCGGCGACGGCGCCGGCTGGGGTCGGCGCGGACGGCTGACCGGAACTCCGCGCAGATGCGGGTCCTGGTGCGCAGGGTTCCGGAGGAGGGCGCGGCCGAAACCCCCGCGGCGGGGGCCCCGGCGCTGCCGGCCGCCGCCTCCCGGGCCGCCCTGCCGCCCGCCCCGGTGGTTCCCGCGCCGCGCGACGGCACCGCCGACCCGGTGGGCGCCGCCGCACCGGAACCCGCCGCGATCCCCGCCCCCGCCCCCGGTGCCGCCTCCCGTGCCGCTCTCCCCGGTGGGGCCGCGGTGCGCGGCGCGCAGGTGCTCCGCCGGCGCCGCCGGCTCGTGGCGGCGCTCGGGGTGCTGGCCGCCGCCGGCTGGTCCGCGGTCGCGGCCCTGCCCGTGACGTGGGTCGCCGGTGCCGCCCCGACGCTGCTGCTGCTGCTCGTGCTCGCCGCCCTCGCCCGGCACGCCGCGCCCGCCCGGCCCGCCGGTGCCGTCGTCTCCGGCACGGTCGACACCTCCCCGCGCGAGCGCGCCGCGGCCACCGCGCCCGCCGCCGGGGAGCACGCGGCGGTCGTCGTCGGCGAGGTGGTGCCGCCGCAGGGCGGTGGTGCGCGGGAGCCGGAGGCCGGTGGCGCCGCGCAGACGCCGCCCGAGGCGGAGGCGGACCCCGCCCCGGTGGCGCCGGGCCAGTGGGAGCCCGTTCCCGTGCCGCTGCCGACGTACCTGCTCAAGCCGAAGGCGCCCGCCGCCGCGGCACCCGCCCCGGCCCGCCGGCGCGTGGTCGTCGACGTGCGCCCCTTCGACCAGGAGCGCGTGGTGGACCTGCGCGAGGAGCGCCGCGTCGTCAGCCTGTGACCGCCGGCGCGGACCGCACGGGCCCGCCCCGGGGCGGGTCCTCTCCGCACACCTGGTAGTGTTCGTGGTGCTTCGGGGCTGTGGCGCAGCTGGTAGCGCACCTCGTTCGCAACGAGGGGGTCAGGGGTTCGAATCCCCTCAGCTCCACCGAGGAAGGGCCTGCCGGATCACCCGGCGGGCCCTTCCGGTGTTCCGGCGGCGGACCGCCCCTGGTGGCCCGTTCCGGAGCGCCCCGCTACAGTTCGCTGTCGTTCGCCCACCAGGGTGCGACCGTCGCGGTCACCTCCCCCGCGCCGGGGCGATGCTCGTCCACGACGTCGTGGCCTCAGGGAACGACGACCAGGGAGTGGCATGTCCGCTGAAGACCTCGGAACGCCGCCCGTCGGGAGTCCCGGGCCCCGAGGACAGCGGCCCGCCGCGGCCCGCCCGTTCCTGCCGGTCCCGCGCAACCAGCGCGTCCCCGCCCACCGCGCCGAGCGCCCGCCGCGGCTGCTGGAGGCCAGGCGCCCGGCGTGGCAGCGCGAGTACGTCCTCACCATCGCCGCCCTCGACGGGCTCGCGGCGCTCCTGGGGGCGCTGACCGGCTACCTCGTGCGCTTCGGCGGCTCCCTCGTGCCGGGTGCCCCGGGCGCCTCGGTCGCGTGGACGATGGTCCTGCTGCCCCCCGTGTGGGTCTTCGCCATGCTCCTGTCGCGCTCCTACGAGCCGCGGTTCCTCGGCGTCGGCTCGGAGGAGTTCCAGCGGGTGCTGCTCGCCGGCACGACCGTCGTGGCGCTCGTGGGCACCCTGTCCTGGGCCCTGGCGCTGGAGCTCGCCCGCGGGTTCGTCGTCGTCGCCCTGCCCGTGGCCGGTGTGCTCACCGTCCTGGCGCGGCTCGCGGCCCGCGGGTACCTGCACCGGCGGCGGGCCCGCGGGGACTGCATGCAGACGGTCGTGGCGGCCGGGCACCCGGCGGCGGTGGCCTCCCTCGTCAGCCAGGTGCGCCGGGAGACCTCGCACGGCCTGCGCGTCGTGGCGGCCTGCACGCCCGCAGGGCGCACCTCCGAGCAGCTGCAGGCGCTCGGCGTGCCCGTCCTCGGCTCCCTGGAGGAGATCGCGCCGGTCGCCCGCCGGGTCGACGCGGACGTCGTGGCGACGCTGACCTGCCCCGAGCTCGACGGCCCCGTCCTGCGGCGCCTCGGCTGGGAGCTGGAGGACACCCGCGCCGACCTGGTGGTGGCGCCCGCGCTCACGGACATCGTGGGGCCCCGCGTCGTGATCAGGCCCGTCTCCGGGCTGCCGCTGCTGCACGTGGAGCGCCCCGAGCTGACAGGGGCACGGCACCTGGGCAAGGCCCTGTTCGACCGCTCCGCGGCACTGGCGGCGCTGCTGCTGCTCGGCCCGGTGCTCCTGGCGATCGCCGCGGCCGTGCGGCTGGACTCCCCGGGACCGGTGCTGTTCCGCCAGCAGCGCGTGGGCCGCGGTGGGCGGCCGTTCACGATGTACAAGTTCCGCTCGATGGTGGTGGACGCCGAGCGGCTCCTCATCGACCTGCGCGAGCGCGACGAGGGCAACGGCCTGCTGTTCAAGATGCGCCGCGACCCGCGGGTGACGCGGGTGGGGACGTGGTTGCGCCGGTACTCCCTGGACGAGCTGCCCCAGCTGCTCAACGTCCTGCTGGGCCACATGTCCCTCGTGGGGCCCCGTCCGCCGTTGCAGCGGGAGGTGGACGCCTACGGCGACGAGATGCTCCGCCGGCTGCTGGTCAAGCCGGGTCTGACGGGGCTGTGGCAGGTGTCCGGCCGCTCGGACCTGGACCTGGACGAGTCCGTGCGCCTGGACCTGACATACGTGGAGAACTGGTCCCCGGCCTTCGACGTGATGATCCTCGCCAAGACGCTCGGCGCGGTCCTGAAGGGGCGCGGGGCGTACTGAGCGCGGGGGCGGGGCACCGGGCAGGGCACCGGGAACACGGGCGGGCCGGGAGGGGGAACCCCTCCCGGCCCGCCGCCGTCGTGCGCGGCTCAGCAGTTCTTGACGTCCGCGGGCCTGCCCGTCCAGCCGACGGTGTTCCCCTCGAACCGGATCTTCGAGACCGGCGCGAGGACCGAGCCGAACTTGCTCTTGTCGCCGAACGTGTTGTTGCGGAAGACGACGTTCTCGGCGTTGATGTCGCAGCGGACGTTGACGCTGAAGGTGCCGCCGTTGAAGAAGTTCCCCTCGAACAGCGCGTTCCTCAGCAGCTTCTGCCCGGTCTCCGAGCCGAGCTGCACGGCGGCGTTGAGGAAGTCCCCGCGGCCGCCGCTCGGGTCGAGGTGGTTGCGGCGCACGACGATGTTCTGCCCGGACGTCGACTGCGAGGCGTCGCTGTGGTAGTTGTCGCGGCGGACCATGTCGTGGATCCAGCTGTCCTCGATGAGGACGTCGTTGCCGAGGCGCGGGCCGTCCACGGTGTCGTGGACGTTGACGCGGCGCAGGGTGTAGCCGCCCCAGCCGATGGCGACGACGGCGCCGCCGCCGCCGTCGATCTCGCTGTCCTCGATCACGACGTTGCGCGCCTTGTCGGTGAGCTGCACCGCGAGGGCCTGGCCCTTCTTCGTGCAGGCGATGCGGGTGTTGCGGATCGTCACGTCCGGGGCGTCGATCTTGACGCAGCCGCGGACGTCGAGGTTCTCCACGACCGCGCCGGCGCGGGTGACGGTGAGGTCCCCGGAGGGGGTGAGCCGCGCGTCGGGCCGCACACCGGTGGTGGCGGGGCCGGGGAAGGCGCGGGCGACGTCGTCGCGGGAGCGGGTGGTGCGGGCCCCGCCCTTGGCGGAGTCGGTGCGGATCGAGCCCTTGTCGGCGGCGGAGGGCTGCACCACGCGCAGCGTCTTGCGGACGGTGGAGGTCCGCTTGCCGGCGGTGAGGCTGGCGACGACGGGCACCTCGCCGGACAGCCCGGCCAGGTCGGCGCGCACGGTGGCGCTCCAGCCGTCGGCGAGGCGGGTCACGGCGGTGGTGGAGCCGCGCTCCACCCCGGCGACGCTGAGGCTGAGGCGCTCGAAGGCACCGGGGGAGTTCACGGTGAGGTCCACGGTGACGGCGGGGACCCGGGCGTGCTGGATGGTGGCGCCGTTCCAGGCGATCCAGGGGCTGGACGCCGCCTGTGCGGGCGCGGTCACCGCGCCGGTCGCGAGCACCACCGCCGCCGCCGCGAGAGCGGACCACCTGGTCGTCGGGCGAGCCATCGTTTCCTCCAGTGCAGAAGCGTTCTTGTCACTGGAGGTATCGCCGTGCGGGCGGGGGGTACTGCATGGGCCGTTGGCGTGCGGCAGACAGGGGACCGGGGCGCCCCTCGGGTCACGCGGAGTGAGGATCGGGGGCCCGGACGGCGGTGCCGTCCCCCGGTCGGGCGATCCTGGCGGGTGAGGCGGGCAGTGCCGGGGGAGGGCCGCGGGGGCGGCGCAATAGCCCGTCCGGGCCGCCCCGGGCTCAGCGGGACGCCGGTTCGGCCGAGCCGTGGCCCCCGCCGGGGGAGGCCCCGGGCGGCGTGTCGGCGCTGAGCAGGCGCCCGTACGGGCCCACCTCGACGTCCGATCGGACCACCCGGGCGGGGGAGCCGGCCACGATGGAGCGGGGCGGCACGTCCCTGGTGACGACCGCGCCGGCCGCGACGATGCTGCCGTCGCCGACCGTGACCCCCGGCAGGATGATCGACCCGGCGCCGATGAAGCAGTGCCGCCCGATGCGGGTGTCGAGGTACAGCCCCCGTGTCATGTCGTGGCACAGGATGATCGACTCCAGGGCGACGTAGGTCTCCGCGCCCACGTGCACCCCGCGCGGGTAGGTGCGGTCGAAGCGCGCCGAGAGGCTGAACGTCGCGCTCGGGTGGATGTCCATCCCCCACACGCGGGTGTAGACGAGCCGTCGTGCGCCGACGATCCCGCGGCGCAGCAGCCGCAGCTGGTTCAGGGAGGGCATGGCGGGCCTGGCTCCTCGGGCCGGTGGGCGGGTGGTCGGTCAGCGGGCGGCGGGGGAGCGGGAGGTGGTGTCGCGGTCCCACGCCACGGGCGCGGCGGTGCGGGCGCGCAGCCGGGCCCGTACGCCGGTGAGGGCGTAGACGGCGGCGTACACCGGCAGCGACGGCCACAGCCGGGGGCTGCCCAGCAGCACCCGCGCGCTCGACGGCGCGGCCGGGCCGGTGCCCCGGGAGGGGTCCTGAGCGGCGGGGCGTGCGGCGCGGTGCTCGACGTTGCCGTGCGCGGCCCGGGTCTTGATCGCCACGAGGGCGCGCAGCGAGCGCGGCGGGTGCACCGTGAAGCGCGTGCCGGGGACCGAGAGCCGCTCCTGCGGGGTGAACGCGCCGCGCACGAACGTGTCGTCGCCGATGGCCTCGGGGAAGCGGTCGAAGCGGGCGCGGCCGGCGGCGCTGAGGACGTACACGCCGGAGCCGACCATGCCGTGCGTCACGTACGGCAGCGCCGTCCACACCCGGTACCAGGCCCGCACGGCCCACGGGGCACCCGTCAGGTCCACGTGCAGGGCGGGAGCGGCGGCGAGGGCGCCGCCGGAGCGCAGGGCGGCCACCACCGCGCGCAGGTCCGCGCCCGTCAGCTCCACGTCGGCGTCGAGGTAGGCGCGGGGGAAGACCGTGCAGGCGGCGTCGCCGAGGTTCAGCGCGTGCGCCTTGCCGGGCACGGCCGTCTCCACGACCCGCACCCCGTGGCGGCGGGCGCGCCCGGCGGTGTCGTCGGTGCAGCCGTTGGCCACGACGACGACCTCGAGCGCGGGATCGGGCACCCCCAGGGTCCGCAGGCAGCGGTCGATCACCGCGCCCTCGTCGTGCGCGGGGATCACCACGCTCGCGATGGGAGCTGACACGCGCGAACCGTAGCAGCCCCGTCGCGCTCCGTCGTGGACCGCGGGCGCCGCCCGGGGAGGCCGGTCAGGGGCGCACGACCTCCACCCGCCCGCCCGTCCGCCGGTCGGTGTTGTCCTGCTCCACCTCCACCGACTCCGGCACCAGCAGCGGGCCGTAGCGGGCGCCGTCGCCGAAGACGTTGCCGCGGATGCGGACCCCGTCGACCTCCGCGTCGCCGCGGACGTTGACCGTGTAGTTCCCGCCGTCGAGGTAGTTGCCCTCGATCAGCACGTCGCTCAGGCCGGTCCCGCGGTTCTCGCTGCCGAGCTGGACGGCGGCGTTGAGCGGGTCGTCGGTGCGGGTGTTCGTGGGGTTCATCGAGTTGCCGCGCACCAGGACCCCCTCGGCGCCCGTCGACTGCGCCGCGTCGCCGTGGACGTCGTCGCGGCGCACGATGTCGTGGATCCAGCTGTCCTCGATCGTCACGCCGCTGCCCAGGCGCGGGCCGTCGAAGGTGGAGTGGACGTTCACCCGGCGCAGCGTGTACCCGCCCCAGCCGATCGCGACCTCGGTGCTGCCCCTGCCGTCGATCTCGCTGTCCTCCACGAGCAGGTTCTCGCGCTCGCCCTCGATGGTGATGGCGCGCTCCTTCTCCGCGCAGCGGACCCGCACGCGCCGGATCACCACGTCGTCGGCCTTGACCGAGATGCAGCCGTCGACGTCGAGGTCCTCCAGGACCTGCCCGTCGGTGGTGGCGGAGACGGACCCGGAGGGTTCCAGCTCCGTGCCGAGGGGGACGCCCGTGTCGTGGGGCCCGGGGAAACCGGCGGGGATGCCGCGGGCGTCGGCCTCCTGCCGGCGCTCGGCGCGCTCGGCGGCGTAGGGGTCCGCGGGCCGTTGCGGCGCACCGGAACACCCGGCGAGCAGGAGTGCCAGGACGGACAGGCCCGCCGCCCCGGCCGCGCGGGGCCGGGGTCGCCGGGAGGCGGGGAGCGGGGTCGGGGAGGAGGCGTCGGTGGGCAATCTGTCTCGCATCGTCACCTCGGGTGGGTCCGGGCCGGGGGCCGCATCTTGCTACGCCCGATCGGCGTACAGCCGAACGGGCTACTAGGTGACGGGAAGTCACTGTGCCATGCTGCGCGTCAACAATGGCGCGCACCGGCACCTCGCCGGCGCGCGGCCACGCCCCGAACCGAGGAGCGCCCCATGACCGTCGGATCGTTGCTGCGGGTCCTGGCCCGCCGCTGGTACCTGACCGTGCCGCTGCTCGTCCTCGTCGCGCTGGCCGGCCAGCGCGCGTGGGCCGGTGCCCGTCCCCTCTACCAGGCCAGCGCCAACGTCCTCGTCATGCCCAGCGTCGCGCTGTCCACACCCCTGCCCGAGCAGCTCCCCGGCACCCAGCCCGGCAGCCGCAACCCGTTCTCCCTCGCGGGCGGCGCCGGCACCCTCGCCGCGAACGTCGCGGACTCCCTCAACACCAGCCGGGTCCGGGAGATCCTGCTGTCCGGCACACCCGGCGCCGAGCTGGCGGTCACGCCCCCGGCCTCGGCCGCGCAGTCGCGCAACTACTTCCCGGTCACCGTGCTCACCCCCACCCCCGAGGCGGCCGAGCCCCTGCTGGAGCAGGTCGTGCAGCAGGCCAACCAGCAGCTCCTCGACCTCCAGCGCCGCGTGCAGGCCCCCGACAACGGCCTGTTCATCGCCGTGCGCTCCACCCCCGTCGACGGGCCCACCGAGCTGTACCCGCAGCGTGCCCGCGCCACCGGCGCCATCCTCCTCGGTGGCCTCGCCCTGACCACCCTGCTCGTCGTCGCCCTCGACGCCCTCCTCCTCGGTCTCGCCCGCCGCCGCCGCGACCGCCGCGGCCACCACCACGCGCCCCAGGCCGAGGGCCCCGACGTCGACCTGCGCGCGCGCAACGGCACCGGCGCCGCGGCCGGCGTGCAGGGCGGCGACGGTCTCGCCGGCTCGATCTTCGGCCAGCCGCAGCCGGGCAACCGGGACCACTGAGCGTGCCCGCGACCCCGGCGCGCACCGCGCGGCCCGTGGCGGGCGCCTCCCCTGCGGCCGCGGCGCCGCGCACCTGGGCGCTGCCCGGCGCGGTGCTCCTGCTGGCCTTCGCCGTGCCCGGCAACATGGTGCTGCCCGGGCCGCTGCGCTCCAACGGCAGCCCCAGCCGGCTCCTCGCCCTGGGCTGCTTCGTCCTCGCCGTCCTGGCCCTCCTCGCCCACCGCGAGCGCACCCGCGCCGAGCGGGAGGTCGTGCGCGTCCCCGTGCCCGCCGCGGGCCTGCTGGTGCACGTCGCCGTCGCCGTCCTCCTGTACGGCGTCGCGATGCTCGCCCCCCTCGGTGCCGCGCAGTCCGCCGGCGCGCTGCGCGCGCTGCTGGGCACCCTGGGCACCGCCGGGCTCGGGTTCCTGGTCTGGGCGCTCGTGCGGGACCGCGCCGACCGCGACCGCGTCCTGGCGTGCATCGTCGCCGGGGCCTGCCTGTCCGCGCTCGTCGCCGTGGGCACCATGGCGGGCCTGCCCCGCTGGGCGGACCTGGCGCAGTCCGCCGGGCTGGTGGAGAACACCCGCACGCTGCGGGAGGTCTCCCGCGGCGACCTCGTGCGCGCCCGCGGCAGCGCCGAGCACCCCATCGAGTACTCCCTGGGCCTGGCCGCGGCCCTGCCGGTCGCCCTGTACCTGGCCCGGCACGCGGTGCTCGCCCGGCGCCGGCACCTGGCCGCCCTCGGCTGCGCCGTCATCGTCGCCGGCCTGCCCCTGGCGGTCTCCCGCACCGGCCTGCTCGGCCTGGCGGTCGCCCTGCTCGTCGCGGTGTCGTCGTGGTCCCTGGCCGACCGCGCCAAGGCGCTGGCGGCGACCCTGCTCGCCTCGGCGGTGGCGGTGCTGGCGCTGCCGCGGCTCGTGCAGACCCTCGTCGACGTCTTCGCCCGCGCCCAGGAGGACAACAGCGTCACCGGGCGGCTGGAGGACTACCCCCTGGTGCTGGAGATGGTGCGCGAGCACCCCTGGCTCGGCGTCGGGTACGGCACCTACCGGCCCGAGACGGGCGGCGTCTTCCTCGACAACATGTGGCTCGGCGCGCTCGTCGGCGGAGGGGTGCTCGGCATCGCCGGCCTGGCGGTGCTGTTCCTGCTGCCGATGGCCTCGGCGTGGGACCGCAGCGTGCTCGCCCCCGACCAGGCCGACCGGGACCTGAACCGGGCGCTGCTGGCGACGCTCGCGGTGATGCTCGTGGGCAGCGTCACCAGCGACCTGACCTCCTTCCAGCAGCCCACGATGGTCCTCGTGGCGGTGATCGGCCTGCTCGCCGCCGCCCCGGCCGCGGCGGTGGTGCCGGCGCAGCGGGGCCGCGGGCGCCCGGCGCGCTGACGTCCGGCGGGCACCGGCGCCACGGGCGGCACGGCCGCCCGCGTGGACGGCGACGGCCCTCCCGCACGGCATGATGCGCTCGCCGTGCGGGAACGCCGGCGGGAGCCGCCGGCGGCAGCGCCGGCCCCTGGGGTGGACGGGAGGAACCGGTGGCGGGCGGAACCACGGGTGAGAGGGTCCGGCCGGCCGGCCCGCGGGCCCCGGAGCGGGCGCTGCCCGTGCGCGGGCCGTGGGTGTGGCTGCTGCCCGTCCTCGTCGCCGTGCCGGTCACGGCGTGGCGCTACGACACCAAGCCCCTGTGGCGCGACGAGTTCTACTCCCTGGCCACGGCGGCGCGGGAGTACCCGGTCATGCTGCGCGGCCTGCTCGTGACGGACGCCGGGATGGGGCCGTGGTACGCGCTGCTGCGCCCGTGGGTCCTCCTGTCGCAGGACGAGGCGTGGCTGCGGCTGCCGGGCGCGCTGGCCGGGGTGCTGGCGTGCGCCCTCACCGCCCTCGTGGCCGCCCGGCTCGCCGGGCCGGTGGCCGGTGCCGCCGCCGGCGTCCTGCTCGCCGTCGTGCCGCTGGTGGCGCAGCACACCCAGGAGGCGCGCCCCTACCCCGTGGTCCTCGCGTGCCTGGCGGCCACGGCGTACGGGCTGCTGCGCGACCGGGACACCCCGCGCACCCGCTGGCTGCTGCTGTGGACGGCCGGTGCGACGGGAGCGGCCGCGCTGCACGTGCTCACCGGTGGCCCGGCCGCCGTGGCGCTCGTGGGGTGGGCGCTGCTGTTCCCCGGCCGCGCCCGGCGGGTGCGCCTCGCCCTCGCCGGGGCGCTGCCCGCCGCGGTGTGCGCGGGCATGGTGGCGGTGGGCGTGTGGCAGGCGCCGGACCGCATCCCGGAGGGCTTCCCCCTGCTGGCCCGCACCGCGGGGCTGTGGCACGCCTTCGCCGGCACCCCGCCCGCGCTGCTCGCGCTCGCCGTGCTGTGCGCCGCGGGCGCCGCCGCCCTGCGCCGCGACCCGCCCGCGCTGGTGCTGGTGCTGACGTGGGCGCTGGTCCCCGTCGCCGCCGTCGTCGCCTCGGCCGCTGCGGGGCAGCTCTTCGACAGCCGGTACACGGTGGGCGCGGCGCCCGGGCTCGCCGTGCTCGCGGGGGTGGGCGCGGCGGCCCTGGCGCGGAGGAGGGCGCACGGCCCGGGGGCGCGGCGGGCGCGGCCCGCGGTGGCCGCCCTCCTGGTCGCGGCGGTGGTGGCGTGCCAGGTCCCGAGGATCGCGGTGATCCGGCACCGGCCCTTCTCCACGGACGACGTGCGCTCGGCGGCGGCGGTCGTCGCCGGCAACGCCCGCCCCGGCGACGCGGTGGTGCACCTGGGCAACACCAGCCGCCCCATGCTGCGGTACTACCTGCCCGCCGGGGTGTCCCTCGACGACGTGCTCCTCGTCCGCGATCCGCTGCGGGCGGTCTCCGTCGGCGGCGACGAGCTGCCCGAGCAGGCCCGTGCCGCCGCCCTCGCCGGGCGCGGGCGCGTGTGGCTGGTCGGCGTGGAGCTGGGCGAGCCGTGGGAGCAGGTCTTCGCGGCCTCGGTGCGGCCGGCCCGTCAGGGGCGTGTGCTGGAGCTCGGCGGCAGCCACGGCCGCTACCGCGTGGAGCTCTGGACGGTGCGCTGAGGTGCCCGCGCGGCCGGCCGGGGGAGGCGGTGGGCCTCGGCGGCGGGGGCCTCGGCGGCGGGGGCCTCAGCGGCGGTGGGCCGCGCCCGCCAGTTCGGCGTGCAGGAGCTCGGCGCAGCGCCGCAGGGTGAAGCGTTCCGCGGTGAGCCGGCGCGCGGCCTCCCCGCGGCGGCGGCGCTCGGCGTCGTCGGTGAGGGCGTGCACGAGGGCCGCGGCCAGGGCACCGGCGTCCCCGGGGGCGACCACCCAGCCCGTCGTGGCGTCGACGTTCTCGGGGATCCCCGCGATCGCGGTCGTCACGACACCGCGAGCCCGCGCCATCGCCTCGCGCAGCACCACCGGCACGGCGTCGGTGTCCCCGGCGGCGTCGGCCCGGCACGCCAGGGCGAACACCGCCGCCGACCCGATGCGCTCCAGCGACTCCGCGTGCGAGCGGGCCCCGGCCCAGTCGACGGCGTGCGCGACGCCGAGCTCGGCCGCCAGCCGCCACAGCTCCGCCCCGAGCGGGCCGTCCCCGACGATCTCCAGCCGGGCGCCCGGTACCTCGCGCAGCACGGCGGGCAGGGCGCGCAGCAGGACGTCGAAGCCCTTCTTCTCCACCAGCCGGCCCACCGAGACGATGCGCTCCGGCGCGCCCTCCGGGACGTCGCCGGGCACCTCGACGCCGCAGGGCACGACGGCCACCGGGGTGCGACCGCCCAGCCCCGCCCGGCGCAGGAAGTCCACGTTGTGGCGGCACACCGTCACGACGAGGTCGAGGGCCGCCAGCCGGCGCACCAGGTGCGGCCAGGGGACGTAGATGTCGGCGGCGTGCACGGTCGTGGACACCGGGACCCCGAGGAGGGGGCCCACGTACAGGGCGACGAGCATCCCCTCCCACGCGAAGTGCGCGTGCACGGCGCCCACACCCCCGCCGTGCAGCGCCCGGGCCGCGCCCAGCGCCCGCCGCAACCCGCAGGCGCGCAGCCCCTGACCGCGCAGGCGCGCGGCCCGCCGGGCCATCCGCAGCAGCGCGGCCGGGTCGTGCGCCAGCCACCACCGCAGGTCGGCGGCCACCTGCGCGGCGCCCGCGACGGGCAGGACGGCGAAGTCCCCGCCCCAGCCGGCGGGCACGTCGGGGTCGGGCCGGCTGCCCAGGGGCCGCACGTCGACGCGGACACCGAGCTCGCGCAGCGCCACCACCTCGTTGCGCACGAACGTCTGCGACAGCTGCGGGTAGTTGCGCAGGACGTAGACCACCCGCAGCGCGCCGCCGCCGGGGTCCGGGGAGGTGGGGGCGGGACGGGTCCCCGCGCCCACCGCGGGCTCGCCGCTCACGGCGCCTCCCCCCGCCCGGCGCCGGCGGAGGCCCGGGGGAGCGCCGGGTCGTCGGCCGGGTCCGCCACCCCGCCCGCCGCGGCGGGGGTCGCCGCCCCGGTCGCCGCGGCGGTGCCCGCCGCGTCGGCCCCGGCCGCCGTCCTCGCGGGTGCCCCGCGCCGCCGCAGCGAGCGCACGTCGCCCAGCACGCTGCGCACGACGGGCCGGGCGAACAGCCACAGCAGCGGCGGGTACGTCAGCGCCGCCACGAGAGCGGCCAGCAGCAGCCGCGCCCACACCGCCGCGTCGTCCAGGGCCCACACCGCCCCCTGCACGCACGCCGCCATGAGCAGCGCGGCGACGAGCACCCGGCCCGAGCCCAGCAGCGCCCCGTACGGCATGCCGGTCACCCGGTGCAGCACGACCTGGCGCACCGGCAGGGTCAGCAGCGCCCGCACCAGCAGCGCCAGGGCCAGCGGCACCAGGCCGCGCGGGGCGAAGACCACGACGAGCGCGAGGTGCACCACCACGGTGCCGCCCACGATCAGCAGCTCCGGCCGCAACCGGTCCAGTGCCATGAACACCGGCCGGTCGAAGTGCGACAGGACGCCCACCAGGGCCGTCAGCGCCACGACCTGCGCCACGACCGCCGTGCCCGCCCACTGCCGGCCGAGGAGGAAGGGCACCAGGTCCGGGCTGGTCACGGCCAGCAGCAGGAACGCGGGGAACATGGCCAGGGCCGTGGTGCTCAGGCTCGTCGCGTACGCCCGGTGCAGCCGGGGCAGGTCGTCCTGCAGCCGCGCGAAGGCGGGGGTCGCCACGGAGGAGACGACGGAGGAGCCGGTCTCCTGGATGATCCTCACCAGGCGGGTGGCGACCGTCCACAACCCGAGCGTGGTCGCGGTGGAGATCGCGCCGAGCACGAACTCCTCGCCGCGGTCCCGCGCCTGCATCAGCAGGTCGATGCCCAGCAGCTTGCTGCCGAAGGTGAGCATGCGCCGGGCCTCGGCGCGGTCGAGGAGGAACCGGGGCCGCCAGCGGGCCGCCGCCCACACCACGGCCCCGCCCACGACGGCGCGCACCAGGTACTGCGCGACCAGGGCCCACACCCCGGCGCCCGCGACGGCCGCCGTGATGGCGACCGCCGAGCCGACGAAGGTCGCCACGGTGCCGCGGATGGCGAGGGAGCGGAACTCCAGGCGGCGGCGCAGCAGCGCGGAGGGCACGCTCGCCAGGCCGGTGAGGACCAGGCCGAGGCTCAGCCAGCGCAGCACCGGGGCGAGGTCCGGCTCGCCGAACAGGGCCGCGGTGGGGCGGGCGAGCAGGGCCAGCGCGCCCGCCAGGGTCCCGGCCAGGAGCATGCCGGTCCAGAAGGCGGTGCTCCGGACGCGCTCGTCGAGCTCCTCCGTGCGGATGATGTAGTTGGTCATCCCGGAGTCGCCGAGGAGCATCAGAACCCCGATGACGGCCATCCCGAGCGCGATGAGGCCGAACTCCGACGGCTGCAGGTGGCGGCTGATCACGATGAACGCGGCGACGGTGGTCAGCCGCACGATCCACATCTGCAGCGCGTTCCACAGGACGCCGGCGGCCGCGCGGCCGCGCAGCGACGCCTGGGCGGGTGGGCTCGCCGGGGCGCTCACGGCGACACCTCCGCGGGTGCGCCCGCCATCGCCTCGTCGGGCACGAGAGCCCCTTCCTCCCCAGCGCTGCCGCCGGGTCGCTCGTTCCAGTCACGACCTCGCCGTCACGCAGCGGCGACCTTACTGACCGTAGATAGGTGGTGCCAAACAGCAGCGCCCGTTGCGCCGCCCGGGGGACAGGTGGGGTCAGCCCGCCGGGAAGCGGGCCACCTCGCGCAGGTACGCCTCCCGCGCCAGGCGGGCGTCGGCCTCCGCGACCGGGCCCGCCGGCCGCGGTGGCGCCGCCCAGCGGCCCAGCAGCGCCCCGGCGAGCGCCCGCGCGCTGGTGGCCGTGGAGGTGCGCGCGGAGGAGAAGACGACGTGGCCGTTGCGCCGCGCCGCGACCAGGTGCTGCGGCGGCGCCGCCCGGGTCACGAGCCCGCCGGCGGCCCGCCACGCCGCCCCGCCCGGGCGCCCCGGCACCGGGGGCGGGTCCCCGTCCGCGCCGAGCACCCGGCGGCTGCGGTCCAGGGCCATGGCCACCGGCAGCGCGGTGCGGGCGGCCAGCACCCGCTCCACGAGGGCGTCCCGGTCGGTGAGGGCGCGGGCCGCCAGGGCGACGTCGAGCAGCCACAGCAGCCGCCACGCCCCGCTGAGGCAGGCGTGCAGCGCCAGGTGGTGCAGCTGGTCGGCGGCGTCCGGCACCGGGCAGGCGACACCGCCCAGGTCCCGGCGCGTGGTGCGGCCGAGGATCCCGGGGACGTCGAGCCGGAACGCGGCGCGCCGCTCGGGCCGGTTCAGCAGGTGCCAGTGCAGGTCGAGGAACGTGCCGGCGGGCAGGCGCAGCGCCAGCTCCCCCTGCTCCCGGGCACGCACCCCCGCCCAGTCGGGGTCCAGCACGCGGGCCCCCGCGGCCTCCAGCGCCGGCAGGGCCGCGCGGGCGTCGCGGCCGTCGACGAGGACGTCGAGGTCGTGCCACTCCCGGGCGCCCGGGTCGGGGTAGAGGGAGGCCGCGACGGCCGGTCCCTTCAGCACCGCCCACCGCGCGCCCACGCCGTCCAGCGCCGCCGCCACCCGCTCCAGGTCCGGGCCCAGGGCCAGGCGGCGGGCCGTCTGGGCGCGCAGCGTCCCCCGCGCCGCCCGGAGCAGCTCCGCCGGCACGCCCGGTGTGCGGGCCAGGACGTGGTGCGCGGTGGGCCCGACCCGGTGGTGGTGCAGCGCCCGCGCCAGCCCGGCGGCCGGGACCCCGGCGGCGAGGCGGAGGTCGGGGGAGCCCCCGGACAGGTGGGCGCGCAGGCAGGAGACGAGGAAGTCCCCCACGACCCGGGGCTGGCGGGTGCGGGGGACTCCTGCGCTGCGGACCTCGCGGTCCGGGGCGCTCCGCGGCGACGGCCCGGCGGACCGGGTGGTCAGGAGACCGTGTACAGGGACTGGCCGCGGAAGCTGAAGCCGTCGTTGGGGTTGCCGAGGTCCTTGGGCGTGATGAGGGTGAGCTCCTCGAAGGAGCCGATCGTCGTGAGGCGCGGTGCCTCGTACTCCTGCGGCATGGGGGCCTCCACCGGTCCGTCTCGAGCACGTCACCGCGGCGGAACCCGCTGCCGGCGACGCTGGGTGCGGCGAAGACTACGCCACGTGGGAGGAGGTGTCACCGGCTGCTCCGCCCGGGTGACCCGGGCCCCCGGCCGGTGGGGGAGCCGGGAGGCCGGCTGGTGGGATGGCGCCGTGGCGGGGACGGCCCGGTGACCGGGGACACGACAGCGGGCGGTGCTCCCGCCGGCACGCCCCGCGCCGCCTACGGCCTGCTGCTGCCCGACCTGCCCGGTGCCGCCCACCTGCTGCGCGGGTCCCGCGGCGGTGAGGTGGAGTGGCGCGTCGAGCGCCGGGTCGCCGACGTGCCCACCCCCGCCGGGCCGCTGCTGACGGCCGAGCGGGCCGAGCTGCCCCTGCCGCGCGGCGGGCGCGTGGAGATCTCCCGCGCCGGGCGGCGCACCGTCATCACCTCCCCGGTCCCCGTGCCCGACACCGAGGTCGTGCACCCGCACCTGGCCTCCACCGCCGTCACCGTCGCGCACTGGCAGGGGCGGCTGGCCCTGCACGCGGCGGCCGTCGTCGCCGGCGGCTCCGTGTGGGCGGTGCTGGGGGACCGCGGCGCCGGCAAGAGCACCACGGTGCTCGCGCTGGCCCGCGCCGGCTGCCCCGTCGTCACCGACGACGTGCTCGTCCTCGACGGCACCCGCGCCCTGCCCGGTCCGCGCTGCATCGACCTGCGCGCCCCCGCGGCCGCCCACTACGGCACCGGCGAGGAGCTCGGCCGGGTGGGCTCGCGGGAGCGCTGGCGGGTCGGGCCGGCCGGCGGGGAGCCGCCCGCGGACCTGCACCTGGCCGGGTTCGTCGAGCTGGCCTTCGGCGGGCGCGCCCGGGTGGAGGCCGTGCCGGGGCACGCGCGGGTGCCGCTGCTGCTGCGGGGGCTGGCGCTGAAGGTGCCGCCCGCCGACCCGGGGGCGCTGCTGCGGCTGGCGGCCCTGCCGGTGGTGCGCTTCACCCGGCCGCGGGACCTCGGTTCCCTCGACGCGTCGGTGCGGCTGCTCCTGGCGGAGCTGACGGGGGGGCCGGCGGGTCCTGCGACGCCAGCCACGCGTGCTGCAGCAGGCTGAAGGAGTGCGCGTCCGGCGCCGCGGTGAGCCAGTGCTCCCGCAGCGCCGCCACGTCCACCAGCCCGGCCACCGCCTCCAGGCCGCGCCCGTCCCAGGCGGCCGCGAACTCCCGGCCCGCCGCGTGCCAGAACGCCCCGTCGAACGTGGACTTCGACTCCCGCGCGGCCAGCTGCGGCGGCAGGTCCCCGGCGAGCAGGTCGGCCAGCTCCGCGGCGCGGCTGCGCGGCCCGGCCCACCCCCACCGCGCGGCGGCGGCGGCCAGCACCCCCGGCGCGCAGAACGGGCTCTCCACGAGCACCCCGTGGTGCGCGCCGAGCGCCTCCAGGCCCGCGCGGTGCAGCTGCAGGCGCCGGCCCGGCCACACGTGGGTGCGGGCGGCGGTGTCCCAGCGCAGCGGCTCCCGCGCGGCCTGCGCACCCAGGGCCCGGCGCAGCGCGCGCTCCCCGCGGGCCGTCAGCCACGGGTAGCCGACGGCCAGCTCCCGCGCCAGGCGGGCGGCCCGCACCGGTGCCGGCAGGGCCGCGCCCGCCAGCATCCGCGGCAGCTCCGCCACCCGCAGCGGCCGGCGCCCGGCCAGCGTGCGCGGCAGCGGGTGGCGCGCGACGGGCGCGAACAGCTCGTCACCGCCCACGCCGGTCAGGACCGACCCGCCCGCGGCGGCCGCCAGCACCGGCTCGTGGAAGTGCAGGTTGAACGGCGGCAGGACGCCGTGGCGGGTGAGCACCCGGCGCGCCACCGGGCCCAGCACGTCCAGGTCCCCGGCCCGCTCCCCGTCCCACGCGGTGCGCTGCCACTCCCGGAGCCCGAGGGAGCGCACCACCAGCTCCTGCCAGCCGTCCTCCACGGACTCCGCGAGCCAGCCGAAGCGGTGCGTCACCGGCACCGGCGCGGGCAGGCCCTCCCGGCGGGCGAGCACGGTGGCCACCGCCAGGACCGCGGAGGAGTCCCGGCCGCCGGAGAAGCTCACCGCGCACGGCGGGCGCCGCAGGGCGGGCAGCACCGCGGCCTCCAGCGCGGCGCGCAGCGGCGGGGCCGGGCCGCGGGGCAGCGGCGCGACGCCGGCGGCGGGCCCGAACGGCACCGACCACAGCAGCTCCAGCGGCGTCAGCGGCGTGCGCGGCGGGCTCACGGGCAGGCGGGCAGCCGGGTCAGCTCCCGGTAGCGGCCGGACTCGTCGGGGTCGTACCCGTCGACCCAGGCGTGCGCGGCGAAACCGCCCTCGGTGCTCACCGCCACGACCGTGTCGTGCTCCTCGCCCTGCCCGAGCAGCCAGGCCTGCACCACCAGGGAGCGCTGCAGGCAGGTGGCCCGCCCCAGCCGCAGCGCGGCCTCCACCCCGCCCCGGCCGCTCGCGGGCAGCGCCGGCGGCAGCGGGGCGCGCACCCGCACGCCCCCGGCGGGCAGCTCGGCCCGCACCCGCGCCAGGCTGCGCCAGGCCCACCGCGCGGCGGGCAGCGCCCCCGGCGCGAGCAGCCCGCGCAGCAGCCCCCGCACCCGGTGCAGGCGGCGCAGCGCCCGCCGCCCCCGGCGCCGCACCCCCCGCGGGGACCACGGGCGGGGGAGGCTCACCCGTCCTCCAGCAGCGGGGCGCAGTCGGCGAGGAACACCGCCACGTCCGCCTCGGCGGCCTGCCGGGAGACGCCGTACGTCTCCTCCAGGTGATCGACGAGCTCGGCGGCGGTGGTGCCGGCCACGAGCATCGGCCACAGGCCCACGCCCGCACCGGTCACGCAGTGGTACGTCGCGGTGCGGGTGTCGAGGACGACGACCTCGCCGGCGACCTCGTTCCAGGCGAGGTCGCCGGAACGCAGCCGCACGGCCTCATCTCTCGTGGTGTCCATCGTGGCTCCCGTCGGGGCGGCGGTCCGGGCCGGCGCCCGGCCGGCGTCCCGGGCAGGTTACGTCGGCGGCGGTGCCCGCACCCGGGCGGTGCCCCCGCCCCCGCCAGTCCGGCTGCCCCCCGTCCGGCTGCCCCCTGCCCGGCGTGTCCTGCGCGTACGCCCGCGCCTGCAGCCGGTACAGCTCCGCGTAGTGCCCGCCGCGGGCCAGCAGCTCCTCGTGGGTGCCGGTGTCGTCGAGGCGGCCGCCGCGCAGGACGTAGATGCGGTCCGCCTCGCGGACGCTGGAGAAGCGGTGCGAGATCAGCAGCACGCTGCGCCCCGCCATCAGCCCGCGCACCTGCGCGAACAGCTCCGCCTCGGCGCGCGCGTCCAGCGCGGCGGTGGGCTCGTCGAGGATCACGAACGGCGCGCCGCGGTGGAAGGCCCGGGCGAGGGCCACCCGCTGCCACTGCCCCCCGGACAGCTCCACCCCGCCGCGCAGTTCCGTGCCCAGCGGGGTGGCGTACCCCTGGGGCAGGGCGCGGAGGAACCCGTCGGCCCCGGCGCGGCGGGCGGCGTCCTCCACCCGGGCGGGCAGGCCGGGGTCGGCGGCGGCGTCGAGGGTGTCGGCCCGCCCCAGGGCGATGTTCTCGAACGCCGTGAGCCGGAAGCGCGCGAAGTCCTGGAAGACGACGGCCACGTGCTCGCGCACCGCCTCCCGCTCCACCCAGGCCAGGTCCGCGCCGTCCCAGCGCAGGGTGCCCGACGTCGGCGCGTACAGCCCCGCGAGCACCTTCGCCAGGGTCGTCTTGCCGGAGCCGTTCTCCCCGACGAGCGCGACGACCTCCCCGCGGCGGATGCGCAGGCTCACGCCCTGCAGGGCGGGGGCGCCGGCCTGCGGGTAGGTGAAGCCGACGTCGTCGGCGCGCAGCTCCGCGAACGGCGGCAGGGGGCGCGCCGGGCGCGCGGCGGGGCGCGGGCGCGGGGCCAGGGCGAGGAAGCCGCGCAGGTCGTCGAGGAACAGCCCGGACTCCAGCAGCCCCGCGGCCCCCGAGGCGAGCTGCTGCAGGCGCCCGCCCAGCAGCGGCACCGCCACCGCGGCGGCGCCCGCGTCCGCCAGGGACAGCCGCCCGGAGTCCACCAGCCACAGCAGCGCCACGAGCGTGGCCAGCACCGCCACGGCGGTCAGGGCGCTGCCCGCCAGGGCCAGGACCACCCGCCGGCGCACCTGCCGGGCCAGGGCCGCCAGGTAGCGGCCGTAGAGGTCCTCGTAGCGGCCCCGCAGCGCCCCGGCCAGGCCGTAGGCGCGGATCTCCTTGGCGTCCGCGCGACCGGTCATCGTCACCCGCAGGTGGTCCCGCTGCCGGAACGCCGGGGTCTGGGCCACCGCGAAGTCGAACTCCGAGCGCCCCCCGCGCCGCTGCAGCAGGAACAGCGGCACCCCGGCCAGCAGCAGCAGCGGCACCAGCAACGGGTGCACGACGAGCAGGGAGAGCGCCAGGCCGGCGGCGCCGACGAGGCCGCCGAGGACGCCGACGAGCCCCTGCGCCACCGCCAGCGGCCGGGACAGCGCGTTGGCGCTGACGCGCTCGAGCCGGTCGGCGAAGGCGGGGTCGTCGAAGGAGACCAGCTCCACGCCCGTGGTGACGTCGAGCACCCGCGACCAGACCGAGCGCTGCACCAGCTCCCCGAGCAGCCGCATCCGCTGGGCCCGCACCGCCGCCGAGGCGGTGGCCACGAGCGTCACGGCGGCCAGCACCAGCAGCGGCCCGGCCGCCGCGGCGAGCCTGCCGCCCGGCTGCGGGGCGAGCACGGCCTGCAGCGCCTCGCGGCCCAGCAGGACCTGCGCCCCCAGCAGCGCCGAGCCCAGCAGCTGCACCCCGAAGGTGAGGACGACGTCGCGGGGGCTCGCCCGCCAGCACAGCAGCAGCGCCTCGGCCAGCAGCGACGGCAGGGCCCGCAGGTTCCGGCGCCGGCGCCGCTGCTCGCGCGCGAGGTCCAGCAGGTCCACCCGCCGTCCCGGCCCGGGGGAGCTCACCGCGTCCCTTGCGCCCGGGTGCCGCTCAGCGGTACTTCCAGGCGGCGGCGGCACGCCCGTAGCGGATGAGCAGCTCCCCGGCGACGTAGGCGGCGCGGGCGCGCGGGCCGCGCAGCTGCGGGGAGCGGACGGCGCGCACGAGGGCGCCGGGCGGGGGCAGCAGGGCGCGCGCGGAGAACCCGCCGGGGGGCTGCTCGCCGCGGCGGACCCGGAGCCGGCGGCCGTGCTGGACGCGGCACAGCTTCGTCCACGCCTCGGCCCAGGACTCCCGGGCGGGGTGGCGCACGGCGGCGTCGGCCACGTAGGTGGGGCGGAAGCCGAGGGCCACGGCCCGCCCGCACCACTCGGCGTCGCCGCCGGAGGGCAGGTCGGCGGCGAAGGCGCCCACGGCGTCGAAGGTGGAGCGGGCGACGACGAGGTTGGCGGTGACGCACCAGCCGAGGGCGGCGGTGCGGTCCTGCCGGAAGGCGTTGACCATCTCGTACGCCTCCACGGGGGAGGGGCGGCGCGGGTCGCGGGCGTAGACCTCGACGCGGCCGGCGACCACGTCGGCGCCGGAGTCCAGCGCGCGCACGGCGGCGGAGAGCCAGGAGGGGCCGGGCAGGCAGTCGGAGTCGGTGAAGGCGAGCACGTCGCCGGTGGCGGCGCGCACGGCGGTGTTGCGGGCGGCGTAGGAACCGGGCCTGGGCTCGGTGAGGACGCTGACGCGGGGGTCGAGGTCGGCCAGGTGCACGGGCGGCTCGGCGGAGCCGTTGTCCACGACGAGGACCCGGACGAGGTCGGCGGGGTGGTCCTGCGCGAGCAGCGCCCGCACGCAGTCCCCGACGCGCGGGTCGTCCTTCACGGGGACGATGACGTCCACGGAACGCGCCATGCGCGACCCCTTCCTCGTGCGGCGGTGCGCGCATCGTCGCACACGGGACGTGTCCGCCCGCGGCTGCCGCGGGGAGGGCGCAGGCCCCGGCACCGGTCGCGGCTGGGTGATCGTGCGGCGACTTGACGTGACGGCTGAGCGCCCGTCAGGGTGACGCCCGTGATCTCCGTGGACGTGGCGGTGGCCTCGTCCCACACCGCCGGCTGGGCCGGGCGGCACGCCGCGGGGCTCGTTCCCGACCGCATGCCCTACGGCCTGGACCACCTCGCCGGCGCCGGGGTGGAGCCGCACCTGCTGCCCTGCCCGGCGCCGGGGCTGCCCGGCCGGGTCGCCGCGCGCCTGCTCGGCGGGGTGCGGGTCGCCGTCCCCGGCGGGGCCGGGCGCGGTGCGGGCCGGCCGCTGCTGACGTGGGACGAGCGGCTCGGCATCCCGGCCCTGGCCCGGGGCGGGCGCCCGGTCGTCACCGGCACCGTGTGGGCCACCGACGCCGACGCCCCCGCCGTGACCCGGGCGCTGGCCCGCCGCTACCTGCCGCGGGCGCACCGGGTGTTCGTGAACTCCTCCGCCCAGCTGGAGGTGCTGCAGCGCTGGGGCGCGGGGCGCCTGCCCCCGGTGTTCGTGCCGCTGGGCGTGGACCCGGTGTTCTGGCGGCAGGCACCGCCGCAGGCCCGCGTCCCGGGCGCGGTCGTGTCCGTCGGCAACGACCGGCACCGCGACTTCGGGGTGCTGGAGGCCGCCTGGCCCCGCATCCGCGCCGGGTGCCCGGCGGCCACGCTGACCCTCGCCACCCGCCGCGAGGTGCGGGCCGGGGAGGGGAGCCGCGTCGTCGACGTCGACCACGTGCGGCTGCGGGAGGAGGTGTACGCCCGCGCGGACGTGGCCGTGGTGCCCGTGGGCCACAACATCCACGCCTCGGGGCTGACGGCGACGCTGGAGGCGATGTCCTCGGGCCTGCCCGTCGTGGTGAGCGACAACCCGGGCATGGCCGACTACGTGGAGCACGGCCGCACGGGCTTCCTGGTGCGCCCGGGGGACCCGCAGGCGCTGGCCGCGCAGGTGCTGGAGCTGCTGGCGGAGCCGGCAGCGGCGCGGGCGGTGGGCGCGGCGGCGGCGGAGGCGGTGCGCTCGCGCTTCACGAGCGCGCACACCGCCGCGCGGCTGGCGGAGCTGCTGCGCGAGGCGGCGGGCCGGTGAGCGGCGGGCCCCGCACCCGGGGCGCCCGCCCGCTCGTGGCGGTGCTGGCGAGCACGGCGTACGAGGGTCACCAGCTGTACGAGCAGCGCCTGGCGCGGGAGCTGGCGCGCGACTGCGACGTCGTCTACGTGCAGCCCCCGACGGCGCTGTGGACGCGCTCGGGGGGTCTGGCCTCCCGCCCCGTCGCCCGGCCGGAGCCGTCGGTGCGGGTCGTCACGCCGTGGGTGGCCCCGGGTGCCCGCCGCCGCGGCCTGCACCGGCTGAACACGGCGGCCTCGGCGCTGGCGCTGCTGCGGGCGGCGGCGCGCGCGGGGCGGCGGCCGGTGGCGGTGGTGTCCGCGCAGGACGTGGACGCGGTGCTGGGGGCGGTGGCACGGCGCCTGGGCGCGCGGCTGGTGGTGCTGGTGAAGGACGACTACTCCGCCGGCGCGGACCTCATCTCCGTGCCCGCCGAGCGGCTGCGCGCGGCGCGGGAGCGGACGCTGCGGCAGGTGGACGACGTGGTGGTGGTCTCCCCGCGCCTGCGGGAGCTGTGCGCGCGGTGGGGCCACCGCGCGCACCTGGTGCCGCCGGGCGCGGAGCCGCTCCCCGCGGCCGCGCCGCCCGCCGCGGCCGGTGCGGGCCCGCGGCCGGCGGTGTTCATCGGCATGGTCTCCGACCGCATCGACCTGGGCTGGCTGCGGGCGTTCGCCGGGACGGGCCGCCCGCTGGTGCTGGTGGGCCGGCGGCAGCCGACGTTCACCCACGACCGGGAGTGGGCGGAGCTGCTGGCGCTGCCGGGGGTGACGTGGACGGGCCCGCTGCCGCGCGAGGAGGTGGCGCGGCACCTGGCCTCGGCGTCGGTGGGCCTCATGCCGTACGTGCTGAGCGACTTCAACCAGGCCAGCTTCCCGCTGAAGCTGCTGGAGTACGTGGCGGCGGGGCTGCCGGTGGTGTCGAGCCGGCTGTCGGCGGTGGAGTGGCTCGACGCGCCCGGGGTGTCGGTCGTGGACTCGGTGGACGGCTTCGCGGCGCACGCGGCGGCGCTGGTGGACGCCGGTGGCGCCGACCCGGAGCTGGCCGGGCGGATGCGGGGGTGGATCGGCGCGCACACGTGGGCCGAGCGCGGCCGGGTGTGGCGGCAGGTGCTGGGCATCGGCGCCGGGGACCGCGCGGAGGCGGTCAGCGCCGCTCCGGGCTGAGCTCCCCGCCCACCCCGTGGCGGGCCCGGTCGCGCAGGTCCAGCACCGTGCGCGCGGGCCGGCCGTGCGCACGGCCGAGCTCCTCCCCGTACAGGGCGAGCAGCGCGCGGACGTGGTCGTCGTGGTCGAACCGCTCGCGCTGCAGGCGCCGCAGCCGCTCGCCGAGGCGGGCGCGCAGGCCGGCGTCGGCGCACACCCGCCGCAGCGCCGCGGCGCAGGCCCCGGCGTCCCCGGCCGCGAAGAGGGGGGCGTCGGGCAGCAGGCCGACGGTCTCCAGGTGGCCGGGGGCGGTGCTGGCCACGACGGGCAGGGCGCGGGCCATGGCCTCCAGCACGGACAGCCCGAGGGGCTCCACCCGCGCGGAGGCGAGGAACACGTCGGCGGCGTCCATGAGGTCGTGCACGTCGGCCCGCCACCCCAGCAGCTCCACGGAGCCGGCGATGCCGAGGTCGGCGACGAGACCGGCCACGAGCTGCGCCTGGGGGCCGTCGCCGGCCACCCGCAGCCGCCAGCCCTGCTCCCCGAGGCCGCAGCGGGCCCAGGCGTGCAGGGCGGTGGCGGTGTCCTTGGCGTGGTGCAGGCGCTGGGCGAGCAGCACGGTGGGCGGGCCGGGCGGCCGGGGCGCGGTGCGCGCGGGCAGGCTGCGCACGCCGTTGCGCAGGACGGTCGCGGGGCGGGGCATGCCCGCGGCGATCGCGGAGCTGACCGCGACGAAGCGGTGGGTGCTGCGGCTGAGGAGGCGCTCCTGCGCCCGCTGGGCGGCGGTGCGCGCGGGGATGTGGTCCAGGTGCTGGGTGGCGAAGCGCCGGGCGCGGTTGGCGGGTGCGGCCAGGGCGGCGACGCGCTCGGAGCGCAGCAGGTGCGCGTGCACGACGTCCTGCCTGCCGAGGCGCACGAGCGCCGGGAGGGCCTGCCGGCCGTGGGTGCCCTCGACGCGGCGCACGGCGGGGTCCAGGAGGGACGCCACCACCTCGGGGGCGCCGCCGACGACGGTGACGTCGTGGCCGAGGGCCGCCTGCCCGTTGGCCACCTCGACCACGTAGCGCTCGGTGCCGTGGAAGAGGGGGGACACGACCAGGTGCGTGATGCGCATCGGGGCTCCGGTGGTCGGGTTCGCGGCGGGGGGCGCCGGGCGGGCTGCCGCCGGGTCAGGAGGCCTGGTGGCGGCCGGGGGCGCGGAAGCTGCGCCGGTACGCCAGGCACGCCTGGTACGACGGCAGCAGGCCGCTGTCGAGCGCGCGGGCCAGGGAGGGGGCGGCCGCGTCCTTGGGGGACAGCAACGGCTCCAGCGGCCGGCCGTCGCGGCCGGTGGTGGGCCAGTCGATGCCGAGGTCGGGGTCGAGGGGGTGGATGCCGTGCTCGCGCTGCGGGGCGTACCCCTCGGAGCACAGGTACACGACGGTGGACCCCTCGGCGAGGGACATGAACGCGTGGCCGAGACCCTCGGACAGGTACACGGCGTGGCGGCCCACGTCGTCGAGGAGGACGGTCTCCCAGCGGCCGAACGTGGGGGAGCCGACCCGCAGGTCGACGACGGCGTCGAGCACGGCGCCGCTCACGCAGGTGACGTACTTGGCCTGCCCGGGCGGGACGTCCGCGAAGTGCACGCCGCGCAGGACCCCCGCGGCGGAGACCGAGCAGTTGGCCTGCCGCAGGGACAGCGAGTGCCCGGCGGCGGCGGTGAAGTCGGGTTCGCGGAACCACTCGAGGAACGTGCCGCGGTCGTCGCCGAACTGCTGTGGCACGACCTCGAAGGCGCCTTCGATCGTCAGTTCGTGCGTCTCCACGCGTGTGTCTCCCTCGTCAGCGGCGAGTGCAGTCGTCCCGGCGGGGTGTGTTGCAGAGCGTAGCGAACACCCTGCCGAAATGTATGCAGCCGGTCACCGTAAGCTTTCGCGCGTCGAGCGGGAGGAGTTCATCGGTGCGCTGGACCGTCACCGGGGCGAGCGGGATGCTCGGCGCCGACCTCGTCGCGGAACTGACCCGCCGCGGCGCCGAGGTCGACGCCCTCGGCCGCGCGGACCTCGACGTCACCTCACCGCAGGAGTGCGCCCAGCGGCTCTCGGGTGCGCACGTGGTGGTGAACTGCGCCGCGCACACGGCGGTCGACGCCGCGGAGAGCGAGGAGGCGGCGGCGTTCGCCGTGAACGCCCTCGGCGCCGCGAACGTCGCGCGGGCCTGCGCGGCGACGGGCGCGCGCCTGGTGCACCTGTCCACCGACTACGTCGTCGGGGGGGACGTGCCGGCCGGCGACGGCGAGCCCGCCCCGTACCCGGCCGACGTGCCCGTGGCACCGCGCAGCGCCTACGGCCGCACCAAGGCGGCGGGGGAGTGGGCGGTGCGGGCCTCGGGTGCCGACGCCCTCGTGGTGCGCACCGCGTGGCTGTACGGCGCGCGGGGCCCGTGCTTCCCGCGCACCATCGCCCGGCTGGGGGCGGAGCGGGAGCGGCTGAGCGTCGTGGCGGACCAGGTGGGCCAGCCGACGTGGACGGTGGACGTGGTGCGGCTGCTGCTCGACCTCGTCGGGGCGGGCGCGCCGGCGGGGACGTACCACGCGACCTCCTCGGGCCGCTGCTCCTGGTACGAGTTCGCCGGCGAGGTGCTCGCCGCGGCGGGTTCGGCGGCGCGCGTGGAGCCGGTGACGAGCGCGGAGTTCGTGCGTCCCGCGCCGCGCCCGGCGTTCTCCGTGCTGGACCACGCGACGGTGCGCGCCGCCGGCGTGCAGCCGATCGGGCACTGGCGCGAGCGCTGGCACGAGGCGGCGCCGCTCGTGCTGGGGTGAGCCCGGGAAGCCCCTCCGCCGCAACCGCTCCGCCGTGGCCCCTCCGCCGTGGCCCCTCCGCCGTGGCCCCTCCGCCGTGGCCGCTCAGCCGCGGCCGCGCTCGAGGAGCTCCAGCAGGTAGGCGCCGTAGCCGCTCTTGGCCAGCTCCGCCGCGCGGGCGCGCAACGCCTCGTCGTCGAGCCAGCCCTGACGCCACGCCACCTCCTCGGGGCAGCCGATCTTCAGTCCCTGCCGCGCCTCCAGGGTGCTGACGTAGTTGCCCGCCGCGAGCATCTGGTCGAAGGTGCCGGTGTCCAGCCACGCCGTGCCGCGCGGCAGCACCTCCACGTGCAGCCTGCCCTGCTCCAGGTACGTCCGGTTGACGTCGGTGATCTCCAGCTCGCCGCGCGCCGACGGGGTGAGCCCGCGGGCGATGTCGACGACGGCGTTGTCGTAGAAGTACAGCCCGGGCACGGCGTAGTTGCTGCGCGGTGCGGAGGGCTTCTCCTCCAGGGACAGCGCGCGCCCGGAGGGGTCGAACTCGACGACGCCGTAGTCACCGGGGTTGCTCACCCAGTAGGCGAAGACGGCGCCGCCGTCCAGGTCGCGGAACCGTGCGAGCTGGGTGCCGAGGCCGGGGCCGTAGAAGATGTTGTCGCCCAGCACCAGTGCGACGGAGTCGCCGCCGATGAAGTCCGCGCCGAGCAGGAACGCCTGCGCCAGGCCCTCCGGCGCCGGCTGCTGCGTGTAGCTGAGGGACATGCCGAACGCGGAGCCGTCCCCGAGCAGGCGCTGGAACTGCGGCGCGTCGTGGGGGGTGGTGATGACGAGGACGTCGCGGATGCCGGCGAGCATCAGCGTGGACAGCGGGTAGTAGACCATCGGCTTGTCGTAGACGGGGACCAGCTGCTTGCTGGTGCCGCGGGTGATGGGGTGCAGTCGCGTGCCGGAACCTCCGGCGAGGATGATCCCGCGCATGGTCGCAGTATGCCGCCCGCTCGTGCGCGGACCGTAGCGGCCGTGCCGTAGGGTGCGGCGCCATGGACGTCCTGGTGACCGGCGGAGCGGGTTTCATCGGCAGTTGCTACGTCCGCACGGCCCTGTCCGGGGGCTACCCGGGGTTCGACCCGGACCGGGTGGTGGTGCTGGACAAGCTGACCTACGCGGGCAACCGGGAGAACCTGGCGCCCGTGGCGGCCGATGCGCGCCTGGAGTTCGTCCAGGGCGACATCTGCGACGCCGCGCTGGTCTCGGACCTCCTCGCGGGCGTGGACGCGGTGGTGCACTTCGCGGCGGAGAGCCACGTGGACCGCTCGATCCTCGGGGCGTCGGAGTTCGTGCGCACCAACGTCCTGGGCACCCAGACGCTGCTCGACGCGGCGCTGCGGCACGGCGTGGAGCGGTTCGTGCACGTCTCCACCGACGAGGTCTACGGCTCGATCGGGTCGGGTTCGTGGGCGGAGGACCACCCGCTGGAGCCGAACAGCCCGTACTCGGCGAGCAAGGCGTCCAGCGACCTCGTCGCCCGCTCCTACTTCCGCACCCACGGGGTGCCGGTGTGCGTGACGCGCTGCTCGAACAACTACGGGCCCTACCAGTTCCCGGAGAAGGTCATCCCCCTGTTCGTGACGAGCCTCATGCGCGGGGGCACCGTCCCGCTGTACGGGGACGGGCTGAACGTGCGGGACTGGCTGCACGTGGAGGACCACTGCCGCGGCATCCAGCTCGTCCTGGAGGGCGGGCGGCCGGGGGAGGTCTACAACATCGGCGGCGGCACGGAGCTGACGAACCGGGAGCTGACGGAGCGCATCCTGGCGGCGTTCGGGGTGGGCTGGGAGCGGGTGCGGCAGGTCGAGGACCGCAAGGGGCACGACCGGCGCTACTCGGTGGACATCACGAAGATCCGCACGGAGCTGGGCTACGAGCCGGCGCGCTCCTTCGAGGAGGGCTTGGCGGAGACCGTCCGCTGGTACCGGGAGAACGAGTCCTGGTGGGCGCCGCTGCGGGAGCACGCGGGCGTCTGACCCGGCGCCCCCCGAGCCCGCCCATCTCCGGGTTCGGGCGCACCTGAGCCACCCCGAGCCCGCCCATCTCCGGGTATGGGCGGACCTGAGCCACCCCCAGCCCGCCCATCTCCGGGTTCGGGCGCACCCGAGTCACCCCTTGCCCGCCCATCTCCGGGTATGGGCGCACCCGAGCCACCCCCAGCCCGCCCATCTCCGGGTATGGGCGGACCTGAGCCACCCCTTGCCCGCCCGAACCCGGAGATGGGCGGGCGGAGCCGAGCCGAGGGCGGAGCCGCCGTGGCCCGGCGGCCCGTCCGGCGCGTCCTCAGAGCCGCAGGGGCTCGGTCTGCGCGGCGAGGTCGACGGTGCTGGCGGCGGCCAGCTCCAGGTCGCGCAGGTCGACGGCGCCGGCCTCGCGCACGATGGCCAGGCGCCGCTCGGCGAGCATCGTGGCGATCTGCTCCTGGTGGTCGTCGACGTGCTCGTGGAACTCGGCGCGCCGGGGCACGAGGATGGGCAGCTTCCCGGCCTGCAGGGCCTCCAGCGCGGCGCCGGTGCCGGCGTGGGCGATGACGACGTCGGCCTCCCGCATGGCGGCGGCCATCTCCACGGCGGGCACGGCCCTGCGGGGGTCGCGCACGGGCAGCCCGGTGACGTCGGTGGTGCCGGTCTGCCACAGGACCTCCGCGCCGGTGGCCGCGAGCAGCGGGGCGAGGTGCTCCACGAGCCGGCGGAACCCGAAGGTGCGGGAGGTGCCGAGCGTGACGACGATCCGGGACACCGGCCGGGGCCCGGTGCCGGTGCGGGCCTGCCAGCCGTCGAAGACGGAGCCGGCGTACTTCCAGCGCCGCGAGGCCCAGGCGGGGTTCTGCGTGTAGAGCTCGATGCCGGGGATGGTGGCGAGCAGCCGCCCGCTGAGGGAGGGGCCCTGGGTGCGGGTGGCGCTCTCGATGTAGTAGGCGGGGGTGCCGCGCAGGCGGGCCTGGGGCAGCGTGGAGACGGCGAGGCTGGAGCCGGTGCTGACGACGGCCGAGACGTCGCCGCTGCGGAAGAGCGAGGAGGTGAGGACGGCGTTGCCGAGCGCGGCGCGCAGGTCCCGCGTGGGCGCGGGCCTGACCCACAGGACGTCCTCGTCGGCGAGGAGCGACTCGGTCTGGGGGGTCGGGACCGTGACCCACTTGAACGGCTCGGTGAGCGGCAGGCGGCGCGCGAGGGTTCGCAGCTGCATGAGGTGGCCCCCGTCGTTGGCGACGAGCAGAGCGGTCATGAGGCTTTCCGTCCGTTCGAGGTCACCCGTGAGGAGTAGCTCCGGATCGGGCCGTAGCCTAACGGCAGCGGCGAGTGAGTGTCACCCGACGTGTGTTACATCTGCGCATAGAGTGACAGGTCCTGTCACACCCAGCTCGGCAGCCACATCCGCGCGCGCCACGAGTCGTACGGGATGACCTCGGCCGTGTACACCGGCCAGAAGAACGCGAAGCACGCCACGCACGCCACGACCACCGTGCCCGCCACCACCGCGCCCCACTGCCGCCGCCACCTCGCGGCCCCCGGGTCCCCGCCGGCCACCCCGTCGGCAGCGTCGCCGGCAGCGCCGCCGGCCGCCCCGCCCGCCGGGTCGGGGGCCCGCCGCGGGTCCGGGCCCAGCAGCATCCCGAGCACGAACACCACGGCCAGCACCACCCACGGCGTGAGCACCACCGCGTAGAACGTGAAGATCGTCCGGTGCTGGTACTGGAACCACGGCAGGTACCCCGCGGCGAAGCCGGCCAGCACCGCTCCCGCCCGCCAGTCCCGCCGCAGCGCCCACACCGCCACCAGCGCCACGACGGCCAGCGTCGCCGACCACCACAGCACCGGCGTGCCCAGCGACGTGATCGCCCGCGAGCACTGCGCCACCTCGCAGCCGTACTCGCCCAGCGCCGGGTCCTCGTAGAAGAACGACGTCGGCCGCCCCTGCACCAGCCACGACCAGGGGTTGGCCATGTAGGGGTGCGGCGAGCTGAGCCCGATGTGGAACGTGTACGCGTCCTGGTGGTACCTCCACAGGCTCCGCAGCGCGTCCGGCACCAGTCCGGCGGCGCCCGTCGCGGGGTTCTGCGCCGCCCACTGCCGCTGGTAGCCGTCGTCGCTGGCGAACCAGCCCGCCCACGTCGCCGTGTACGTCAGCACGGCCACCGGCACCAGCGAGACGAACGCCGGCACGCCGTCGCGCAGGGCCGCCGCGGGCAGCCAGGCCCGCAGGCCCACCGCCCGCCGGGCCCCGGCGTCCCACAGCACCGTCATCAGGCCGAAGACGGCCAGGAAGTACAGCCCCGACCACTTCACCCCGCACGCCAGCCCCAGGCTCACCCCGGCGGCCAGCCGCCACGGCCGCAGCCCCAGCCCGGGCCCGGCCCACGCGAGCCGCCCCGCCGCCCGCCCGCCCGCCGGCAGGGCGCCCACCCGCTCCGCCAGCCGTGCGCGCGCGGCGTCCCGGTCGACGAGCAGGCAGGCGAAGGCCACGAGCACCCAGAACATCAGGAAGACGTCGAGCAGGCTGGTGCGGCTGAGGACGAAGTGCAGCCCGTCCGTGGCCAGCAGCACCGCCGCCGTCACCCCCAGCAGCGTCGAGCGGAACAGCCGCCGCGCCACCCGGCCCAGGACGAGGATCGACAGCGTCCCGACGACCGCCGCCGAGAGCCGCCAGCCCGTGGAGCTGTCGATCCCCAGCAGCCACTCCCCGGCCGCGATCATCCACTTGCCCACCGGGGGGTGGACCACGAAGTCGGCGGTCTCCCCGAAGACGTCCGGGGTGCCCGCCGTGAACAGCTCGTCCGGTTTCTCGATGCCGGGGTCGTTGCGCAGCTCGTAGCCCCGCAGCAGCATCGACCAGCCCTGCTTGACGTAGTACGTCTCGTCGAACACGAGCTGGTGGGGGGTGCCGAGCCTCCAGAACCGCAGCAGCCCGCCGATGGCCGTGACGACCAGCAGCGGCAGCCACGCGCGCCGCCACGACTCCCCGTCGATCTCCGAGGGGCCGCCCAGCAGGCGCCTGCGCAGCTCCTGGCTGCCGGGCCCGCCCCGGGGCGCCACCGGTGCTGCGGTGCTCACGGGCGGCCCAGGGGTCCGCGGTGCTGCGTCACCTCGCCATCGTAGGAGGGGCCGCCCGCGCGCCCCCGGCACGCGTGGCCGCGCGCACCCACCCACCCGCCGCGCGCGCCCGACCACCGGCGGCGGGTGGGAGGATCGCGCCGTGGGAAGCGGAGCGGGTGAGCGCCCCGGTGGGCGCCTGGTGCTGGCGGCGACCCCGATCGGCAACGTCCTGGACGCCTCACCGCGCCTGGCGCGCCTGCTCGCGGACGCCGACGTGGTCGCCGCGGAGGACACCCGGCGGCTGCGGCGGCTGTGCGCGGAGCTGGGCGTGGAGCCGGCCGGGCGGGTGCTGAGCTACCACGAGCACAACGAGTCCACCCGCACCCCTGAGCTGCTGGAGGCCGTCGCCGCCGGTGCCGTCGTGGCGCTCGTCACCGATGCGGGCATGCCCTCGGTCTCGGACCCCGGCTACCGCCTGACGGTGGCCTGCGCCGGGGCCGGCCTGCCGGTGAGCGTGGTCCCCGGTCCCTCGGCGGTCCTGGCCGCCCTCGCCGTCTCGGGTCTGCCCGTGGACCGGTTCGCCTTCGAGGGCTTCTGCCCGCGCAAACCCGGGGAGCGGGCCCGGGCGCTGGCGGCCCTGGCGCACGAGCAGCGCACGCTGGTGTTCTTCGAGGCGCCGCACCGCACCGCCGCGACCCTGGAGGCGATGGCGGCGGCGTTCGGCCCCGGGCGTCCCGCGGCGGTGTGCCGGGAGCTGACGAAGACCTACGAGGAGGTCGTCCGGCTGCCGCTGGGGGAGCTGGCCGCGTGGGCCGCCGCGGGGGAGGTGCGGGGGGAGGTGTGCCTGGTGGTCGGCCCGGCGCCCACCGCGCCCGAGGACGTGGGCGTGGACGTGCTCGTGGCCCGGGTGCTGGACCTCGTCGCCGCCGGTGAGCGGCTGAAGGACGCGGCCGCGGCGGTGGCGGAGGGCACCACGGTCGCCAAGCGGGAGCTGTACGACGCCGCCGCGCGGGCGCGCCGCCCCGCCCCCCGGTCCTGAGCCGGTCCCGAGCCGGTCCCGAGCCGGTCCTGCCCCGGTCCCGAGCCGGTCCGCACCTGCTCCGGCCCCGCTCCTGGTACCCGCCCACGCGACGGGGCCCCCGGCGGCTCGTGCCGCCGGGGGCCCCGTCGTGCTCAGGGGGTGGTGCTCAGTGGGAGACGGCCTTCTCCGCGCCGGCACCGGTGAGGGAGCGCACCTCCATCTCGGCGGCGCGCACCTCCGCCCCGCGCTCCTTGCTGGTGACCGAGCCCAGCCAGCCGAGGAAGAAGCCCAGCGGGATGCTGATGATGCCGGGGTTGTCCAGCGGGAACCAGGAGAAGTCGATGCCCGTGTCGCGGATCATCGACAGGCTCGCGCCGGTCTGCGGGTCCACCTTGCCGGAGACGACCGGCGAGAAGATGATCAGCCCGATGCAGCTGATGAGACCGCCGTAGATGCTCCACAGGGCGCCACGGGTGGTGAAGCGCGGCCAGAAGAGCGAGTAGATGATCGTGGGCAGGTTCGCGCTCGCGGCGACCGCGAAGGCCAGCGCCACGAGGAAGGCGATGTTCTGGCCGTTGGCGAAGATGCCGCCGACGATCGAGATGGCGCCGATGACGACCACGCTGAGCCGCGCCACCCGCACCTCCGCGTCCGGGCTCACCTGGCCGCGCTTGATGACGCTGGCGTAGATGTCGTGGGCGAAGGAGGCGCTGGCGGTGATGGCCAGGCCGGCGACCACGGCGAGGATCGTCGCGAAGGCGACGGCCGCGATGATGCCGAGCAGGATCTCCCCGCCGAGCTGGTAGGCCAGCAGCGGCGCCGCCGAGTTCGCCTTGCCGGGCGCGGCGAGGATCGTCGTCTTGCCCACCAGGGCGCCGGCGCCGTAGCCCAGGACCAGGGTGAACAGGTAGAAGAAGCCGATGATCCAGATCGCCCAGACGACGCTCTTGCGGGCCTCGCGGGAGGTGGGGACCGTGTAGAAGCGCATGAGGACGTGCGGCAGGCCGGCGGTGCCGAACACCAGGGCCATCGACAGCGAGATGAAGTTGAGCTTCGTCAGGCCGCTCGCGCCGTACTGGGCGCCCGGCCCGAGCAGCGCCTCACCGGCGTTGCCCTCCTTGGCCACGGCCGCACCGAGCAGCTCGGAAAGGTTGAAGCCGTACAGCGCGAGCACCCAGATCGTCATCACGCCGGCGCCCACGACGAGCAGGATCGCCTTGATGATCTGGACCCAGGTGGTGCCCTTCATGCCGCCGATGAGCACGTAGGCGATCATCAGCGCGCCGACGACGGTGATGACGACGTTCTGCCCGGCGGTGCTGGTGATGCCCAGCAGCAGGGCGACGAGGCCGCCCGCGCCGGCCATCTGCGCCAGCAGGTAGAAGAAGCAGACGATGAGCGTGGAGCACGCCGCCGCCATGCGCACCGGGCGCTCCTGCAGGCGGAAGCTCAGCACGTCCGCCATCGTGAAGCGGCCCGTGTTGCGCAGCAGCTCCGCGACGAGCAGGAGCGCGACCAGCCAGGCCACCAGGAAGCCGATGGAGTACAGGAAGCCGTCGTAGCCGTAGATGGCGATGGCCCCGGCGATGCCGAGGAAGCTGGCGGCCGAGAGGTAGTCACCGGCGATGGCGGTGCCGTTCTGGCCGCCGGTGAAGGAGCGGCCGCCGGCGTAGAAGTCGGCGGCGCTGCGATTGTTGCGGCTGGCCTTGATGACGATGGCCATCGTCACCGCGACGAAGACGCCGAAGATGGCGATGTTGACGACCGGGTTGCCGATGTCCGTGGTGGGTGCGGCGGCCGTCGCGAGGGCGGTGAGCATCAGTGTCCTCCTGCCTGGTGGCCGGGAGCGTCCGGCCCCTCGATGCGCTCGCGCAGGCTCGTCGCGTGCGGGTCGAAGTCCTTGTTGGCCCAGCGCACGTAGGCGGTGGTGATCGCGAAGGTCGTGACGAACTGCCCGAGCCCGAACAGCAGGCCGATCGTGATGTTCCCCAGCACCTTGGTCCCCATGAAGCCCGGCGCGTAGGCGGCCAGGAGCACGTAGGTGAAGTACCAGACGAGGAAGAACGCCGCGGCGGGGAAGACGAAACGCCGGAAGCGGCTGCGCAGCGCGGCGAACTCCGGGCTGTCCTGAACGTTCTGGTAGGGGGTGCGGCCCCCGGTTGCCGGTGCGTCCCCGTGCAGGGCACCGGTCGCAGCCCTGCTGCCGTGCGGGTCCGGTTCCCCGGTCGCCGGCGTGCTGCCGTACGTACTCATGCAGACCTCCTCGTCCGCTCGCCGGCCGCGTGGTGCCGCGGTCGCGGTTCTGTGGCTGGCACACCCTAGCCACGCGATCCCCGCCGCACGCCGCTTCCGGAAAGTTGCGGCGTGGCGTGTCGCGCGGTGCTGACGGCACCCTCGCCGTCCCACCAGGCTAGGCGGTGGACGGGCGGGAACGCGGGGGAGAACCCCCGGCGCTGCGCCGGGCGGGGGACGGATTTGGACGACCTCCGCGGCGGCGGCTACTCTGCGGGCACCATCCAGAGCGGCCGAGAGTCCTGGCTCGTCGACGCCGCAGCAACCCCCCGGACATCGGGTGCAGGGTGCTACCGCCAGGTGCGATGGAGTTGAGATGCGCTGTACCCGCCCCACCGTCACCGCGCCCTGTCCGGGAGCCCTCACGTGAGCATCGCGCGCCTGCTGGCCCCTGGGTCCCGCCCCACGGTGTCCTTCGAGCTCTTCCCGCCGCGCACGCCGGCCTCGCGGGAGTCCGTGCTGGAGACGGTCGACGTCCTGGCCGGTGCGGGCGCGGACTTCTTCTCCGTGACCTACGGCGCCTCCGGTTCCACCCGCGAGACCAGCCGCGACCTCGTGGCCCACATCCTCTCCGCCACCCCGGTGCCCGTGGTGGCGCACCTGACGTGCGTGGGGGCCTCCCGCGCCGAGGTCATCGAGACCGTCACCCGCTACCTCGACGTCGGCGTGCGCAGCTTCCTCGCGGTGCGCGGGGACCCCCCGGCGGGGGAGCCGGACTGGTGCCCGCACCCGGACGGCCTCGCCCGCGCCTGCGACCTCGTCGAGCTGCTGCAGGTCGTCGACCGCTGCCACCGCGCCCGCCGCGGGGTCCTGGCGCCGGTCGACGAGGAGCCGCTGAGCGTGGCGGTCGCGGCGTTCCCCGCGGCCCGGCAGGCCGGCTCCGACGCCTGCGACGTCGACGTGCTGCTCGCCAAGCAGCGTGCGGGCGCCGACTTCGCGATCACCCAGGTGTTCTACGAGGCGGACGACTACACCCGCCTCGTGGAGCGGGCGCGCGCCGCCGGGGTCACCATCCCCCTGGTGCCGGGCGTCATCCCGATGACCGACCCCGCCCGGCTGCTGCGCCTGCAGCAGCTGACGGGGGTGCCCGTGCCGCGCGCGCTGCTGGCGCGGCTGGAGCAGGCGGCCGCCGGGGGCCGCGCCGCCGTCCACGCCGAGGGGATCCGGGCCAGCGTCGAGCTGGTGCGGCGCGTCCTCGACGCGGGGGCGCCCGGCCTGCACGTGTACACGTTCAACAAGCACCACGCCGCACTTGACCTGCTCGAGGGCGTACACCTCGACGGCGGGGCCCCGACGGCTCCCGACCTGGCCAGCGGGCCGTGGGTCACGGCTCCTCACCACGACACGCTGCGCCCGGCGCAGCAGGACACCGCGTCCGACCTGGCGAGCGCCAGGCCGGACGGGAGGGGATGACCATGACGCACGACGCCACCCGTCTGCCCACCACGATCCTCGGCTACCCGCGGATCGGGCCGCGCCGCGAGCTGAAGAAGGCGCTGGAGGCCCTGTGGGCCGGCCGCGCCGGTCTGGAGGAGACGGAGGCCGCCGCGGCCGCGCTGCGCGCCCGCACCCGCCGCCGCCTCAAGACCCTGGGCCTGGCCGCCCACGACGCCTCCATCCCGTCGGCGGCCTCGCACTACGACCACGTCCTCGACGCGGCCGTCACCGTGGGGGCCGTGCCCCCGCGCTTCGCGGACGTCGTCGGCGCCGACGGCTCGGTCGACCTCGTGGGCTACTCCACGATCGCCCGCGGCCGCGGTGAGGACGCGCCGCTGGAGATGACCAAGTGGTTCGACACCAACTACCACTACCTCGTCCCCGAGATCGGGCCGGACACCGCGTTCCGCTTCGCCGACGACCGCAAGGTGCGCGAGTTCGCCGAGGCCCTGGAGGACGGCTTCCTCACCCGCCCGGTGCTCGTCGGGCCGGTGACGTTCCTGCTGCTCAGCAAGCCCGCCGAGGGCAGCCCGGAGGGCTTCTCCCCGCTGGGACGCCTGGCGGACCTGGTGCCCGTCTACGCGGAGGTGCTGCGCGCCTTCGCCGCCGCCGGGGCCACCTGGGTGCAGCTCGAGGAGCCCGCGCTCGTCTCGGACACCCTGACCGCGGACGCCGACGCCGTGCACGCCGCGGTGCGCGAGGCGTACGCCGCGCTCACCGCCGTCGAGGGGCGTCCCTCCCTGCTGGTGGCCGCCCCCTACGGCGACCTCGGCGACCTCCTCCCGACCCTGGCCGCCACCGACGTCGAGGCCCTGGCCCTCGACCTCGTCAAGGGCTCCGTGCCCGCCGGCCCGGTCCCCGGCCTGGAGACCAAGGCCGTCCTCGGCGGCGTCATCGACGGGCACAACATCTGGCGCGCCGACCTCGCCGCCGCCCTGGAGAAGCTGGAGCGGCTGCGCCCGCTGGCCGCCTCGGTGGCCGCCGGCACCTCCACCTCCCTGCTCCACGTCCCCCACGACGTGGAGGACGAGCCGCAGCTGCCGGCGGAGCTGCGCGGCTGGCTGGCCTTCGCGGACCAGAAGGTCGCCGAGGTCGTGACCCTGGCCGCCGCGCTGGAGGACCGCGCGGGCGTCGCCGACGTGCTGGAGGCCTCCGCGCAGGCCCGCCGCGAGCGCGTGCAGGCCCCGGGCGTCGTGCGCCCGGAGGTCCGCGAGCGCCTCGCGGGCCTGACCCCGGCCGACGCGCGCCGCAGCGAGTACGACGCCCGGCGCGCCGCGCAGGACGCCGTGCTCGGCCTGCCGCCGCTGCCGACGACCACCATCGGCTCGTTCCCGCAGACCGGCGACATCCGCCGGGCGCGCGCGGCGTGGGCCAAGGGCGAGCTGTCCGACGCCGACTACACCGCGGCGATGCGCGCGGAGATCGACCGCGTCGTGGCGCTGCAGGAGGAGCTCGGCTTCGACGTCCTCGTGCACGGCGAGCCCGAGCGCAACGACATGGTGCAGTACTTCGCGGAGCTGCTCGACGGTTTCGCGGTGACGCAGAACGGCTGGGTGCAGTCCTACGGCTCGCGCTGCGTGCGCCCGCCGATCCTGTGGGGCGACGTGGCGCGCCCCGCCGCGATGACCGTGGAGTGGGCGGCGTACGCGGCCTCCCGCACCACCAAGCCCGTCAAGGGCATGCTCACCGGCCCGGTCACGATCCTCGCCTGGTCCTTCGTCCGCGACGACCAGCCCCTGGGCGACACCGCCCGGCAGGTGGCCCTCGCGCTGCGCGACGAGATCGCCGACCTGGAGGCCGCCGGGATCGGCATCATCCAGGTCGACGAGCCGGCGCTGCGGGAGCTGCTGCCGCTCAAGGCGGAGGAGCAGAAGTCGTACCTCGACTGGTCGGTGGAGTCCTTCCGCCTGGCCACGGCGGGCGCGGCGGACGCCACGCAGATCCACACCCACCTGTGCTACTCGGAGTTCGGCGAGGTCATCGGGGCGATCGACGGCCTCGATGCCGACGTCACGAGCATCGAGGCCGCCCGCTCGCGGATGGAGGTCGTCCCGGACATCGCCGCGGCCGGTTTCTCCCGCGGCATCGGCCCGGGCGTGTACGACATCCACTCCCCGCGCGTTCCCGGCGCCGAGGAGATCGAGGAGCTGCTCCGCCTCGCGGCGGCGTCCATCTCCCCGCGCCACCTGTGGGTGAACCCGGACTGCGGCCTGAAGACCCGTGGCTACGCCGAGACCGAGGCGTCGCTGCGCAACCTGCTCACCGCGACCCGCGCCGTGCGCGCGGACCTGGCGGACAGCGCCTCCTGACGCATCCGCCTGCACGCACGACGCCCCGGCCGCGGATCCCGCGGCCGGGGCGTCGTGCGTGGGGGAGCGGTCACGCGACCGGCGGTGCGGGCGGGGCCGGCCGGCCGTACCGTCGGGCGGGTGGCACACGTCGGGGGCAGCGGGCGGTACGTGGAGGGCGAGCGCGTGTTCGCCCCGCCGGCGGGGGTGTTCGACGCCGACTGGGTGGCGGGCATCGTGTGCGAGCGGCTGGGGCAGGGCGCCCCGGACCGCGTGGAGCTGGCGGGTGCCGCACAGCTGGCCTGGTCCGCACGCCGCCGGGGTGAGGACCCGTCCGGGGCGCTGGCCGGGCACCCGCTGAGCGGGCCGGTCGTGACCGCGGTGCTGCGCGCCCTCGACGACTGGGTGGACGCCGGCGGCTCCGCGCCGGTCTGAGGGCGTTCAGCGCCGGGGCTCGGACAGCACGCAGAACTCGTTGCCCTCCGGGTCGGCCAGCACCACCCACGGGCGCCTGCCCTGCCCGACGTCGGCGGGGCGGGCGCCGGACTCCCGCAGCGCCGTCACCACCGCGTGCTGGGCGCCGCCGCGCCGGGCGGGGGCCGTGGCGTGCGGCACGACGTCGAGGTGCAGGCGGTTCTTGGTGGTGTGCGGGGTGGTGGTCCGCACGAACTCCAGCCACGGGCCGCCGCCCCCGGCGCGCAGGGACGCCAGTTCCGCGGAGGAGCGCACGAGGTCCCACCCGCTCGCCTGCGCCCAGAAGCGGCCGAGGCGGCGCGGGTCGAGGGCCTGCACGACGATCGCGGCGACCGCGCCCGTGCCCTCGTACTGCGGTCGCGGCTCCAGCACGCAGAACTCGTTGCCCTCGGGGTCGGCCAGCACCTCCCACGGTGTGCGGCCCTGACCGACGTCCGCCCGCGTGGCCCCGGCGTGCAGCAGCATCGCCACCGTCTCCCGCTGCATCGCGGGGGAGTCGGAGTCGAGGTCGAGGTGGACGCGGTTCGGGCCCCGCCTGTCGTCCCGCACGGGCACGAACACCAGCGGCACGCCCGGTCGGCCCTCCTGGGGGGCGATCTCCACCTCCTCGTCGGAGGCGAGGACCACCCGCCAGGACAGGGCCTGCGCCCACCACCGCGCCAGGCCGCGGAAGTCCGCGGCGTCGACCACGACCTGCCGCAGCTCGGAGCGGGCGTCGGCGGGCACGGGTGGGCTCAGGCGCCGCGGCCGGTCTGCTGCTGCAGCTCGTCGATCAGCTTGGAGGCGTCGGCCTTGTTCAGCTCGCCCGGCAGCTCGCGGCCGGCCTCGCGGGCCAGGGTCTCCAGGTAGCTGCGCTGCGGGCCGGTCATCGGCTCCCCGCCGGTCGCCCAGTCGTCGGGGTTCTTCTCCGCGTTCGTGGTGTCGGGGGTGTTCTGGTCTGGAGCGCCCTGGTCGCTGGTGTCCTGGGCGTTGCTGGTGTCTGCGTCGGCCATGGGCGCGACGCTACGGGGGACCTCCGACACCCGCACCCGCGCGGCGGCCACGGGCTCGCTCAGGCGAGCAGCGCCGCCGCCGTCAGGCCGGGCAGGCCCTCCAGCGGCTCGGCCCCGGACCACCGACGCACGGAGCGGTAGCCCTCCGCCGGGCTCGGGTCGGAGTGGACCGTCACGGTGCCCTGCTCCGGGTCGAGCAGCCAGTACTCCCCGATGCCGAGGTCGGCGTACAGGCCGCGCTTGGTGTGCCGGTCCCGCACCCGGGAGCCGGGGGAGACGACCTCGGCGGCGACGAGGACGTCGGTGGGCTCGAAGTGGTCGCCCGTCGCGTCAGCCCGCACCAGGAGCACGTCGGGGATGAGGAACTGCTCCCGCGTCGCGGCGTTCGCGGGCAGCCGGACGCCCGCGGCGTGCGTGGCCCGGTACCCCGCGGGCACCTGTGGCCACCAGGCCACGAGCAGACGTGAGGCGATGTCCTGGTGCCGGTTGGTCGGCGGGGGCGTCACCGTCAGTCCTCCGTCGATGATCTCGTACCGGTGGCCGTCGTCCGGCAGCGTCTGCAGGTCGTCGACGGTCCACGACTCGTGGGCCAGCTCCGCCGTCATGCCGGTCAGGGTAGCCGCGCCGCCGGCGCCGCGTCCGGCTCCGCCGGCACCCCGTCCGCCTCCGCCGCGAGCACCGCGTCCGACCCGGCCGCCAGCGCCGGGACCTGCGCGGCGGGCACGCCGACGGCGCGCAGGCACGCGTCCGCCAGGGTCAGGGCGGTGGCCGCGGCGTCGGTGACCTGCGCCCGCAGGTGGATGACGCTCTCCACGATCGCCATCGGCACGGCCGCGGCGACGGGGTCGGCCAGGGCCGCCCGCGCGGGTTCCGGTGCCGCCGCCCGGGCGAGGGCGCGGTAGGCGTCGACGAGCCGCTCGCGCCGCGACCAGAACCCGCGGTGCGCCTCGCCGCGCGCCTCGGGCAGCAGGTACAGGGCGCCGACGTTCCAGCGGCTGCCGGCCAGCAGCCCGGCGTCGAAGCGGGCCAGGGCGTGCAGGTGCACCGCGGGCGGGCCCTCCCGCGCGACGAGGCGCTCGGCGAGCTCCAGGGAGGGCCGCACGGTGGCGTCGAGGAGCTCGGCGAGCACCTCGTCCTTGCCGGCGAAGTGGTAGTAGAGCGTCGCCTGGCGCACCCCGGCCGCCTCGCCGAGCGCACGGGTGGAGGTCCGGGTGAAGCCGTGTGCCGTGAACAGCTCCGCGGCGGCGTCGAGGATGTCGCCGCGGGTGGAGCCGGTGCTGCCGGGGCGCCCGGCGGCCGCGGCGCGGGGCCTCCCGGTGCGCCCGGGGCTGCGCGGCGTCGGCGTCACCGCCGCATCCTCGCACCGGGGGCGGGCCGGGCGGGCGGCGGGTGTTACCGCGGTGTTTCGGCTGCGCGGTCCCGGACACGCGAAGTTCACGGACGCGGAACTGTTGGGACACAGCGCGGGACGAGCCTGGACGCACTTCCTGTCACCCGACAGGAAGCGACCCGCGGAGCGACGACGGAGCGCTCCGGCCGGTCCGCCCCCGAGGAGCCGCCATGACCACCACCCCCGCTCCGCCGCCGGCCGCGACCCGCGCACCCGCCGCCGACGACCACCACCTCACCGGGTTCGGCTACCGGCCCCAGCTGCGCCGCGACGTCGGCAGCTACGCCTCCTTCGCCGCCGGGTTCTCCTTCGTCTCCATCCTCACCACCGTCTTCCAGCTCTTCGCCTTCGGCTACGGCTTCGCCGGTCCGATCGTGTCCTGGACGTGGCTGATCGTCCTCGGCGGCCAGCTCGCCGTGGCCCTCACCTTCGCCGAGCTCGTCGCCCGCTACCCGCTCTCCGGCGCCATCTACCAGTGGTCCACGCGCCTGGCCGGTGCCCGCACCGGCTGGTACACGGGCTGGACGATGATCATCGCCCAGGTCATCACGTTCGCCGCGGCGGCCGTCGCGCTGCAGGGCGTGCTGCCCGCGATCTGGGGGGGTTTCCAGCTCGTCGGCGGCGACCCCGCCCTCGGCACCCCCAGCGGCGCCACGAACGCGGTGGTGCTCGCCAGCATCCTCATCGTCGTCACCACCGCCATCAACGTCATCGGCGTGCGGCTCACCGCCATCGTCTCCAGCGTCGGGGTGACGCTGGAGCTGATCGGCGTGGCCGCGGTCGTGGTGCTGCTGCTGTTCAACGTCGAGCGCGGCCCGGGGGTCGTCCTCGACGTCGGCGGCGCCGGGTTCGACCCGACGTTCGGGGCCTTCCTGGCCTCCGGCCTGATGGCCGCCTACGTCCTCGTCGGGTTCAACAGCGCCGCGGAGCTGGCGGAGGAGACCACCGACCCGCGCCGCACCGCACCGCGCACCATCCTGCGCGCGGTGCTGGTCTCCGGCCTCGGCGGCGGGCTGCTCCTGCTCGTGGGCCTGATGGCCGCCCCCAGCCTCGACGACGGGCGCCTGGCCACCGAGGGCCTGCCGTACGTGCTGACCAGCCAGCTCGGCCCGGTCGGCGGGCGGATCCTGCTGGTGGACGTGGCGATCGCGGTGCTGGTCTGCGCCCTGGCCATCCAGACCGCCGCCGCGCGCATGGTGTTCTCGATGGCCCGCGACGGGCAGCTGCCCGCCGCGCGGGTGCTCGGCGGGGTCTCCCGCCGCACCGGCACCCCGGTCGTGGCCTCGCTGCTCATCGGTGCCGGCGGGATCGCGGTGCTCGCCGTGAACATCGGCCAGCCGGGGCTGTTCACCGCCCTCACCAGCGTCTGCATCGTCATGATCTACCTGGCGTACCTCATGGTGACCGCGCCCATGCTGGTGCACCGGCTGCGCCGCAACGGCTTCCGCCACGAGGCGGACGGGTACTTCACCCTCGGCCGGTGGGGCCTGCCCGTCAACGTCGTCGCCGTCGTCTACGGCGCCGCGATGGTCGTCAACCTCGCCTGGCCCCGTGCGGCCGTCTACGACCCCGCCGGGGAGAACCCCGTGCTGAGGTTCTCCGCCGTCCTCGTCGTCCTCGTCGTCCTCGCCGCCGGTGCCGTGGCCCGCGCCGCGGTCCTGCGCCGCCGCGCCGCCGCGGTTCCCGCCGCCCCCTCGATCCCCGCCCAGGAAGGCGCCGCCCGATGAGCTCCACCGCAACCACCGCCGCCGCCCGGGCGCACGCCCGCGCCCAGGAGGCCGCGGCCACCGCGACCGCGCGCCCGTTCGTGCCGGCGTCCACGTGGCCGCACCCGCGCACCGGCGCCGCGGCCGCCACCGCCGAACCCCTGGTGTGGGCCGAGGCCCTCGCCACCGGGACCGCCACCGGCGCCGTCCTGGCAGCGGGCACCACCGTGCAGCTCACCGACGTGGACGGCGGGGCGTGCGCGCACGTCGTCCTCCTGCGGGCCGACGCCCCCTGGGAGCGGCTGAACGTCGCCGACACCGTGAAGGTGCTGTGGCAGGCGTACCTCACCACCGGGCACGTCCTGCTGAGCGACCAGGGCCGGGCGCTGGCGAGCGTCGTGGAGGACACCTCCGGCAGGCACGACGCCCTCTGCGGCGCCTCGGCCGCGGGGCTGTTCACCACCACCGCCGCCAAGCACGGCCTCGACGCCCGCGACGTCCCGCCCGCCCTGACGTTCTTCCAGGGCGTGCGCGTCGCGGCCGACGGCACCCTGGGCGACCCCGTGAACGCCGGGGCCGGGCGCAGCGTCAGCCTGCTCCTGGAGCTGCCCGCCGTGGTGCTCGTCGCGAACTCCCCGCACCCCCTCCAGCCCGCCGGTGCGCCCGGTGGCCCGCTGCACGTCATCGCCTGGCCGGGGCGGCCCACCCGGCCGGAGGACGGACGCTGGACCTCCGGCCCCGAGGCGCGCCGCGCCTACGAGAACACCCGCGCCGACCGCCTCGCCAGGGGGACCGCATGACCGCCACCGACACCCGCACCGCCGACGCCGCCGAGGTCGCCCTCGTGCCCGGCGCCGTCGTCCTCGACGAGGTCGTGCCCGCCCGCGTCGGCTGGTCCACCGTCGTCACCGCCGGCGACGTGCTGACCATCGTGGACCTCGCGGGCAACCAGGCCGTCGACTGCCTCCTCTACAGCGCCGCCGACACCGCCGAGCGCTACAGCGCACCGGACACGATCGTGGCGCAGCGCAACGCGTTCCTGACCACCGGCAGCGTCCTGCGCTCCACCCGCGGCCGGCCGCTGATGACCGTGGTGGCCGACGAGGTGGGCCGGCACGACACCCTCGGCGGGGCGTGCAGCCGCGAGTCGAACTCCCTGCGCTACGGGCACCACACCGGCCACCAGCACGCCTGCGTGGAGAACTTCCTCGCCGAGGGCGCCAGGTGGGGCCTGGGCAAGCGCGACCTCGTCAGCAACATCAACTGGTACATGAACGTGCCCGTCGACCCCGACGGCAGCCTCGGCATCGTCGACGGGATCTCCGCCCCCGGCCTGCGGGTGGCCCTGCGCGCCGAGGTCGACGTCCTCGTGCTGGTCTCGAACTGCCCGCAGGTCAACAACCCCTGCAACGGCTTCGACCCCACGCCCGTGCGCATGGTCGTCACCCGCCCCTGAGCCTGCCGGCACCCCGTCACCGGAAACCCTGGAGCCCCGACGTGTTCGACACCCTGCTGGTCGCCAACCGCGGCGAGATCGCCTGCCGCATCCTCCGCACCGCCCGCCGGATGGGCCTGCGGACCGTCGCGGTGTTCTCCGACGCCGACCGCGGCGCCCCGCACGTGCGGGAGGCCGACACCGCGTTCCGGCTCGGCCCGGCGCCGGCGCGGGAGAGCTACCTCGCCACCGACCGGCTCCTCGCCGCGATCGCGGAGACCGGGGCGGGCGCGGTCCACCCCGGCTACGGGTTCCTCTCCGAGGACGCCGCGTTCGCCCGCGCGGTGGAGGCGGCCGGCGCCCGGTTCGTCGGGCCCACCCCGGAGCAGCTGGAGGCGTTCGGCGCCAAGCACACCGCGCGCCGGCTCGCCCGCGCCGCGGGGCTGCCCATGTCGGCGGGCACGGAACTGCTCGCCGACCTCGACGAGGCCCTGTCCGCGGCGGAGGGCATCGGCTACCCCGTCATCCTCAAGGCCACCGGCGGCGGCGGCGGGATCGGCATGCGGGCCTGCTGGGACCCGGCGGAGCTGCGCGAGGCGTTCGAGTCGGTGCAGCGCGTGGCCAGCGCCAGCTTCGCCACCACCGGGGTGTTCCTGGAGCGCTTCGTCGAGCACGCCCGGCACCTGGAGGTGCAGGTGTTCGGGGACGGCGCCGGGCGCGTGCACGTCCTCGGCGACCGCGACTGCACCCTGCAGCGGCGCAACCAGAAGGTCGTGGAGGAGGCCCCCGCCCCCAACCTGCCCGCGGAGCTGCGCGCCCGGGTGCACGCCGCCGCCCGCGCCCTGGGGGAGTCGGTGTCCTACCGCTCGGCGGGCACCGTGGAGCTCGTCTACGACGCCGACCGCGCCGAGACCTCGTTCCTGGAGGTCAACGCCCGCCTGCAGGTGGAGCACCCCGTCACCGAGGCCACCTTCGGCGTGGACCTCGTGGAGTGGATGCTGCGCCTGGCCCGGGGCGACACCTCGATGTTCGACGCGCCCGTGCCCACCCCGTCCGGGCACGCCGTGGAGGCCCGCGTCTACGCCGAGGACCCCGCCCGCGGCTACCGCCCCGGCACCGGCATCGTGACCTCGGTGACGTGGCCTCAGGGGGAGGGCGTGCGCGTCGACACCTGGGTCGAGACCGGCACCGAGGTCGGCGGGTCCTACGACCCGATGCTCGCCAAGGTCGTCGTGCACGCCGGCACCCGCGAGGCCGCGTTCGCCCGCCTCGCGCAGGCGCTGGCCGCCACCCGCCTCGACGGGGTGGACACCAACCTCGGGCAGCTGCGCGCCCTGCACACCGCCCCCGAGATCGCGGCCGCCGAGCACACCACGAAGACCCTGGAGCACGTCCTCGACACCGAACCCCGGATCGAGGTGCTGCGCGCCGGGACCCTCACCACCGTGCAGGACTGGCCCGGGCGCCTGTCCCTGTGGCAGGTGGGCGTGCCACCGTCCGGCCCGATGGACGACCGCTCCTTCCGCCTGGGCAACCTCGCCCTCGGCAACCCCGAGGGCGCGCCCGGCCTGGAGTGCACCGTCGCCGGGCCCGCGCTGCGCTTCTCCGCCGACGCGCTCGTGTGCGTCAGCGGCGCCCCCGCGCACGTCACCGTGGACGGGGAGCCGGTGCCGATGTGGGAGCCGGTGCCCGTCGCCGCCGGGCAGGTCCTCGACGTCGGCACCGCCCTCGGGCCGGGCCTGCGCACCTACGTCCTGCTCGCCGGCGGCCTCGACGTGCCGCAGTACCTGGGCAGCGCCGCCACCTTCACCCTCGGCGGTTTCGGCGGCGCCACCGGACGCGCCCTCGTCACCGGCGACGTCCTGCGGCCGGCGACCCCCGAGGGCGCACCGCGCGGGCCCGTCCCCGCCGCCGACCGCCCGGAACTGGGCACCGAGTGGGAGCTGCGCGTCACCGAGGGCCCGCACGCCGCGCCGGAGTTCTTCACCCGCGAGGACGTCGACACCCTCTGCGCCGCCGAGTACCTCGTCCACTTCAACTCCTCCCGCACCGGCGTGCGCCTCGTCGGCCCGAAACCCCGCTGGGCGCGCGGCGACGGCGGAGAGGCCGGGCTCCACCCCAGCAACATCCACGACACCCCCTACTCCGTCGGCGCGCTGGACTTCACCGGCGACACCCCGATCCTGCTCGGCCCCGACGGCCCGAGCCTGGGCGGTTTCGTCTGCCCCGTCACCGTCGTCACCGGCGAGCGCTGGAAGCTGGGGCAGCTGCGCCCCGGCGACGCCGTGCGGTTCGTCCCCGTGCGCTCCGACGACGCCCCGGCGCTGCGGCCCCTGACCGGGCGGCGTGCGCCGCAGCGCCTCGGGGACGGCGACGATGGCGTGCTGGCCCGCCGCGAGGGGACCGGCGACGCCCCGGACGTGACGTACCGGCGCTCCGGCGACGACAACGTCCTCGTCGAGTACGGCCCGATGGTCCTCGACCTGGGCCTGCGCGCCCGCGTGCACGCCCTCTCCGAGCGCCTCGCCGAGCGGGGCCTGGCGGGCATCGTCGACGTCACCCCCGGGGTGCGCTCCCTGCAGGTCCACGCCGACCCGGACGTGCTGGACCAGCGCCGGCTGCTCGCGGTGCTGCGGGAGGTGGAGGACTCCCTGCCCGCCGTCAGCGACCTGGTGGTCCCCAGCCGGAGCGTGCGCCTGCCCCTGTCGTGGGACGACCCCGCCACCCGCGAGGCGATCGAGCGGTACATGGCGGGCGTGCGCGACGACGCGCCCTGGTGCCCGTGGAACATCGAGTTCATCCGCCGCGCCAACGGACTGGCCTCCGTGGACGACGTGCACCGCACCGTGTTCGACGCGGAGTACCTCGTCCTCGGCCTCGGCGACGTGTACCTCGGTGCGCCCGTGGCCACGCCCCTGGACCCGCGGCACCGGCTGCGCACCACCAAGTACAACCCCGCCCGCACCTGGACCCCGGAGAACGCCGTCGGCCTCGGCGGGGCGTACCTGTGCATCTACGGGATGGAGGGCCCCGGCGGCTACCAGTTCGTGGGCCGCACCACCCAGGTCTGGTCGCGCTACCCGAAGGACGGTGTACCGCTGCCGTGGCACCTGCGCTTCTTCGACCGCATCTCCTGGTACCCCGTGAGCGCGGAGGAGCTGCTCGACCTGCGCGCCGACGTCGCCGCCGGGCGCGGGCGCCCCGACGTGACGGACGGGGTGTTCCGGCTCGGGGAGTACCAGGAGTTCCTGCGCACCCACGCCGCCTCCATCGCGGAGTTCCAGGCGCACCAGGACGCGGCGTTCGGCGTCGAGCGCGCCGCGTGGGAGGCCGCGGGGGAGTTCGACCCGAGGCCGGAGCCGGAGGTGGCGGCCGCCGACGGCGCCTACGACCTGCCCGACGGTGCCGTGCTGCTGGAGGCGCCGTTCACCTCCAGCGTGTGGCGCGTCGACGTCCGCCCCGGGGACCGCGTCCGGGCGGGTGCCTCGCTGCTCGCGCTGGAGGCCATGAAGATGGAGACGGTGCTCTCGGCGCACGCCGAGGTCGAGGTGCACGACGTGCTCGTCACCCCCGGCCGCCAGGTCGCACCGGGCACCCCGCTCATGGTGCTGCGGGAGGTGCCCGCGTGACCGCCACCGCCCGGGTCGCCGCCGCCCACGAGCGGCTGCACGCCGTCGCCCGGCCCGAGGTGTGGATCGGCCTGCGCGAGCGCGCGCAGGTCCTCGCCGAGGCCGCAGCCGTCGACGCGCGGGTCGCGGCCGGGGAGGACCTGCCGCTGGCGGGCACCGTGTTCGCGGTGAAGGGGAACATCGACGTCGCGGGGCTGCCCACGACCGCCGCCTGCCCGGGGTTCGCGTACACCCCGGAGGTCTCCGCCACGGCGGTCCGGCGGCTCACCGGCGCCGGGGCCGTGGTGCTGGGCACCACGAACCTCGACCAGTTCGCCACCGGCCTCGTCGGCACCCGCAGCCCCTGGGGTGCCGTCCGCGACGCCGAGCGCCCCGAGCGGATCTCCGGCGGCTCCAGCTCCGGCTCCGCCGTGGCCGTCGCCCTCGGCGTCGTGGACTTCGCCCTCGGCACCGACACCGCCGGCTCCGGCCGCGTCCCCGCCGCGCTCCAGGGCGTCGTGGGGGTCAAGCCCACCGTCGGCCTCGTGCCCGTCACCGGTGTCGTGCCCGCCTGCCGCTCCTTCGACTGCGTCACGGCGTTCACCCCCGACGTGGCGCTGGCCCGGCGGGTGCTGGCCGTCATGGCGGGGCCGGACCCGGCCGACGCCACCGGCCGGGCCTGGCCGGCGGAGGCGCCCCTGGCCGCCCCGGCGGACGTGCGCGTCGGGATCGCCGCGGACGCCGACCTCGCGGCGCTGTCCCCGGACCGCCGCGCCGCGTACGCCGCCGCCGCCGCCCGGGCCGCCGCGAGCGGGGCGCGCCTCGTGGACGTTGACCTCGCCCCGTTCCTGGAGGCGGGACGGCTGCTCTACGGCGGGGCGTTCGTCGCCGAGCGGTACGCCGCCGTCGGGCACGCCGTCGACGCGGGGGTGTCGGGGCTCGACCCCGTCGTCGCGGGCATCGTCTCCGCAGCCCGGGAGGTCGGCGCGGCGGACTACGTCCGCGACCGGGCGCGGCTCGACGGGCTGCGGGCGCGCGCCGCGCAGACCTTCACCGCGATCGACGTGCTGCTGCTGCCCACCACGACCGGGCACCCGACGATCGCGGAGGTCGCCGCGGACCCGGTGGGCGCCAACACCGCGCTCGGCACCTTCACCACGTTCACCAACCTGCTGGACCTCGCCGCGGTCGCCGTCCCCGCCGGCCGCGCCGACGGCGGGCACACCGGCGTCACCGTCATGGCGCCCGCGTTCGGGGACGCCGTCGCCGCCGACGTCGCCGAGCGCATCGCCTGCGGCGGGGTGGCGGACCTGCGCCCCGCCGACCCCTCCGCCCCGGCGGTGCGCACCGGCGCCGGGGTGGAGCTGCTCGTCGTGGGCGCGCACCTGCGGGGGCAGCCGCTGGAGCACCAGCTCTCCGGCGCGGGGGCCCGCTGGCTCGGCCCCGCCGCGACCGCCGCGGTGTACGAGCTGCACGACCTGGGCACCGCCCCGCCCAAGCCGGGCCTGCGCCGCGTCGCCGCCGGCGGGACCGCGGTCCCGGGGGAGCTGTGGCAGGTGCCGGCCGCGGTCCTCGGGCGGTTCCTCGCGGCGCTGCCCACGCCGATGGCGCTGGGGCCCGTGCGGCTCGCGGACGGGCGCACGGTCACGGGGTTCCTCGCCGAGCCGGTCGCGTTCGAGGGCGCCCGGGACATCTCCGCCGCCGGCGGCTGGCGCGAGCACCTGCGCTCGCTGCCGGTGTGATCCCCGCCCCGCCCTCTCCCCGCCCCACCTCCTCCCCGCCCCCACCTCCTCCCCGCCCCCACTGCCCGCCCGTCTCCGGGTTCTGGCGTCGGAACGACCCGTCCCCGCCGCCCATCTCCGGAGATGGGCGGGCGAGGGGGGTGCCGGTGCGCCCGGACCCGGAGACGGGCGGGCGAGGGGGGGTGCCGGTGCGCCCGGACCCGGAGATGGGCGGGCGAGGAGGGGTGCCGGTGCGCCCGGACCCGGAGACGGGCGCACCGGGAGGTCGGGCGACCCGCCGGATAGGCTCGGCCGATGGAGTTCCGCCGCATCCCGGGTCTGCCGCCGTACGTCTTCACCATCATCGACGGGCTCAAGCGCGAGGCCCGCCGGGCCGGGCGCGACGTGGTGGACCTGGGCTTCGGCAACCCCGACATCCCCTCCCCGGACATCGCGGTGGAGAAGCTCGCCGAGGCCGCGCACAACTCCCGCAACCACCGCTACTCCGCCTCCCGCGGCATCCCCAAGCTGCGCGAGGCCGCCGCGAACCTCTACCGCCGCCAGTGGGGCGTGGAGCTGGACCCCGAGACGGAGATCATCTCCACCATCGGCGCCAAGGAGGGGTTCAGCCACCTCATGTGGGTGCTGCTGCAGCCCGGCGACGCGGCGCTCGTGCCGTCCCCGTCGTACCCCATCCACATCTGGGGCCCCTACTTCGCCGGCGCCGACGCCCGGCAGGTGCCCATCGGCCCCGGCGAGGACGGCGGGGCCGCGTACATCGACGGCGTCATCGACGCCTGGGAGCGCGGCTGGCCCCGCCCCCGCGTCGTCGTCTGCTCCTTCCCGCACAACCCGACCACGGCCACGGTGGAGCTCGCCGACCTGCAGCGCCTGGTGGACTGGGCCCGCGAGCGCGACGTGGTGCTCGTCCACGACTTCGCCTACGCCGACGTCGCCTTCGACGGGTGGCGCCCGCCCTCGATCCTGCAGTGCGAGGGGGCCAAGGAGTGCGCCGTGGAGCTGTACTCCATGACGAAGTCCTTCTCCATGGCGGGCTGGCGGGTGGCGTTCCTCGCCGGCAACCGGGAGGTCGTCGCGGCCCTGGCGAAGCTCAAGAGCTACCTGGACTACGGCACGTTCCAGCCGGTGCAGATCGCCGCGACCGTCACCCTGAACGAGGCCGCGGACTACCCGGCGGAGGTCAACGCGATCTACGAGTCGCGGCGCAACGCCCTCGTCGACGGCCTGGCCCGCATCGGCTGGGAGGTGCAGCGCCCGAGGGGCACGATGTTCGTCTGGGCGCCCATCCCGGAGCCGTACCGCCACCTCGGCTCCATCGACTTCGCCACCATGCTCGTGCGCGACGCCGACGTGGCCGTCTCCCCCGGGGTGGGTTTCGGCCCGGAGGGGGACCGCTTCGTGCGCTTCGCGCTCATCGAGAACGAGCAGCGCATCGCCCAGGGCATCCGCCACGTCCGCGCCGGGCTGCCGCTGCTGCGGGGCTGAGGGCCCGGCGCGGTGACGCGGGGCGGGGGCCGGCTGCTGTGGGCGGACGCGGCCCGTGGTGCCTGCGCCGTCCTGGTCGTCCTGCTGCACGTCACCACCGTGCACGTGGCGGTCCTGGTGGACGGCCCCTGGCCGGAGGCGGCCGGCGCCCACCGGGCCTGGGTCGCCGCCTCGCGGCTGCTGCAGCCCGTGCGCATGCCGCTGTTCTTCGCGGTGGCGGGCTGGCTGGCCGTCGGGGCGCTGCGGCGCCCCCGGCGCGCGGTGCTGGTGTCCCGGGCCGGGACCTGCGCCTACCTGTACGGGGTGTGGCTGCTGCTGTGGCTCCTCGCCGCCGCCGCCGTCGGCGCCGCCACCGGGACCGGGGCCCGGGAGGCGGGTCTGGGGCTGGTGCAGCCGGCCGACGCCCCGGCCCTGCTGCCCGCCGCGCTGCTCGGGAGTGCCGGCCCCTGGTTCCTGCACGCCCTGGCGCTGTACGCCGCCGTCGGCCGCCTCACCCGGCGCCTGCCCGCGGCGCTCGTGGTGGGGGTCGCGGCCGCCGTCGCCGTGGCGTCCACCGCGGGGTGGCTGCCCGCCCCGCAGGGCACGGGGGAGGTGCAGCAGCACGCCGTCTGGTACCTCGCCGCGCTGCGCTGCCCGGGGGCGGTGGGCCGCCTCGTGGCGCGTCCCCGGCCGCGGTGGGCGGCGCTCGCCGCCGTGCTGTTCTGCGCGGCGGGTGCGGCGTGGCGGCTGCTGGAGCCGCCCGCGGTCCTCGTCGAGCCGCCGCTGCGGCTGCTCGCCGTGGTGGCCGGGCTGCTCCTCGCCACCTGGGGTGCCGCCGCCGCGCCCCGCACCGCCGCCGCCCTGGCCGGCCTCGGCCGGCGGACCCTGGCGCTGTACGTGCTGCACCCGGTGCTGCTCCTCGCCCTGCACCCGGTGCTGGTGGCGGTGTGCGCCCGCCTCGCCGGGGCCCTGCCGGCGGGCTCGCCGTCCTCCTCCGCGGCGGCGTCGGTGGTGGCGCTGGCCTACCCGGTGGCCGTGACCGCGCTGCTCGTGGCGGGCGCCCTGCTCGCACACGCCCTGCTTCGGCACCCCGTGGCCCTGCGCCTCGGCGCGGGAGCGCTGTTCGCCCTCCCGGAGCACGGGGCCGGGGCGCGCCGGGCCGGGCGGGAGGTGTCGCCGCGGCGAGGTGGGTCTGGAACCCGATGACGCCGGGCCGGGTGGTCAGTGCAGAGGTGGGCAGGGGGTCGTGAGGACGTTGCTGAAGACGTAGCCGTCGGCGGGGGTGTGGGTCACGGCCTGGTAGGGCTGCCCGCAACGCAGGGGGTTGTCGTCGGCCCAGTGCGGGCCGATGAGGCCGCTGCCGGGGAACCAGTGCTGCCTGCCCCGGGCGGCGAGGGTGCCGCCGCGGAAGGTGAAGTACGGGGAGATGACGCTGCGCGTGACCTGGATGCCGCTCTGGTGCTCGTGCCGGGTCCAGGTGTCGGCGAGCATCACCCACACCTGGGCGCTGGCGGGGCCGGGGGTGAACCCGGCGCCGGTCAGCGTCCACCTGCCGCCCTGGTCCTGCAACGTCAGGCGTCCCGCGGCGTGTGCCGGTGCGGCGGTCAGCGTGCCGAGGGTCGAGGCGGCCAGCACGGCACCGGCGACGGAGGCCAGCCGGCGGTGGACGCGTCGAGGGTCGTGGTGCGGCGCCGCGGTGGTGCGGTGCGGGGTGCCGTGCATCTCGTCGAGGGCGGCAACGGTCATGGCGTCATGCCTCCGGTCCAGGGGTGGTGCGCCGCTCGGAGGCGCTCGGCGCTGCCACACGGGGGAAGAGCCACGAACCCGGCCACGGATACCGCGCCCAGCGGTGGGGACGTCGCGACCCGCCGACGAGGTGGCCCGTGCGCCGCCGCACCCGGGGCGGGAGGTCAGGGCGCGGCGGGCCGGCGCGGCAGCCCCGCCGCCACGGCGACCCCGAGCAGGGTGAGCGCCGCGCCCAGCACCGTCACCGGGCCGACGTCGGCCGCCGGGGAGAGCACGTCCAGGGCGGTCGCGGCGAGGACCTGCCCGGCGACGAGGCCGAGGCCGAGCAGCAGCACCCCGAGAACCCGCACGACGAGCACGCTCGTCGCCACGATCACCACCCCCAGGACGCCACCGGTGTACAGCCACCACGACCCGCCCAGCGGCGAGGGCAGCCGCACCCCCTGCCCCGGCACCAGCGCCAGCACCGCGACGACGGCCGCGACGACCACGGTGCCGCCGAGGAAGTTCACCCAGGCCGCGGCGACCGGCCCGCCCACGGCCCCGACGCGGCCGTTGACGGCCTGCTGCCACGCGACCGCCGCGCCGCCCACCAGCGGCAGCAGCACCAGCGCGAGCGTCGCCCCCCGCGGCGCCCCGGTCGCGGCACCGCCTCCCGCGACGGCGAGCACGACCGCGGCCACCGTCAGCAGCGTGCCCACGGCGCGGTGCGCCGAGATGTGCTGCACCCCGGCGGGACCCAGGCCCGCGCGGTCGACGGCGAGCGCGCTGCCGGACTGCCCGGCCACGAGGGCGACCGTGAACAGGGCCACCCCGAGGGTCCCGACGGTGATGCCCTGCCCGAGCAGCACCAGCGCACCCGCCACCCCGCCCGCGACGTGCCACGGGCGCAGGGCCCGCGAGCGCAGCGCCGAGCCGATGCGGCGCACCCCCGGGCCGACCCCGCGGTGCAGGCACAGGACGCTGAGGACGAGCAGGCCGGAGCCCAGGCTCACCAGGGCCGCGGCGGCGCCGGCGTGCACGTCGGACCCGGCGCGCTCCGCCAGGGTGCCGTTGACACCGGCCTGCACCGCGGCGAGCGCACCGGCGGCGACGCTCGCCAGGAGCGCCGGCGCCCCCCTGCGGGTGGGGCGGACCGGGGCGGGGGGAGGGGAGGGCACCGGCCCATCCTGCGGCCTCCCGCCGCCCCCGGCCTCCCGCCCCCCGTCCCCGGTCCGCGCGGGCGGCCGCGCCCGCCGGGAGCACCCCCGCCGCGGGGATCCCTAGGATCGGTGCATGACCTCCGTCCTGTCCGCGGTCGCCTGGCCCTACGCCAACGGCCCGCGCCACATCGGCCACGTCGCCGGCTTCGGCGTCCCCTCCGACGTGTTCAGCCGGTACATGCGGATGGCGGGTCACGACGTCCTCATGGTCTCCGGCACCGACGAGCACGGCACCCCGATCCTCGTGCAGGCCGACGCCGAGGGCGTCACGCCCCAGCAGCTCGTCGACCGGTACAACCGGATCATCGTCGAGGACCTGCACGGCCTCGGGCTGTCCTACGACCTGTTCACGCGCACCACGACGCGCAACCACCACGCCGTCGTGCAGGAGATGTTCCGCACCGTCCACCGCAACGGCTACATGGTCGCGCAGAAGGGCATGGGCGCGATCTCCCCGTCGACCGGCCGCACCCTGCCCGACCGGTACGTGGAGGGCACCTGCCCGATCTGCGGTTTCGACGGCGCCCGCGGCGACCAGTGCGACAACTGCGGCAACCAGCTCGACGCCATCGAGCTGCGCAACCCCCGCAGCCGCATCAACGGCGAGGTGCCGCAGTTCGTCGAGACCGAGCACTTCTACCTCGACCTGCCCGCGATCGCCGACGCCCTCGGCGGCTGGCTGCAGGGCCGCGCGGAGTCCGGCACGTGGCGCCCGAACGTCCTGAAGTTCTCGATGAACCTCCTGGACGACCTCAAGCCGCGCGCGATGACCCGCGACATCGACTGGGGCATCAAGGTGCCGCTGCCGGGCTGGGAGGACAACCCCGCCAAGCGGCTGTACGTGTGGTTCGACGCCGTCATCGGGTACCTCTCGGCGTCGGTGGAGTGGGCGCGCCGCACCGGCGACGACGACGCCTGGCGCAGGTGGTGGACCGACCCGGCCGCGGAGTCGTACTACTTCATGGGCAAGGACAACATCACCTTCCACTCCCAGATCTGGCCCGCGGAGCTGCTCGCCTACGCCGGGCGGGGGACGAAGGGCGGCGAGCCCGGCCCGTACGGGCGGCTGAACCTGCCCACCGAGGTCGTCTCCAGCGAGTTCCTCACCATGGAGGGCAAGCAGTTCTCCTCCAGCCGCGGCGTGGTCATCCACGTGCGCGACGTGCTGGCCCGCTACCAGCCGGACGCGTTGCGCTACTTCATCTCCGCGGCCGGGCCGGAGAGCTCCGACACGGACTTCACCTGGGCGGAGTTCGCGCGGCGCACCAACGACGAGCTCGTCGCCGGCTGGGGCAACCTCGTCAACCGCACCGCCTCGCTCATCGCGAAGAACGTCGGCTCCATCCCCGCGGCCGGGGAGCTGACGGACGCCGACCGCGACCTGCTGGCCACCACGGGCGCCGGTTTCGGCTCGGTGGGCGCGCTCATCGGCTCCCACCGGCAGAAGCAGGGCCTCGGGGAGGCGATGCGCGTGGTGGGGGAGGCCAACCGGTACCTGTCCGACCAGGCGCCGTGGAAGCTGAAGAACTCCGACCCCGACCGCATGCGCACAGTGCTGCACGTCGCGGCGCAGGCCATCAGCGACTGCCGCACCCTGCTCTCGCCGTACCTGCCGCACTCGGCGCAGGCGGTGCACGAGGTGTTCGGCGGCAGCGGGACGGTCTCCCCGATGCCCGAGATCCGCGAGGTCGCCGACCTCGACGGCGGCGCGGGCTACCCCGTCCTCACGGGGGAGTACCACCGCGGTCCCGGGGAGGGCGCGACCCTGCCGGAGTGGGGCCCGCGCCCGGTCGTGCCGGGGACCCCGGTCGCCGCGCCGACGCCGGTGTTCCGCAAGCTCGACGCGGAGGCCGTCGTGGCGGAGGAGCTGGCCCGCCTGCGGGGCGAGGGGTGAGCCGGGCGCCCCGCGCGCGCTCGACGTCGGGGGAGGACGGCCGCAGCCGCGACCTGCGCCGTCCTCCCGCGCCCGAGCCGCTGCCGCTGCCCGTGGTGGACAACCACACCCACCTCGACATCGCCGACGGCGAGGGAGCGCACGACGTCGAGGAGCTGCTCGCCCTCGCCGCGGCCGCCGGTGTGCCGCGCGCCGTGCAGATCGGCTGCGACCTGCCCGCCGCGCGCTGGACCGTGCAGGCGGTGGAGCGCCACCCGGAGCTGCTCGGCGGGGTCGCGGTCCACCCCAACGAGGCGCCGCTGCTCGCGGCCCGCGGGGAGCTGGACGCCGCGCTGGAGGAGATCGCCGCCCTGGCCCGCCACCCGCGCATCCGCGTGGTGGGCGAGACCGGCCTGGACTACTTCCGCACCGGGCCGGAAGGTGTGGCGGCGCAGCAGGAGTCGTTCCGCCGGCACATCCACCTGGCCAAGGAGCTCGGGCTGGCGCTGCAGATCCACGACCGGGACGCCCACGAGGACGTCCTGCGGATCCTGCGCGAGGAGGGCGCCCCCGAGCGCACGGTGTTCCACTGCTTCTCCGGGGACGCGCAGATGGCGCGGGTCTGCGGGGACGCCGGGTACTGGCTGTCCTTCGCGGGGACGGTGACGTTCCGCAACGCCGACCCCCTGCGGGAGGCGCTGCGGGCCGCGCCGCGCGAGCGCCTGCTCGTGGAGACCGACGCGCCGTACCTGACGCCGGCGCCGCACCGGGGGCGCCCCAACGCCGGCTACCTGGTGCCGCACACCGTGCGCGCGATGGCGGAGGTGACGGGCGCGGACCTGGCGGAGCTGTGCGACACGCTGAACCGGGCCGCCGAGGAGGTCTACGGCCCCTGGTGAGCGGAACCCGGGGTCCCGGCGAGCACGGGAGTTGTCGGGGGCGTGAGGGTCGGGCTACGGTCCGCACCGACAGCCGGGGTCGGGGAAGGCCCGGGTGATGCGCTGCCCACCGCACGACGCCGGCCGCTCCGCGGGCCCGGCCGGGCCGCCGCGCCCGCACCCGTGCCCGGACCCAGCGACGTCTGGAACGCCGTGCCCGCTGCGAGCCCCGTCCCCGCCGACGCCACCCCCGCAACCCCCCGGAGCACCGCGACCCCCCGCACGTCCCGCCGCCCCCGCCTCCTCGCCGCCGCCACCTGCGCCGCGGCCCTCGCGCTCCTCGGCGGCGGCACCCTCACCTGGACCGTCCTGGAGAAGGACGTGCGGCTCGACGTGGACGGCTCCCCCCGCGAGGTCAGCACCTTCGGCCGCACCGTCGCCGACGTGCTGCGCGCCGAGGGCGTCGCGGTGGGCGCGCACGACGTCGTCGCCCCCGCCCCGGGCGCCGAGCTGCGCGACGGGCAGGACGTCGTCGTGCGCTACGGCCGGGAGCTGGAGCTCACCCTGGACGGCGAGCGGCGCACCTACTGGACCACCGCGCGCACCGTGGACGCCGCGCTCGCCGACCTCGGCGTGCGCGCCGACGGGGCCCGCCTGTCCGCCTCCCGCTCCGCGCCCCTGGGCCGGGAGGGCCTCGCGGTGCAGGTGGAGACCCCCAAGGACGTCGTGGTCGTCGCCGACGGCGCCGAGCGCCCCCGCACCACCACCGCCCCCGACGTCGCCGGGCTCCTCGCCGAGGCAGGCGCCGTGCCCCGCCCGCAGGACCTCGTCTCCGTGCCCCCCGCCGCACGGGTCACCCCCGGCCTGCGGGTGCAGGTGGTGCGGGTGGAGCGCACCACCGGCACCGAGGTCCACCCCGTCCCGCACGGCACCCGCACCGAGCGCACCGCGGAGCTGTTCGCCGGGGAGCGCCGCGTCGTGCAGCCCGGCCGGGACGGCTCGAAGACCCTCACCTTCGCGGACGAGACCCACGACGGCGTGCGGGTGCGCCACGACCTGACCGGCGAGGTCCTGGACGTGCCGCCCGTCGAGGAGGTCGTCCAGGAGGGCACGAGGCCGAAACCGCCGCCCGAGCCCGCCGGCGGCGGGTCCGTGGCAGGCGCCGACGGGCGCAACTGGGCGGCGCTGGCGGCCTGCGAGTCCGGTGGCGACCCCGGTGCCGTCTCCGCCAGCGGCACCTACCACGGCCTCTACCAGTTCAGCGTCTCCACGTGGCGGGCCGTCGGCGGCAGCGGCCTGCCCAGCCAGGCGTCCCCCGGGGAGCAGACCTACCGGGCCAAGCTCCTGTACGCCCGCGCCGGTGCCGGACAATGGCCCGTGTGCGGGAAGAGGCTCTGAGCTCGGCAGGAACCCCGGCGCCCGGAGCGGGGGCCGGCTCGCTGCTGGGTCCCGCGGACGTCCGCTCGCTCGCGGAGCGGCTGGGGGTGCGCCCCACCAAGACCCTCGGGCAGAACTTCGTCCACGACGGCAACACGGTCCGCCGCATCGTGCGCGCCGCGGGCCTGCGCCCGGACGACGTCGTGGTGGAGGTCGGCCCCGGGCTGGGGTCGCTGACCCTGGCGCTGCTGGAGGTCGTGCGGCGGGTCGTGGCGGTGGAGATCGACCCCGTCCTGGCCGCGGAGCTGCCCGCGACCGTGGCGGCCCGGGCCCGGCCGGGCGCGGAGTTCGAGGTGGTGCTCTCCGACGCCCTGAAGGTCGAGGAGCTGCCGGGCCCGCCGCCCACCGCGCTCGTGGCGAACCTGCCCTACAACGTGGCCGTGCCGGTGCTGCTGACGATGCTGGAGCGCTTCCCCACGCTGCGCTCCACGCTCGTCATGGTGCAGGCCGAGGTCGCCGACCGGCTCGTGGCGCCGCCGGGCAGCCGCACGTACGGCGTGCCGTCGGTCAAGGCCGCCTGGTACGGCGAGGCGCGGCGTGCCGGTGCGGTGCCCCCGGCGGTGTTCTGGCCGGTGCCGCGGGTGGACTCCGGGCTGGTGGCGCTGCGCCGGCGGGAGCCCCCGGCCACCCCCGCCACCCGCGAGGAGGTGTTCGCGGTGGTCGACGCCGCCTTCGCCCAGCGGCGCAAGACCCTGCGCGCCGCGCTCGCGGGGTGGGCGGGTTCGGCCGCGGCGGCCGAGGAGCTGCTGCGCCGGGCCGGTGTCGACCCGGCCGCGCGCGGCGAGGTGCTGGAGGTCGCCGACTTCGCGCGCATCGCCGGGGCCGCGCGGGAGAGCGGCACCCTCCCCGGCGCCGGGCCCGGGGCCTGACCCGGGGGCCGGTGCGGGCCGCGGGGCGGGAGGACCCGGCGGCCCCGGGCGGCGGCTAGGCTCGACGCTCGTGTCCCGCGACCGATCGCACCCCTCCGGAGGAGGTGCCCCCACCGCCCGGGGACGGGCCCGGCCGGTGACCGCCCGGGCCCCCGCCAAGGTCAACCTGCTCCTGCAGAGCGGGCCCCGGCGCGCCGACGGCTACCACGAGCTGCTCACCGTCTTCCAGGCGCTGTCCCTGGCCGACGACGTGACCGCGACCCCGGCCCCGCGGTGGGGGGTGAGCGTCCGGGCGGCCGTGCGCCCCGACGTCTCCGCCGAGGGGCACCACGGCGAGGCCTCCTCCGGCGAGGCCTCCTCCGGGGGGAGCCGGCCCGGTGGCGTCGACGTCTCCGCGGTGCCGCTGGACGAGGGGAACATCGCGCTGCAGGCCGCCCTGCTGCTGGCCCGCGAGACGGGCGCGGGCGGGCCGGTGCACCTGTCCATCCGCAAGGGCGTCCCGGTCGCCGGGGGCATGGCCGGCGGCTCGGCCGACGCCGCCGCCGCCCTCGTCGCCTGCGACGCGCTCTGGGGGACCGGCCTGGGCCTGGACGGGCTCGCGGAGCTGGGCGCCGAGCTCGGCTCCGACGTGCCCTTCGCCGTGCACGGCCGCACCGCCGTGGGCACCGGTCGCGGGGAGCGGCTCGTGCCGGTGCTGACGGCCTCGACGTGGGCCTGGGTGCTCCTGCCCGCCGGGCACGGGCTGTCCACCCCGCGCGTGTACGCCGAGTTCGACGCCCTCGTGGAGGCCGGCCGGCTCGCGCCGGACGCCGCACCGGGCGAGCGGCTGCGCGCGGTGGAGGCGGCCCTGCGCTCCGGCGACCCGCACGCCCTGGGGGCGGCGCTGGGCAACGACCTGGAGCCGGCCGCGCTGTCCCTGGCGCCGGAGCTGGCGGGCACCCTGGAGGCGGGCCGTGCCGCGGGCGCGGTCGGCGCCCTGGTGTCGGGCTCCGGGCCGACCGTGGCGCTGCTGGCCACCTCGCCCCGCTCCGCCCGCGAGATTGCGGCCCGGCTGCGGGCGCAGGGCAGGACGGCGCTGACGGCGATGGCCCCGGCGCCGGGCGCGCACGTGCTGGAGCCGGTGCTGGCCAGCGCGGGCCCGGCGCGCACCGACGACTGACCGCGAGGCGTCCCGCACGGCGGGCGCGGGGCGGACGAGCACGAGCGAAGGACGACAGTGGCGAACCTGGTCAACGCCGAGGCCATCCGCGTGGTGCACGGCTCCCGGCTGCTGCTGGGCGACGTCTCCCTCGGGGTGGCCGAGGGCGAGCGCATCGGTGTCGTGGGGCGCAACGGCGACGGCAAGTCGACGCTGTTGCGGGTGCTGGCGCGCCGGCAGGAGCCGGACGGCGGGCGCGTGACGCACACCGGCGGCCTGCGCCTGGGCATGCTGGACCAGTCCGACGTCTCCCCGCCGGGCGCCACGGTCCGCCAGGCCGTCGTGGGGGACGCGCCCGAGCACGCGTGGGCCTCCAAGGCCGCGGTGCGCGACGTGCTGACCGGCCTGCTCGGCGGCCTCGACGCGCGCGACGTGGGCGGCCTGGACGCGCCGCTGACCTCCCTGTCCGGCGGACAGCGGCGCCGGGTGGCGCTGGCGGGGCTGCTGGCCGGCGACGACGACCTCGTGGTCCTCGACGAGCCGACCAACCACCTCGACGTGGAGGGGGTGGCCTGGCTCGCCGAGCACATCCGCGGGCGCTGGCCGGCCGGGCAGGGCGCCCTGGTGGTCGTGACGCACGACCGCTGGTTCCTGGACGCGGTCTGCACGCGCGTGTGGGAGGTCCACGACGGCGTCGTCGACCCCTACGACGGCGGGTACGCCGCCTACGTGCTCACCCGCGCGGAGCGGTCCCGGGTGGCCGCGGTGACGGAGGAGCGGCGGCAGAACCTGCTGCGCAAGGAGCTGGCCTGGCTGCGACGGGGGGCACCCGCCCGCACGAGCAAGCCGCGGTTCCGGATCGACGCGGCGAACGCCCTCATCGCCGACGAGCCGCCGCCGCGCGACAGCGTGGAGCTGGCCCGGATGGCCACGACCCGCCTGGGCCGGCAGGTGCTGGACCTGGAGGACGTCGACATCGCCCGCGAGGTCGGCGGGCGGCCCAAGGTGCTGCTGGAGCGGGTGACGTGGCGCCTGGGCCCGGGCGAGCGCATCGGCGTCGTAGGTGTGAACGGCGCGGGCAAGTCGACGCTGCTGGACCTGCTGACGGGTGCGCTGGCGCCGGACTCGGGCACCGTGAAGCGGGGCTCCACGGTGGTCGTGGCGGAGCTGTCCCAGGAGGTCCGCGAGCTCGACGAGGTGGCCGACCTGCGGGCGCTGGAGGCGGTGCAGGAGGTGGCCCGGCACGTGCGCCTGGGGGACCGGGACGTGCCGGCCGGGCAGATGCTGGAGCGGCTGGGTTTCACGACCCAGCGGCAGTGGACGCTGGTGTCGGACCTCTCGGGCGGGGAGCGCCGCCGCCTGCAGCTGCTGCGGCTGCTGATGTCCGAGCCGAACGTGCTGCTGCTGGACGAGCCCACGAACGACCTGGACACCGACACCCTCGCCGCCGTGGAGGACGTGCTCGACGGCTGGCCGGGCACCCTCGTCGTCGTCAGCCACGACCGCTACCTGCTGGAGCGGGTGACCGACCGGCAGGTGGCGCTGCTGGGCGACGGGAAGCTGCGGGACCTGCCGAACGGGGTGGAGGAGTACCTGCGGCTGCGTGCCGAGCGGGCCGCGGCGTCCGCGGCGGCCCCGTCGGCGGCGCAGCAGGCGGCCCGCACCTCGGCCGTGCCCGCTCCCGCGGGGACCGGTGGGGCGGGCGCGGCCGAGGTGCGCGCCGCGCGCAAGGAGATGGCGCGGGTGGAGAAGCAGCTGGCCCGCGTCGCGGAGCAGGAGGGGCGCCTGCACGCCGAGATGGTCGAGCGGGCGACGGACCACGAGGCGGTGACGGCCCTGGACGCGCGGCTGCGGGAGCTGACGGCCCAGCGCGAGGAGCTGGAGCTGCTGTGGCTGGAGGCCGCCGAGGTGGTCGAGCAGTAGTCATCACTTTGAGTAGCGATAGTTGAGCGTTACGTGATGTGACGGTTGCGAACGGGTGAGCTACGCCGTCCGGATTAGTCACACCGTCCCATCAGCTTGCAACGTTCGGGTGAGCACCCCCTACGCTGTGACGCACAGCGGCGGGCCTTCGGGGGGTCGTGCTCGTCGCTACCACCACCGGCTGCCTCCGGGTCGCCTCGGGTGGCTGGTGAACTGCGTCCCAGGGGGGGACTTTGACTGTCAGCAACATGTCCGAGCGGAGCGTGGTGACCTCCGCGGCCGACCCGGTCGCGCCGTCGCCCGTCCGCCCGGCACCCCGCCGCGCCTCCGCGCCGCAGGCGGGAGCCACCGGCTCCGTGCCCCAGCAGCTGACGCCGGCTCCGTCGTCCGGCGCCGCGGCACCGTCCGGCGCCACCCGGCTGCGCGTCCCCGGCCGCGGGGGTGAGCGGCAGTCACCGTGGCAGCGCGACTACGTGCAGCACATCGTGACCGCCGACGCCGCCGCCGCCGCCTTCGCCGCCTTCGCGGGCTTCTTCGTCCGCTTCAGCGACGTCCCCGCCGACACCCGCAGCCTGCCCGGTCAGGCCGTGGTGGTCTGCGCCGTGCTGCTGCCCGTGCTGTGGGTGTTCAGCATGTACGTCTTCCGCACGTACGAGCACCGCTTCCTCGGGGTCGGCTCGGAGGAGTTCCAGCGGGTGCTCAGCGCCGCGCTGGCCGTGGTGGCCTTCGTCGGGTCCACCTCCTGGCTCTTCGACCTCGACATCGCCCGCGGTTACGTCGTCGTCGCGCTGCCCCTGGCCGCTGCCCTGACGCTCGTCGGCCGCTACGCGATCCGCCGCAAGCTGCACGCCCGCCGCGTGCGCGGCGAGGCCGTCCAGACGGTCGTCGCCGTCGGCCACCGCGCCGCCGTCGCCGGCATGGCCCGCCAGATCCACCGCGCCTCCTACCACGGCATGCGCATCGTGGGGGCCTGTGTGCCCGGCGGCCGGGGCACGGCCGAGGAGGACGCGGAGCTGCAGGCGCTCGGCGTGCCGGTCCTCGGCAGCCTCGACGAGGTCGGCGCCGCCACCGCCGCGGTGGACGCCGACGTGGTGGCCGTCACGAGCTGCCCCGAGCTGGACGGTCCCGCCCTGCGCCGCCTGGGCTGGGAGCTGGAGGACACCCGCGCCGACCTCGTGGTGGCGCCCGCGCTCACCGAGGTCATCGGCCCGCGCGTCGCCATCCGCCCCGTCTGCGGCCTGCCGCTGCTGCACGTGGAGCGGCCCGAGCTGCAGGGCATCCGGCGCCTGGCCAAGACCACCGTCGACCGCGTGGCCGCCCTGGGCGCCCTCGCGGTGCTCAGCCCCGTCCTGCTCGCCGTCGCGGCCCTCGTCAAGCTCGACTCCCGCGGCCCGGTGCTCTTCCGCCAGGAGCGCGTCGGCAAGGACGGCAAGCCGTTCACCATGTACAAGTTCCGCTCCATGGTGGTCGACGCCGAGCAGCGCCTCATCGACCTGCGCGACAGGAGCGAGGGCAACGGCCTGCTCTTCAAGATGAAGGTCGACCCCCGCATCACCCGGGTGGGGCGCGTCCTGCGCCGCTACTCCCTCGACGAGCTGCCCCAGCTCCTCAACGTCCTCGACGGGACGATGTCCCTCGTCGGGCCGCGCCCGCCGCTGCAGCGCGAGGTCGACGCCTACGGCCTCGACATGCGCCGCCGCCTGCTGGTCAAGCCCGGCCTGACGGGGCTGTGGCAGATCAACGGCCGCTCCGACCTCGGCCTCGACGAGTCGGTGCGCCTGGACGTGCGCTACGTCGAGAACTGGTCCTTCATGTTCGACTTCATGATCCTCTGGAAGACCGTCGGCGCCGTCCTGCGCGGCCGCGGCGCCTACTGAGGAACCCGCACCACCGCCGCGGGCCCCGCACCCACGAGGGTGCGGGGCCCGCGTGCGTGCGCTCCCCGGCGGGCCGCGCTCCCGGGAGCCGCCCGGGCCGGGCCGTCCTCAGGTGCCGGGCGCGGCCTCGAAGGGGGTGCTGACCCGGCGCAGCAGCGCGGCCAGCGCCCGCCGCTCCGCCGCGGGGAGCACGGCGAGCATCCGGTGCTCCGCCCGCACCAGGTCCGCCAGCGCCGCGTCCACCGCGCTCACCCCGGCCGGCGTCAGCCGCACCAGGACGCTGCGCCCGTCGTCGGGCGCCGGGCGGCGCTGCACCAGACCGCGCCCCTCGAGGCGGTCCACCCGGTTCGTCATGGTCCCGCTGGTCACGAGGGTCTGGACCACCAGCTGCCCGGGGGACAGCTCGTGCGGTGCGCCGGCGCGGCGCAGCGCGGCCAGCACGTCGAACTCCCAGGTCTCCAGCTCGTGCGCGGCGAACGCCGAGCGGCGCAGCCGGTCCAGGTGGTGGGCCAGCCGTGCCACCCGCGAGAGCACCTCCAGGGGCTCCACGTCCACGTCGGGGGCGACGCGGCGCCACGCGGCGACGATGCGGTCGACCTCGTCCGCCCCCGGTGCCGCCCCCGGTGCCGCCCCGGCGCCGGGAGGGGCGCCGTCGCCGGGGCTCACGACCGCGGGGACCCGGACGGCCCGTCGCCCGCCTCGCCCGGGGAGGCGTGCCGCCGGGCCCCGGCGCGGGAGAGGGCGGGGGAGCGCTCCAGGCCGGACAGGCCGTTCCAGGCGAGGTTCACGATGTGCGCGGCGACCTCGTCCCGGGACGGCTCGCGGACGTCCAGCCACCACTGGCCCGTCATCGCGATCATCCCGACGAGCATCTGCGCGTGCATGGGCGCCGTCTCGGCGGGGAAGCCGCGCGCCGCGAAGGCGTCCTCGAGCAGGTGCTCCACCTGCCCGGCGATGTCGGAGATGAGGCTGGCGAAGCTGCCGGTGGCCTGCGCGACGGGGGAGTCCCGCACCAGGATGCGGAAACCGTCGCTGGAGTTCTCCACGTAGTCCAGCAGTGCCAGCGTCGCCCGCTCCAGCAGGACGCGGGGGCCGCCGCGGCCGTTGAGCGCACCGGTGATGGCGGACAGCAGCGTCTGCATCTCGCGGTCGACGACGACGGCGTAGAGACCCTCCTTGCCGCCGAAGTGCTCGTAGACCACCGGCTTGGACACGCCCGCGGTCGCGGCGATCTCCTCCACGCTCGTGCCCTCCACCCCGCGCAGGGCGAAGAGGCTGCGGCCGACGCCGACGAGCTGCTCGCGCCGCTCGCTGCCCGTCATCCGGGCCCTGGCGCGCGGCGCCGGTGTCGGCCGGGTGTCCACGCGCCTCATCATGCCCCCCCGGCCGCGGCCCGCCGCGGGCGGAGGGTCCGGGTGCCACCTGGCAGGATGGTCGCGGCCGGCCGGGTACCGGCGGCCGCGCGCGGTCCCGGGTGGTGTAACGGCAGCACGGCGGGTTTTGGTCCCGTCAGGTAGGGGTTCGAATCCTCTCCCGGGAGCGGTGGACCGATCGGGTGGGGCGCGCCGAGGGGCACGGGTGCCGCGGACCGAGGGGGCCCGCGGGGCCGTTATCCTCACAGCGACGCCCGCCCCACTGCGAGGAGCGCCGCTCGCGTGAGCAGCCCGGAGACCACCCAGCCCCCGACGACCGACTCCCCGCCCGCAGCCGGCCCCGCCGCCGTGCTGGTGCTGGCCGCGGGGGAGGGCACCCGCATGCGCTCGGCCCTGCCGAAGGTGCTGCACCCCCTGGGCGGCCGCGCCCTCGTGGACCACGCCCTGGCCGCCGCGGAGGGGACCGCGCCCGGGCACCTCGTGCTCGTGGTGCGGCACGAGGCCGAGCGCGTCGCCGCGCACGCCACCGCCACCCGCCCGCAGCTGCGCACCGCGCTGCAGGACGACGTGCCGGGCACGGGCCGCGCGGTGGCCTGCGCCCTGGCGGAGCTGCCGCAGGACCTGGCCGGCACGGTGCTGGTGACCTACGGCGACGTGCCGCTGCTGAGCAGCGCGACGCTGCTGGACCTGGTGTCCGGGCACGAGGCCGGGGGCAACGCGGTGACCGTGCTGACCGCCGAGCTGGCCGACCCGACGGGCTACGGCCGCGTGCTGCGCGCGGCCGACGGCACGGTGACGGGCATCGTGGAGCAGAAGGACGCCACGCCGGAGCAGCGGGCGGTGCGGGAGGTCAACTCGGGCGTCTACGCCTTCGACGCCGCGGCCCTGCGCTCGGCGCTGCCGCGGCTCGGGCGGGACAACGCCGCCGGGGAGGTCTACCTGACGGACGTGCTCGCCCTCGTGCGCGCCGACGGCGGCCGGGTCGCGGCGCTGCCGGTGCCCGACGTCGTGGAGATCCAGGGCGTCAACGACCGGGCGCAGCTGGCGGAGCTGGCCGCCGAGGCCAACCGCCGGAGGCTGCGGCGGTGGATGCTCGCGGGCGTCACCGTCGTCGACCCCGCCACGACGTGGGTGGACTGCGACGTGGAGCTCGAGCAGGACGTGACCCTGCTGCCCGGCGTGCAGCTGCACGGCTCCACGCGGGTGGCCGGCGGCGCGGTCGTCGGGCCGGACACCACCCTCACCGACGTCGAGGTCGGCCCGGGCGCGAAGGTCGTGCGCACCCACGGCAGCGGCGCCGTGATCGGCGCGGGTGCCGACGTCGGGCCGTTCGCCTACCTGCGCCCGGGGACGCGACTGGGCGCCCAGGGCAAGATCGGCACGTTCGTGGAGACGAAGAACGCCGAGATCGGCACCGGCTCGAAGGTGCCGCACCTGTCCTACGTGGGCGACGCGACCATCGGGGAGCACACGAACATCGGCGCCGCGTCGGTGTTCGTGAACTACGACGGCGTCCACAAGGCCCACACCACGGTCGGCGACCACTGCCGCACCGGCTCCGGCGGCAAGTTCGTCGCACCGGTGACGGTGGGGGACGGCGCCTACACGGGCGCGGGCACCGTGGTCCGCAAGGACGTGCCGCCCGGGGCGCTGGCGATCAGCGTCGCCCCGCAGCGGAACCTGCAAGGCTGGACCCTGGCCAACCGCGCCGGCACGCCCTCCGCGGCGGCGGCGGAGCGGGCACTGGCGGCCGGCGACGAGCGAACCACCACAGCCACCACCCACGGCGAGGGAGCCCCCGCATGACCGGCATCACGACGACGGGCGAGAAGCGCATGGTCCTCATCTCGGGCCGCGCACACCCGGAGCTGGCGAAGGAGGTCTCCCACGCGCTGGGCGCCGAGATGGTGCCGACGAGCTCCTACCAGTTCGCGAACTCGGAGCTGTACGTGCGCTTCGAGGAGAGCGTCCGCGGCTGCGACGCCTTCGTGATCCAGAGCCACACGGCTCCGGTCAACGAGTGGATCATGGAGCAGCTCATCATGGTCGACGCCCTGAAGCGGGCCTCGGCCAAGCGCATCACGGTGGTGGCCCCGTTCTACGGCTACGCCCGCCAGGACAAGAAGGGCCGCGGGCGCGAGCCCATCTCCGCGCGGCTGGTGGCGGACCTGTTCAAGACCGCGGGGGCGCACCGCCTGATGTCCGTGGACCTGCACACCGCGCAGATCCAGGGCTTCTTCGACGGGCCGGTGGACCACCTGTGGGCGCTGCCGCTGCTGGCGGACTACGTGGGCAAGCGGGTGGACCGCTCCAACATCACGATCGTCTCCCCGGACGCCGGCCGGGTGCGGGTGGCGGACCTGTGGTCCGACCGGCTCGGCGCGCCGCTGGCGATCATCCACAAGCGCCGCGACCCCAACGTGCCCAACCAGGTGAAGGTCCACGAGGTCGTCGGCGACGTCCGCGGGCGCACCTGCGTGCTGGTGGACGACCTCATCGACACCGCCGGCACGATCGTGCAGGCCGCGGAGGCTCTCAAGGCCAACGGTGCGGCGGACGTCATCGCCACCGCGACGCACGCGGTGCTCTCCGGCCCCGCCGTGGACCGGCTGAAGAACTCCCCGATCTCCGAGCTGGTCGTCACCAACACGCTGCCCATCAACGAGGCGCAGCGCTTCCCGCAGCTGACGGTGCTCTCCATCGCCCCGCTGCTGGCCCGGGCGATCCGCGAGGTCTTCGACGACGGTTCCGTCACCAGCCTCTTCGACGGCCAGAGCTGACGGCCGGCGCCGCCCGTCCCCGGGCGGCGCCGTCCGGGCCGGGCCGTCCGCTGCCGGGCGGCGCCGGTGGGGGCGGAGCTGTGCCCGCCGGCGGTTAGACTCGTACGCGAACCTCGGCGAGGGAGGCCGGTCCACCGACCGGAGCTCCGTGATCGACGCGGTGCTCGACGTGCGCGCCCGAGGGTGCGGGCGGACGGCGCCCCCGCCGTGCCCGCACCGTCCAGCACACGAGGAGAGCACCGCCATGGCCGCCATCCGCATCAGCGCCGAGCTCCGCACCGAGTTCGGCAAGGGCGCCGCCCGCCGCATCCGCCGCGACGACAAGGTCCCCGCCGTGCTCTACGGCCACGGCGGGGAGCCCGTCCACCTGACCCTCCCGGGCCACGCCACGATGCTGGCCCTCAAGGCGTCCAACGCGCTGCTCGACATCGACGTCAACGGCGAGCGCCACCTGGCCCTCGCCAAGGAGGTCCAGCGCGACGTCGTCCGGCGCTTCATCGAGCACATCGACCTGCTGACCGTCACCAGCGGCGAGCAGGTCACCGTCGACGTCCCGCTGCACATCACGGGCGAGCCGGCCCCCGGCGTGATCGTCCAGCAGGAGCTGACGACCGTCTCCGTGGAGGCCGAGGCCACCCACCTGCCGGCCGCGCTGGAGGTCTCCGTCGCGGGCGCCCGCGCCGGCACGCACATCACCGCCGCCGACGTCACCCTGCCCGCCGGCACCACCCTCGCGGGCGACCCCACCCAGATCGTCGTCCTGGTCAGCGGCGCGCCCACCGCCGAGGAGGTCGAGGCCGAGCTCGCCGCCGCCGAGGAGGAGGCCGGCATCGTGCACGAGGCCCCGGCCTCCGCCGAGGACTCCTCCGACGACGCCGCCGAGGCGCCCGCGGACGAGCAGGCCTGAGCGGGTAGCTCCGGACGGGCAGGGGTACGGCGTGGACGACACCTGGCTGGTCGTGGGCCTGGGCAACCCCGGGCCGCAGTACGCGGGCAACCGCCACAACGTCGGGCAGATGGTGCTCGAGGAGCTGGCGGGCCGGGCCGGGGCGTCGTTCAAGAAGCACCGCACGGGTGCCCGGGTGGCCGAGTGCCGCCTGGGCACCCTGCCCGGGGGCCGGCCGGGCCCGCGGGTGGTCCTGGCGGCGCCGACGTCGTACATGAACGTCTCGGGCGGGCAGGTCAGCGGCCTGGCGCGCTACTACGGCGTGGAGCCTGGCGCCCTCGTGGTCGTCCACGACGAGCTGGACATCCCCTTCGCCCGCGTCCGCCTGAAGCAGGGCGGCGGGGAGGGCGGGCACAACGGGCTCCGCTCGATCAGCACCTCGACCGGGTCGAAGGACTACGTGCGGGTGCGCGTCGGGGTGGGGCGCCCGCCGGGCCGGCAGGACCCGGCGGACTTCGTCCTGAAGGACTTCTCCGCCGCCGAGCGCAAGGAGCTGCCGCTGCTGCTGGTGGACGCGGCGGACGCGGTGGAGGCGGTCGTCACCGAGGGCCTGCTGACGGCCCAGCAGCGCTTCCACGCACCCGCCTGAGCTGCACCCGCAACACCCGGGGCGCCGCACGACCGCCCTGCACGACCACTACGCACGAGGGCCGAACCGGACGTCCGGTTCGGCCCTCGTCGTGTCCGGCCTCGGCCGGGGTGCTGTGGTGCGGTGTCTCAGTGCTCGCGGGCGGGGCGGCGGCGGCCGGCGACGACCAGGGCCGCACCACCGGCGACGAGCACGGCGCCCGCGGTGGCCCAGGGCAGGACGTCGGTGCCGGTGTAGGCGAGCTGCTCGCCGGCGGCGGCCACGGCGGCCGGGGTCTGGGTGCGGCGGGCGGTGGGCGTCGTCGTCGCGCCCGGGGTCGCGCCGGGGCTCTCGGAGACCGACGGCGTGGCCGACGGCGTCGGCACCACGGAGGCGGACGGGGTGGGGGTCGGGGGCGCGTAGGCGGAAGCCGCCAGGGCCGGGCCGACGAAGGCTGCGGTGGACAGGGCTCCGACTGCGGCGAGTCGAGCGGTGGCGGTGGTGATGCGCACGGTGAAATCCCCCCGGATCTTGACCTGGATCTTCCAGGCTGGCTCAGGATGACGCACGGTCACGCGCTCGTCCAGCGGGTGCTCCTGATCGGCCCCAAACCTGCACGAAGCGTCACCGTGCGGCGATCGGCTCGTGATCTTAGCGGGCCGCCGTCGGCCTGCCGCGACCCGCGGTCACGGCGCCGCGGTGCACGCGGCCTCGCGCACGACGGGTTCGGCGACCGTCGGCGGGGGCTGCACCTCGCGCGGCAGGAGCCGCGCGGGGCCGCTCAGCCGCCACCGCACCACCACGGGCTCGCCCGGCGGTACGTCGACCGTCAGCCGCAGCAGCCGCCACCCGCGCTCGACGTCGGCGGCCACCGGCACCCCGGTCCCGTCCACGCTCGCCCCGTCCAGGCCGACGGCCGTGGGCACGTGCAGCGAGACGATGGTCCGGGCGGTGCGGCGCAGCACGGCCGTTCGCGCCCCGGAGTGCTGCATGTACCGGGGGATCTCCTCCGGGACGGGGTTCTCCAGGGTCAGCGTCAGCTCGGCCACCCCGGGCCCGGCGGCGTCCGCCCGGCACGGGGCCGACAGCTCCACCGTCGGGCGCATCCAGAAGTTCAGCTTGGAGGGGGCGGCGTTCGTCAGCCCGATGCGGGCCCGGGGGCGCTGCGGGCCGAGGTCCCCCGCCAGCCCCGCGCCCACCAGCGCGCGCTGCTCCTCGGGGTGGCTGCTCCACACGGCCAGGTGACCGCTGTCCACGGCGTCCACCGCCCCGCGCAGCGTCGACTCCCCGAGGCCGTCGGACAGCACCGCCTGGAAGGCGGCCGCCGAGGCCGTGGTGAGGAACAGCTTGCGCGCCGAGACGTCCTCGTCGTCGTAGCGGACGTACGCCTGGTACATGAGGACCTCCGGCAGCTGCTCCACCGGCACCTGCCCGAACGGGCCCAGGTCCAGCGGCTCGTGGCCGGCCAGGAGCTTCGCCAGGCCCACGGGGTCCACGAACACGACCGCGTCGGGACGCTGCCCGCCGGAGGCGACCCACAGGTCCGACGTGAGCCGCCCGGCGTCGGCGGCCTCCGCGCCCAGCGTGACGTTCTGCACCATCCCGGCCTTCTCGCCGTGCAGGGCGATGAACTCCTCGCCCAGCACGCGGGGGTCGGCGCGGTAGGCGTACAGGTCGCCGTCGGTGCCGGTGCGCTCCAGCGACAGCTGCCCCTGGGCCAGGCGCAGCACCGCGTAGGCGCCGACGATGCCATGGGTGGGACGGATCTCGGCGGGGTTGGTGAAGGCCACCAGGTAGGTGCGCGGCTCCGGGTCGCCCAGCATCCCGGGCAGCCGGGGCAGCACCTGCGCCACCGTCCGCAGGGCCGGGGCGGCCTGCCCGAGCTGCTCGGCGGCGGGGTCCAGCCGGCTGGCCAGCGGCTCGACGAGGGCGTCGCTGCGCGCGGCCTGCAGGGCGGAGGCCGCGGCGTCGGTGCGCCGGGACAGGTCGGTCACGAGCGGCACGAGGCGGCGCACGGCGGCCACGTCGACGCGCTGCTCGGGGGAGACGACCTCACCGGTGAGGACCTCCTGCGCGGCGGGCAGCAGCTCGGGCAGCGGTTCGGCCAGCAGCGCCGCGGCGGTGCTCGCGGCCTCCACGGCGCGCAGCTGCTCGCCCACCCACGGCACGTGGGTGGCGAGGCGGTAGGGCCACTGGCGGGTGGCGCGGGCGGCGTCCACGGCGTCCTCGCGCATCGAGCGGGCCGTGGGCAGGGCCTGCTCGAAGCGGCGCCCGCGCAGGTCGTCCACGAGGTGGGGGGCGCTGTCGGCGACGCGCTGCAGCGCGCGGGCCGCCTGCGCACCGGAGACGGCCACGGCGGCGGTCTCCGCGAGCAGCAGCAGCCCGAGGACGCCGAGGCCGAGGCCGACGGCGCGCCGGGCCCGCCGGGGACGGCGGGGCGCGGGGGTGGCGGGGTCGTCGGACGGGGTCGGCTGGTCCGGGGCGGTGGCCACCGGCGAGAGTGTAGGGACCGCCCCCACCGGTGCCGGGTGCACCGGCGGGCCGGGGTGTGCGGGTCCGGTGCCCGTCCGGTGCGCGTCCGCGCCCCGACGTAGGGTGGGACCGCCGCCGTCCGCCCCAGGGCACCGCGCCGGGCGGAGCGCAGGTCAGAACGTCACCTCCCGCTCCCACGGAGATCCAGTGCACCTCGCCGCACGCCCGCTGCACCGCCCCGCCCGCTCCGGCCGGAGCGCCCGATGAGCCTCACCGGCCTGCTGCAGGTCCTGGGCTCCGACCCCGCCGTCGCCGCCGCCGCCGAGGCGGCCCGCGAGGGCACCACCGCCGCCCTCGACGTGGTGGCCCCCCTGGGAGCGCGCCCGGCGGTGCTGGCGGCGCTGGCCGCCGAGCGCCCCCTGCTCGTGGTCACCGCCACCGGCCGGGAGTGCGAGGACCTCGCCACCTGGCTGCGCTGCTACCTGCCCGGCGGCCAGGTGGGGGAGTTCCCGGCGTGGGAGACGCTGCCGCACGAGCGGCTCTCCCCCCGCAGCGACACCGTGGCCCAGCGCCTGGCGGTGCTGCGCCGCCTGGTGCACCCGCGGGACGACGACCCCACCGCCGGCCCGCTGCGCGTGGTGGTGGCGCCGGTGCGGGCGGTGCTGCAGCCCCTGGTGCGGGGCCTGGCGGACCTGGAGCCGGTGCGGCTGCGGCCCGGTGACGAGACCGGCCTGGACGAGGCCGCGCGGGCGCTGCTGGCCGCGGCGTACACGCGCGTGGACATGGTGGAGCGGCGCGGGGAGTTCGCCGTGCGCGGCGGCATCCTCGACGTCTTCCCGCCCACCTCCGCGCACCCGGTGCGGGTGGAGTTCTTCGGCGACGAGGTGGACGAGGTCCGCTCGTTCGCCGTGGCCGACCAGCGCTCCCTGGAGAAGCTGCCCGACGGCGTGTGGGCGCTGCCGTGCCGGGAGCTGCTGCTGACCGACGCGGTGCGCGGGCGTGCCGCGGCGCTGGTGCCGCAGCTGCCCGGTGCGGCGGAGATGCTGACGAAGCTGTCCGAGGGCATCGCGGTGGAGGGCATGGAGTCCCTCGCCCCCGTGCTCGCCGACGGCATGGAGCCGCTGCTGGACGTCCTGCCCGCCGGCACCCACGTGGTCCTCGCCGAGCCGGAGAAGGTCCGCGCCCGCGCCCACGACCTCGTCGCCACCGGCGCGGAGTTCCTGGAGGCGGCGTGGGCGAACGCCGCCGCCGGCAACGAGGTCCCGCTCGACCTGGGCGCCGCGTCGTTCTGGACGCTGGCGGAGGTGCGCGGGTACGCCGCGGACAGGAGCGTGCCGTGGTGGTCGGTGACGACCCTCACCGCCGACGCGGAGCTGCGGGACCTGGAGGACACCCGCGTCCTGCGCGTCGGCGCCCGCGACGTCGTGAGCTACCGCGGGGAGACGGAGCGGGCGCTGGCGGACCTGCGGGCGATGGCCCGCGACGGCTGGCGCCTCGTGCTGACCACCGAGGGGCACGGGCCCGCGCAGCGGCTCGTGGAGCTGCTGTCCGGGGAGGACGTGCCGGCCCGCCTCACCCCCGACCTCGACGCCGCCCCCGAGCCCGCCGTCGTCCACGTCACCACCGCCTCCGTCGAGCACGGCTTCGTCGCCGAGGGCCTGCGCGCGGCGCTGCTGACGGAGACGGACCTCACCGGCCAGGCCGGGCAGTCCACCAAGGACATGCGCCGCATGCCCGCCCGCCGGCGCAACGCGGTGGACCCGCTCACCCTGCGCCCCGGCGACTTCGTCGTGCACGAGCAGCACGGCATCGGGAAGTTCGTGGAGATGGTGCAGCGCACCGTGCAGGGCGCCACCCGCGAGTACCTCGTCCTGGAGTACGCCGCGAGCAAGCGCGGCCAGCCCGGCGACCGGCTGTTCGTCCCCACCGACACCCTGGACCAGGTCTCCCGCTACACCGGCGGGGAGGCGCCCGTCCTGAACAAGATGGGCGGCTCGGACTGGTCGAAGACGAAGAGCCGCGCCCGCAAGGCGGTCAAGGAGATCGCCGGGGAGCTCATCCGCCTCTACTCCGCGCGCATGGCCACCGAGGGCCACCGCTTCGGCCCCGACACCCCGTGGCAGCGGGAGCTGGAGGACGCCTTCCCGTACGTGGAGACGCCCGACCAGCTCGCCAGCATCGAGGAGGTGAAGGCGGACATGGAGAAGTCCGTGCCCATGGACCGCCTCATCTGCGGCGACGTCGGCTACGGCAAGACGGAGATCGCCCTGCGCGCGGCGTTCAAGGCCGTGCAGGACGGCAAGCAGGTCGCCGTCCTCGTGCCCACCACGCTGCTCGTGCAGCAGCACCACAAGACGTTCTCCGAGCGCTACGCCAGCTTCCCCGTCACCGTGCGGGCGCTGTCGCGGTTCACCCCGCCCGCCGACGCGCGCGCCACCCTCGCCGGGCTCGCCGACGGCAGCGTGGACGTCGTCATCGGCACCCACCGCCTGCTCTCGGGGGAGGTGCGCTTCAAGGACCTCGGGCTCGTCGTCGTCGACGAGGAGCAGCGCTTCGGCGTGGAGCACAAGGAGGCGCTGAAGAAGCTGCGCACGAACGTGGACGTGCTCGCGATGAGCGCCACGCCCATCCCGCGCACCCTGGAGATGGCGGTCACCGGCATCCGGGAGATGTCGACGCTGGCCACGCCGCCGGAGGAGCGCCACCCGATCCTCACCTACGTCGGCGGGTACGAGGAGAAGCAGATCACCGCCGCGATCCGCCGGGAGCTGCTGCGCGAGGGGCAGGTCTTCTACATCCACAACCGGGTCTCCACCATCGACCGGGCCGCGGCGAAGCTGCGCGAGCTGGTCCCCGAGGCGCGCATCGCCACCGCCCACGGGCGCATGGGGGAGCACCGGCTGGAGCAGGTCGTCGTGGACTTCTGGGAGAAGAGGTTCGACGTCCTCGTCTGCACCACGATCGTGGAGACGGGGCTGGACATCTCCAACGCCAACACCCTCATCGTCGAGCGCGCCGACATGATGGGCCTGTCCCAGCTGCACCAGCTGCGCGGGCGCGTCGGCCGCGGCCGGGAGCGGGCCTACGCCTACTTCCTCTTCCCGGCGGAGAAGCCGATGACGGAGACCGCCCACGACCGCCTCGGCACGATCGCGCAGTTCACCGACCTCGGCGCGGGCATGCAGGTCGCCATGAAGGACCTGGAGATCCGCGGCGCCGGCAACCTGCTCGGCGGGGAGCAGTCCGGGCACATCCAGGGCGTGGGTTTCGACCTGTACATGCGGATGGTGGCCGACGCGGTGGCGGACGTCCGCAACCAGGTGCCGGGCGCGGCGGTGGACGACGACGCCGAGCCGGAGCCGACCGACGTGAAGATCGAGCTGCCGGTCGACGCGCACCTGCCGCACGACTACATCCCCTCGGAGCGGCTGCGGCTGGAGGCCTACCGGCGCCTCGCCTCCGTCGACGGCGACGAGGGCCTCGCGGAGCTGCGGGCGGAGCTCACCGACCGCTACGGCGAGCCGCCGCAGCCGGTGCTGAACCTGCTGGAGGTCGCCCGCTTCCGCACCGCCGCGCGCCGGGGCGGCCTGCGGGAGGTCGCCCTGATGGGCAGGCAGGTGCGCTTCGCGCCGGTGGAGCTGCCGGAGTCGCGGGAGCTGCGGCTGAAGCGGCTCTACCCGGGGACGGTCCTGAAGCCGCAGGCGAGGACGGCCCTGGTGCCCGCGCCGATGACCGCGAGGGTCGGGGGCCAGCCGCTGCGCGACGCGGCGGTCCTGCAGTGGGTGCACGAGTTCGTCGCGGCGGTCCTGCTGGACCAGCCGGCCTCGGTGGCGGCGGGGGCGCGGTGACGCGCGGCGGCGGGGTCACCCCGCCCGGCTCCGCCCTGCTCGACCTCGTCGCCGTCATGGACAGGCTGCGCTCCCCGGGCGGGTGCCCCTGGGACGCGGAGCAGACGCACACCTCGCTGCTGCGCTACCTGCTGGAGGAGACGTACGAGGTCGTCGACGCGGTGGAGAGCGGCGACCGCGACCACCTGCGCGAGGAGCTCGGCGACCTGCTGCTGCAGGTGGTCTTCCACGCCCGCATCGCCACCGAGCACCCCGACGCGCCGTTCGGCGTCGACGACGTGGCCGCCGACCTCGTCGCCAAGCTCGTCCGGCGCCACCCGCACGTCTTCGCGGGCGAGCGGGCCGGCGCGGACCTGCAGCAGCGGTGGGACGAGATCAAGGCCGCGGAGAAGCCCCGCGGCAGCGTCCTGGACGGCATCCCGCCCGCGCTGCCCGCCCTGGCGCGCGCGGACAAGGTCCTGGGACGCCTGCGACGCGCCGGCCTGGAGCCGGCGGAACCCGGCGCCGACGGGCGGCCGGCGGCGGACGGGGCCGACGGGCGGCCGGCGGCGGACGGGGCCGACGACGAGCACGGGGTGGGGCAGGCGCTGCTGGCCGTGGTGCGCCGCGCCGGCGCCGCCGGCGTTGACCCCGAGGCGGCGCTGCGACGGGCGCTGCGCGGGCTGGAGCGGGACGCCCGCGAGCGGGAGCGCCGGAGGACTGCGAGCGCGGCCCCGCAGGACTAGGGTCACGCCAGGGCGGCGCAGGGCCCGCCGCGACGGTGCGGCCGGGGCGGTCGCCGCGTGCGACGGCGGGTGCGGCGTGGGACGGGGGGTGGCCTGATGGCCGGTGGCGGAGCACCGGAGTACCCGCGGGACCCGGTGGCGCGCAGGCGCTTCCGCGAGACCACCGCCTCGGTGCTGCGGGCCCTGATCGACGGGGACCTGACCCGCCGCGCCCGGCCCGCGGGCGGTCCCGAGCAGGCCGCCCGGCTGCTCGTCCTGCCCCTGCCGGACACGAGCCCCGCCGGGCTCGCCGAGCGCGAGCGGGTCCTCGTCGACGCCCTGGAGGTCCTCGACGGCATCGACGACGCCGGTCTGGACGTCGACGAGGCGGTGGACCTGGAGGTGCTGCGCTCCGACGTCGCGCGGCAGCTGTGGCAGGTCTCGGAGCTGCGGCCCGCCGCCTGGGACGCGCGGGTGCACGTCCCCGGTGCCGCGCTGCGCGCCGTGCTGACCGCGGACGCCCCCGCCGCCGAGCGCGCCGAGGCCCTGCTCGCCCGGCTGGGGGAGCTGCCCGGCGCCCTGCTCTCCTCCCGCGACGCGCTGGAGCTGCCCAGCACCGCGCACGCCCTCGCCGCCCTCGACGACGTCACCGCCCTGCGGGCCGACCTCGCCTCGGCCGCGGTGCGCGGCCTCCTGCGGCCCGCCGACGGGCACGCCGCCGCGTCGCTGGCCGCCGCCGACGCCGCCCTGGACGCGCACGCCGGCTGGCTCGGCGGCCTGATGGCGCTGACCCGCAGCACCGGCGCGCCCGACCCGCGCCTCGGCGCCCAGCGCTACGCCGCGCAGCTGTGGTACTGCCTCGACGCGGAGCTGGACCCCGAGACGCTCCTGACCCGCGCGGAGTGCGACCTGATGGAGCGGGAGGAGGAGCTGGCGGCCGAGGCGGCGCGCTACCTCGACGAGCCCGCCCGGTACGGGCAGGTCCCCCGGGCCCTGGCCGCCGCCGCCGCCGAGCACGCCCTGCCCGCCTCCGGTGTCGCGCGCGCGGCGGGGGAGGAGTGGCGCAGGCTCCTCGCCGCCACCCGCACCGCCCGCTGGGTGGGGGTCCCGGCCGAGGCCGAGCGCGCCGGCGAGGCGGAGCTGGTGGACCTGCTCGGCGGGGCCCCCGGGCCGGTGCCCGACCGGGCCCGCCTGCGCCTGGAGCTGGCGCGCGCGGGGGTGCCCGGCCGGCTCGTGCAGCGGGCGCACACCGCCGCCGGCCGCTCCGCCACCAGGGTGACCCTGGCCAGCGCCTGCTCCACCGCCGGCTGGGCCGAGTGCGCCGTGGACCTCGTCAGCGGCTGGGTGGACGACGGGGAGCCGGCCGTCGCCGCGCGCCTGGCCGCCGCGCTGCGCCTGCTGCGCTGCGTGGACCGGGTGCGCGGCGCCGTGGACGCCGTGGTGGACGTGCGGGTGCACTGCGACGGCGCCGACGCCGACGACGTGCGCGACCTCCTGGTCGGGCGCGCCCACCTGGGCGAGCGGGAGGCCGTGGCCCGCTGGCGCACCAGCGTCCTCGACAGCGCCGTGCTGCCGGTCGCGCACGTCGGGCACGCGCAGGTCGCCAAGGTGCTGCGGGACCTCGCCGACGCCCGCCCGGCGTGGAGCGCGGCCCGGCGGCACGAGGCGCTGCTGCACACCGGGGCCCCGCCGCCCCGGCACCTGCCCGCTCTCCTGGACCTGCCGCCCGACCCGCCGGACAGCTCCCTCCTCTGAGCGCGCGGCCACCGTTAGGCTCGGGCGCGCCCGGCGGCCGGGTCCCCGGCCGCCGCACCCGCACACTGAGGAGGAGCACGAGTGGCCACCATCGAGGCCGTCGGCGCTCGCGAGATCCTGGACTCGCGCGGCAACCCCACTGTCGAGGTCGAGGTTCTCCTCGACGACGGGACGTTCGCGCGCGCCGCGGTGCCCTCGGGCGCCTCCACCGGTGCCTTCGAGGCGTCCGAGCGCCGCGACGGCGACGCCGGCCGCTACAACGGCAAGGGCGTCGAGGGGGCCGTGGAGGCCGTCATCGAGGAGGTCGGCCCGGCCCTCGTCGGGTTCGACGCCCACGAGCAGCGCCTGGTCGACCAGACGCTCATCGACCTCGACGGCACCCCGAACAAGAGCCGCCTGGGCGCCAACGCGATCCTCGGCGTCTCCCTCGCGGTCGCCAAGGGCGCCGCGGCGTCGGCCGACCTGCCCCTGTTCCGCTACGTCGGCGGGCCCAACGCCCACGTCCTGCCGGTGCCGATGCTGAACATCATCAACGGTGGCGCGCACGCCGACTCCGGCGTGGACGTGCAGGAGTTCATGATCGCCCCCATCGGCGCCGCCTCGTTCCGCGAGGCCCTGCGCTGGGGTGCGGAGACGTACCACGCGCTGAAGTCCGTGCTGAAGTCGCGCGGCCTGGCGACCGGCCTGGGCGACGAGGGCGGTTTCGCCCCCGACCTGCCCAGCACCAAGGACGCCCTCGACCTGATCGCCGAGGCCGTGCAGAAGGCCGGGTTCAGCCTCGGCAGCGACATCGCGCTCGCGCTCGACGTGGCCGCCACGGAGTTCCACTCCGAGGAGGGCTACCGCTTCGAGGGCGAGACCCGCACCGCGCAGTGGCTGACGGAGTTCTACCAGGGCCTCGTCGGCGAGTACCCCCTCGTCTCGATCGAGGACCCGCTGTCGGAGGACGACTGGGAGGGCTGGACGAACCTGACCTCCACCCTGGGCTCCCGCGTCCAGATCGTCGGCGACGACCTGTTCGTGACCAACCCCGAGCGGCTGCAGCGCGGCATCGAGGCGGGCGCCGGCAACGCGCTGCTCGTCAAGGTCAACCAGATCGGCACCCTGACCGAGACCCTGGACGCCGTGGACCTGGCGCACCGCGCCGGTTTCCGCACGATGATGAGCCACCGCTCCGGCGAGACCGAGGACACCACCATCGCGGACCTCGCCGTCGCCGTGGGCTCCGGCCAGATCAAGACCGGCGCCCCGGCCCGCTCCGAGCGCGTCGCGAAGTACAACCAGCTCCTGCGAATCGAGGAGGAGCTCGACGACGCCGCCCGCTACGCGGGCCCGTCCGCGTTCCCCCGCGCGCGCGGCTGACGGGGGCGGACATGGCGACCCGCCGGCCCACGTCCCCCCGCACCGCGGGGGGCGACGGGGCGCGCCGCGGCGCCGCCCGGCCGGCGGACGCCGCCCGCCCCCCCAAGCCCGGTGCGGCACCGGCGGCCGGGGCGACCCGGCCGCCGGCTGCGGCACGGGGACGGCGCACCCCCTCGCCCGCCGAGCGGCGCCGCGCCCGCGGCCCGCGCACCCTGGTGCTCGTGACGCTCCTCGTCGTCCTCGGCGTCTTCCTGGTGCCGTCGCTGCAGAAGTGGCTGGAGCAGCGCTCGCAGATCGCCGCGCTGCGGGCCGGCCTCGTCGTCCAGCAGGCCGAGCTGGAGCGCTCGCGCGCCGAGGAGGCGCGCTGGGACGACCCCGCCCACGTCATGGCCCAGGCCCGCGCCCGGCTCCAGTACGTCGTGCCGGGGGAGGTGCCCTACGTCGTGGACGGGCCCAGCTCCGCCGACGACGTGGACCCCGCCGACGCCGCCGCGGCCGTGCCGCAGCCCAGCGCGGCCTGGTACGCCAACGTGTGGGAGTCGCTGCGGGTCGCCGGGGTGGCCCCGGAGGACGAGCTCACCGGGTCCGTGCCCGCACCCGGCGCCCGTCCCGCGCCGGCCACCACGGGGGCCCGGTGATGCCCGGCCCGGTGGCGCAGGAGGACCTGCGGGCGGTGGCCGAGCTGCTCGGCCGCGAGCCGCGCGGGGTGCTGGCCGTGGCGCACCGGTGCACCTGCGGGCGCCCGGACGTCGTGGAGACGGCGCCCCGGCTGCCCGACGGCACGCCGTTCCCCACGACGTTCTACCTCGTCGACCCGCACGCCGCCTCCGTCATCAGCACGCTGGAGACGTCGGGGCTGATGCGGGAGATGACCGAGCGCCTCGCGGCGGACCCGGACCTCGCCGGCCGCTACGCCGCCGCCCACGAGGACTACCTGCGCCGCCGCGCGGTGCACGGGGAGGTGCCGGAGATCGAGGGCGTCTCCGCCGGGGGGATGCCCACGCGGGTCAAGTGCCTGCACGCCCTCGTGGGGCACGCCCTCGCCGCCGGCCCGGGGGTCAACCCGTTCGGGGACGAGGCGCTGGAGCTGCTGCGCGCCGAGGGCTCCGGCTGGCCCACCCGCTGCCCGCACGGCTGAGCCCCGCCCGCCCCCGCCTGCCCGCCTGTTCCCCGCCCATCTCCGGGTTCGGGCGCTCCGAGCCCCGGCCGTTCCCGCCCTTCTCCAGGTTCGGGCGCTCCGAGGGCCGCCTGTTCCCGCCCTTCTCCGGGTTCGGGCGCTCCAGCGGGTGTCTGTGCCCGCCCATCTCCGGGTTCGGGCGCTCCGAGGGCGACCTGCTCCCGCCCTTCTCCGGGTTCGGGCGCTCCGAGGGCCCCTGCGGAGGCGCCCGAACCCGGAGAAGGGCGGGGCCGCGCAGGGGTGGCGGCTCAGGCGGCGGGGCGCACCGGGCTCAGGTCGGGCTCCGCGGTGATGCCGAACGTGCGCCGCAGCGCCGTGCGCGCCGCCCACCAGCCGCACATGCCGTGCACCCCCGGCCCGGGCGCCGTGGAGGAGGAGCACAGGTACAGCCCCGGCAGCGGGGTGGCGTGCACGTCCCAGCGCGGCACCGGCCGGGCCAGCACCTGGCGCAGCGTCGTCGCGCCGTGGGCGAAGTCCCCGCCGGAGTCCGCGGGGTTCTCCTCGCCGAGCTGCGCGGCGGTCTGGGTGTGCCGCGCCAGCACCAGGTCCCGGAACCCGGGGGCGAACCGCTCGATCTGCGCCTCGACCTGTGCGCTCACGTCCACGGTGGAGCCGTTCGGGACGTGGCAGTACGCCCACAGGACGGAGTGGCCCGCGGGGGCGCGGCCGGGGTCCACCACGGACTGCTGGGCGATCAGGACGTAGGGCCGCTCGGGGTGCCGGCCTGCGGCGACCTCCGCCTCCGCCGCGGCGATCTCGCGCCAGGTCCCGCCCAGGTGCAGCGTGCCCGCCCGCCGCGCCTCGGGGTCGCGCCAGGGCACGGGAGCGGACAGGGCGTAGTCCACCTTGAACGCCCCGGGCCCGTAGCGGTAGCGGCGCAGGGCGGCGGCGTACCGGGCGGGCAGCCGGTCGCCGGCGATCCGCAGGACCTCCGCGGGGGAGACGTCGAGCAGCACGGCGCGCGCGGGGGGCAGCTCGTCGAGGCTGCGGACCCACGTCCCGGTCGTCACGGTGCCACCGCGGGCGCGCAGGTCCGCGACCAGCGCGTCCGCCAGCGCCTGGGAGCCGCCGCGCGGGATCACCCAGCCGTGGCTGTGCGCGAGGGTGGTGAGCACGAGGGCGACCGCGGCGGGCGGGATGCCCGACTGCCGCCCGGGGGCGTGGGCGGCGACCCCGGCCAGCAGCCCCGCCGCCCGCGGCTCGCGCAGCGCGGTGAGCAGCGCGGGCAGGCCCACCGCGGCGCGCGCCCCGAACTCCGCGGCCACCCGCAGCGCCCGGGCCCCGGCCGGCGCCGAGCGCATCGGCGACAGGAACGTCGGCACCAGGTCGGCCGCGCCCTCCACGAGGGGGCGCAGCAGCCGCGCGTAGCGGGCGCCGTCGGGCCCGAGGCGCTCGGCGGTGGCGTCGAGGTCGCGCAGCGCGATGCCCCACGGCCCGTCGTCGAGGGGGTGGGCGAACTGCACGTCCGGCTCCAGCAGCTCCACGCCCCGCGCGCGGGGGTCGAACCGCTGGAAGAACGGTGAGGCGGCGGCCATCGGGTGCACCGCGGAGCAGACGTCGGACAGGTGGCCGGGCAGCGTCAGCTCCCGGCTGCGCGAGCCCCCGCCGGCGGTGGGCGCGCCCTCGACGACCTCCACGTCGAGCCCGGCGGCGGCCAGCGTGACCGCCGCCGCGAGGCCGTTGGGCCCCGAGCCGACCACGACGGCGTCGCGGGTGGGTGAGGTGCGCTCCCTGCTCACCGCGCCACCCTCGCAGAGCGCTGGGGCTGCGCACCCTGGAACGGCGGCACCGGCGAGGATGGGGCCCCGCACCCGACCCGAGGAGCGCCGTGACCTCCGCAGGACCCCTGGCCGCGAACCCCGCCCCCGGCGCCCGCCGGGTGGCCGCCGTCGACTGCGGCACGAACTCCCTGCGCCTGCTCGTGGCGGACGTCACCGGCGGCGCGGGGGACGCCGGGAGCGCGGCGACGAGCCGGGAGGTGCTGCGGTGGATGCGCATCGTGCGGCTCGGCGAGGGCGTGGACCGCACCGGCGCCTTCGCCCCGGAGGCGTTGCGCCGCACGCTGTCCGCCGTCGACGAGGTCGCCGCCCTGTGCCGGGCGCACGGGGTGGGGGCGGTGCGCTTCGTCGCCACCTCCGCCTCCCGGGACGTGTCCAACCGCGAGGAGCTGGTGGCGGGGGTGGCCGCGCGGCTCGGGGTGGAGCCGGAGGTGGTGAGCGGCGAGGAGGAGGCCGCGCTGTCCTTCGCCGGTGCCACCGCGGGCCTGGCCGGCCGGCACCCGGGACCCTTCCTCGTCGTGGACCTCGGCGGCGGCTCGACGGAGCTGGTGCTGGGCGGGGCCCGGGTGGAGGCGGCGCGCTCGGTGGACGTGGGCTCGGTGCGCCTGACCGAGCGGCACTTCCGCGACGACCCGCCCACCGCGGCGCAGGTCGCGGCGGCCCGCGCCGACGTGGCGGCCGCGCTGGACGAGGTCGCGGCCGTCGTGCCGCTGGAGCGGACCCGCACCCTGGTGGGCGTGGCGGGGACGGTCACGACCCTGACGGCCCTCGCCCTCGGCCTGCCGGGGTACGACCCCGCCCGCATCCACGGCGCGGTGCTGCCGGTGGGCGAGGTCCGGGCGGCGTGCGAGGCGCTGCTGGCGATGCCGCGCGCGCAGCGGGCCGCGCTGGCGTGCCTGCACCCGGGGCGGGTCGACGTCATCGCCGCCGGGGCCCTGGTGTGGCGCACGGTGCTGGAGCGGGTGGGGGCCGCGAGCGGGGTGGTGGAGGTCGTCACCAGCGAGCACGACATCCTCGACGGCGTCGCGCTGTCCCTGGCGCGGCCCTGACCGCACCGGCCCCGCACCGCGCGGGGACGTCCCGCACCCGGCGCGCAGCCGCCGCGGCCGGACGTCCCCGCCGACCGAGAGAACCCGAGGAGAACCCGTGGGCACCGTCACCGCCACCACCACCCGCCGCATCGAGGCCCCCGCCGGGCGCGTCGCCGAGGCCGTCGCCGACTACGCCGGGGTGCGCCCGCGGATCCTGCCGGAGCAGTTCACCGGCTACGAGGTCCTCTCCGGCGGCCGGGGCGCCGGCACCGTGGCGCGCTGGGACCTGCACGCCACGAAGAAGCGCACCCGCTCCGTCGTCGCGGACGTCACCACCCCCGACGAGCACACCGTCGTCGAGGACGACCGCGGCTCCACCCTCGTCACGACGTGGCGGGTGCAGCCCGCCGGGGCGCAGGCCAGCACCGTCACGGTCACCACGACGTGGCAGGGGGCCGGGGGCGTCGGCGGGTTCTTCGAGCGCACCTTCGCCCCGCGCGGCCTGGACCGGATCTACTCCGCGGTCCTCGACGGCCTGGCCCGCGAGCTCGGCGGGCGGTGAGCGCCCTCCTGCCGCACCCGGCCACGGGTGCGGTGTTCCCCTCGCCGGTGGAGCCGGGCAGCGGCTGGCCCGGCGACCCCTCGGGGCCGGGCAGCCCCGTGGCGCGCACGCCGGGCGAGGTGGCGGGGCTGGCGGCGGGCGCGGCCTCGGCCGGTGAGCTGCTGGCCCGCGCCTGCGTGTGCCGGGCCTGCCCGCGCCTCGTGGCGTGGCGGGAGGAGGTGGCCCGCACCCGGCGGCGGGCGTACGCCGGCGAGCCGTACTGGGGCCGCCCGGTGCCGAGCCTGGGCGTGGAGCGCCCGCGCGTGCTCGTCGTGGGTCTCGCCCCGGCCGCGCACGGCGGCAACCGCACCGGGCGGATGTTCACGGGCGACAGCTCCGGGGACTGGATCATCGCGGCGCTGCACCGGGCGGGGCTGGCCTCCCAGCCGTCCTCGGTCCACGCCGCCGACGGCCTGCACCTGCTCGGCACCCGCATCGTGGCCCCCGTGCGGTGCGCCCCGCCGGACAACAGGCCCACCCCGGACGAGCGCGACACGTGCGCGGGGTGGCTGGACGCCGAGCTGGACCTGGTGGCGCCTCAGCTGCGGGTGGTGCTGGCGCTGGGCGCCTTCGCGTGGGCCTCGGCGCTGGGTGCCGCGCGGCGGGCGGGCTGGTCCGTGCCGCGCCCGCAGCCGCGCTTCGGCCACGGCGCGCAGGCCGTGCTGGGCCGGCCCGGCGGGGCGGGTGTGCGGCTGCTGGGCAGCTACCACGTGAGCCGGCAGAACACCTCCACGGGCCGGCTGACGCAGGTGATGCTGGACGACGTGGTGGGCCGGGCGGCGGCCCTCGCGGCGGGCTGAGGAGGGCCGGCGGGACCGCTGCGTGTGGCCCGTGTCACGCCTCGTCCGCGGCGTCAGTAGTGTGGGTGCATGCCCGGGACCTCCACCGCTCCGCGGATCCTCATCGTCGGCGGCGGCTACGTCGGCCTCTACACCTCGCTGCAGCTGCTGAAGAAGCTGCAGAAGGGCGAGGCGGCGGTGACCGTCGTCGAGCCGCGCTCCTACATGACGTACCAGCCGTTCCTGCCGGAAGCCGCCGCGGGGTCCATCGACCCGCGGCACGTCGTCGTCCCGCTGCGCCGCACCCTCAAGGGCGCCGAGGTCATCGGCGGCGAGGTCGTCTCCGTCAACCACGCCGAGCGCACCGCCCGCGTGCAGCCGGTCGACGGCGAGGAGTACGACCTCGAGTACGACATCCTCGTGATGGCGCCGGGCTCGGTGGCGCGCACGCTGCCGATCCCCGGGGTGGCCGAGCACGCCATCGGCTTCAAGACCGTCGAGGAGGCGATCTTCCTCCGCGACAAGCTCCTGCAGGCGCTGGAGCAGGCCGAGGCGAGCAAGGACGAGGCGTTCCGCCGCCGGGTCCTGACCTTCACCTTCGTCGGCGGCGGCTACGCCGGCATCGAGGCCCTCGCCGAGCTGGAGGACCTCGCCCGCTACACCACCCGCTCGATGCGCACCGTCCGGCACAGCGACGTCCGCTTCGTGCTGGTCGAGGCCCTGGACCGGATCCTGCCCGAGGTGGGCCCGGAGATGGGCCGCTACGCGGTCGAGGAGCTGCGCTCGCGCGGCATCGAGGTCAACCTCAAGACCACCCTGCAGTCCTGCGAGGGCGGCCTGGTCAAGCTCAGCGACGGCCAGGAGTTCGAGAGCGGCACGATCGTGTGGACCGCGGGCGTGAAGTCGCACCCCGTCCTCATGGCCACCGACCTGCCGCTGGACGAGCGCAAGCGCCTGCGCGTCGGCGCGGACCTGCGCGTCACGAACGAGGACGGCTCGGTCGTCGAGGGCGCCTGGGGCGCCGGTGACGCCTGCGCGGTGCCGGACCTGACCAACCCCGGTGCGTTCTGCGCCCCCAACGCGCAGCACGCCGTGCGCGAGGCCAGGCAGCTCGGCGACAACCTCGTCGCGGTGCTGCGCGGTGGCCAGCCCACCCCGTACCGCCACGCCTACGTCGGCTCCGTGGCCTCCCTGGGCCTGCACAAGGGCGTCGCGCAGGTCTACGGCGTGAAGCTCAAGGGCTACCCGGCCTGGCTGATGCACCGCGTCTACCACTTGTCCCGCGTCCCCACGACGAGCCGCAAGGTCGGCGTCCTGCTCGACTGGGCGCAGGCGGCGGTCTTCCGCCGGGAGATCGTGTCCCTGAGCGCGCAGAGCACCCCGTTCGCGGAGTTCGAGCGCGCCGCGGGCGTCAAGCAGATCACCTCCACGCGCGGCTGATCCGCAGCACCCGGCGCCGCCTGCCCACCCCCGAGGGGGAGGGCGGGCGGCGCCGCACCGCCCGGGTGGCGTAACTGGTAGGCGCACGGGGCTTAAACCCCCGGGCCGTTCGCGGCGTGCGGGTTCGACTCCCGTCCCGGGTACCCCGGCCCGCTCCTCCACGAGGGTGAGCGGGCTCACCCGTCCGCGCGCCCGCAGGCGGGAACGCCCCGGCCACCCGTACCGTTCGTACAGGTACAGGTCGTCTGGAGGATCGATGCAGAGCAAGAACCCCGTCTTCGCCAAGAACTCACAGTGGCGTGGTAACGGCTACGCCGGCTTCAACGACGTGGCGACCCCGAGCGCGGACCAGCTGTCGGGCATGTACGGCGCCCCGCCGGCCTCCCCGTCGCAGATGGGGCGCATGACGCTGGACGACGTGGTCGTCCGCACCGGCGCCCTGTTCGCGGTGCTGGTCGCCACCGCCGCCTACTCCTTCTTCTTCATGCAGCCCAGCCTGCTCACCGTCCTGGGCGCGGGCCTCGTCGGCTTCGGCCTGGCGATGTGGGCGCAGCTGTCCCGCACGGTCCGCCCGGGCGTGATGTTCGCCTACGCAGCCGTCGAGGGCGTCTTCGTCGGCTCGATCAGCGGTCTCTACGAGGCCCGTTTCGACGGCATCATCAGCTCCGCCGTCATCGGCACCCTGTGCGCGTTCGGCGCGATGCTCCTCGCCTACAAGACGCGCTTCATCCGCGTCACCCCGAAGTTCACCAAGGTCCTCGTCATCGCGGGCCTGGGCTACCTGGTCTTCGGCCTGGTGAACCTGGTGCTGTCGATGACCACCGGCTTCAGCGTCTACGCCGGTGGCGGCGTGCTCGCCCTGGGCATCAGCGCGATCGGCGTCGTCCTGGCCTCGCTGTTCCTGGTGCTGGACTTCGACCACATCGAGCGCGGCATCCGCCAGGGCCTGCCCCAGCGCGAGGCGTGGCGCGCGGGCTTCGGCCTCCTCGTCACCCTGGTGTGGCTGTACCTGGAGATCCTGCGCTTCCTGGCGATCCTGCGGGGCAACGACTGACCGCCGGCCCGACCCGTCCACAGCTCGGCCCGGCCCCCGACGAGGGGGTCCGCGCCGAGCTGTGGCGCGTCGTGGACCGGTTGCGCTCCGCGTCGCTGAGCCGGCTGGACCGGCCCGCCGAGGGGCAGGAGCGCACCCGGGCCGACGTGGCGCGCGCGGCCGCGCAGGCGCTGGCGGACCTGGCCGCCGACGCCGAGGGCCGGCCGCGCCGCACGCTGCCGCGCCTCGCGGTGCACGGGGTGGGGGACCAGCTCGCCGTGGTGGGCGCCGACGCCCTCGCCGTGTGCGGGCCGGACGCCCTGCGGGCCGCGGAGCGCCACCTCGTGGAGCTGCGCCGGGCCCTCTGAGCCCCGCCCCACCCCGCCCTTCTCCGGGTTTCGGCGCGCTGGGACCGGTCTGTGTCCGCCCTTCTCCGGGTCTGGGCGCGCTGGGACCGGTCTGTGTCCGCCCTTCTCCGGGTCTGGGCGCGCTGGGACCGGTCTGTGTCCGCCCTTCTCCGGGTTCGGGCGCGACCGAGGCCGCCCCGGACCACCCAGACCCGGAGACGGGCGGGCAGCGGGGGACGGGCGGGTAGCGGGGGACGGGCGGGCAGGGAGGACGGGCGGGCAGGGAGGACGGGCGGGCAGGGAGGACGGGCGGGCAGGGGGGACGGGCGGGCAGGGAGGGTCCGGCCCCTCTCTGGGACGATGAGCCCATGCGCTACGCCGAATCCGTCGTCGACCTCGTCGGCGGCACGCCGCTCGTCAAGCTCAACCGGGTCACCGAGGGCCTGGCGTGCACGGTGCTCGCGAAGGTCGAGTACCTCAACCCCGGTGGGTCCGTGAAGGACCGCATCGCCGTGCGGATGATCGACGCCGCCGAGCGCGACGGGCTGCTGGAGCCGGGCGGGACCATCGTGGAGCCCACGAGCGGCAACACCGGGGTGGGCCTGGCCCTCGTCGCGCAGCAGCGCGGCTACCGGTGCGTGTTCGTCTGCCCCGACAAGGTGGGGGTCGACAAGCGCAACGTGCTCCAGGCGTACGGGGCGGAGGTCGTCGTCTGCCCCACCGCCGTGGCACCGGAGGACCCCAGCTCCTACTACTCCGTCTCCGACCGGCTGGCCCGGGAGATCCCCGGGGCGTGGAAGCCGAACCAGTACGCCAACCCGGAGGGGCCGGCGAGCCACTACGCCACCACGGGCCCGGAGATCTGGAACGACACCGACGGGCGCGTCACGCACTTCGTGACGGGCGTCGGCACCGGCGGCACGATCTCCGGGACGGGCAACTACCTCAAGGACGCCTCGGCGGACCGCCCCGGCGGGCCGGTGCGGGTCGTCGGCGCGGACCCCGAGGGCTCGGTGTACTCCGGCGGCACGGGCCGCCCGTACCTCGTGGAGGGTGTCGGGGAGGACTTCTGGCCGGACGCCTACGACCGCGCCGTCGCCGACGAGATCGTGGCAGTCTCCGACGCGGACTCCTTCGCGATGACCCGCCGCCTGGCGCGCGAGGAGGGGCTGCTCGTGGGTGGCTCCTGCGGGATGGCGGTCGTGGCGGCCCTGCGCGTGGCGGAGGGGCTCGGGCCCGACGACGTGGTGGTGGTGCTCCTGCCGGACGGCGGGCGCGGCTACCTCGGCAAGATCTTCAGCGACACGTGGATGTCGTCCTACGGGTTCCTGAGCCAGGACGGCACGAGCACCGCGGGGGACGTGCTGCGGTCCAAGACGGGCGGCATCCCCGCCCTGGTGCACACCCACCCCAACGAGACCGTCCACGACGCCATCTCGATCCTGCGCGAGTACGGCGTCTCGCAGATGCCGGTGGTGGGTGCCGAGCCGCCGGTGATGGCCGGGGAGGTGGCCGGGGCGGTGAGCGAGCGGGAGCTGCTGGACGCGGTGTTCTCCGGCCGCGCCAGCCTGGCCGACCCGGTCGCCAAGCACATGGGGCAGGGGCTGCCGCTGATCGGTGCGGGGCAGTCGCTGGAGGAGACGCGGGCGGTGCTGGAGAAGGCCGACGCGGTGCTGGTGGTGGAGGAGGGCAAGCCGGTGGGCGTGGTGACGCGCCACGACCTGCTGGGCTTCATCGCCTCGTGAGCGCCGCACCGCGCACGTCCCGGCGCGCCGCCGCCGTCCACACCGCGGCGACCGCCGTGCTGTTCGCGGCGATCGTCCCGGACCCCTTCACCCGGCGGCGCACGGGCAGCGGCTACCGCGACTACGTGACGCACCAGGTGCGCGTGGACGCGGTGATGCGGCGGCTGGCCCCGGCCCTGTCGGTCCTCAGCGCCGCCACGGGCGCCGCCGCCGTCGCGACCTCCCGCGGCGGCGCGCCGGCCCTGCTGCGGGCTGCGGCCGTCGGCGCCGTCGCGGTCGCCGTCGCGGTCACGGTGCGGGAGAACGTGCCGGTCAACCGCCGGCTGCGGTCCTGGTCGCCGGACGTCGAGCCCGCCGGGTGGCGCGAGGACCGGGCGGCCTGGGAGCGGGCCCACACCCGGCGGCGCCTGGCCGTGGCGGCGGCGCTGGCGTGCACGCTCGCCGCCCCGCGGAGCGCCCGCTCCGGCTGACGGCCCGGTCCTCACCGCCCGGGCGTGCGGCCCGCCCACGCCACGGCCCGCACCGGTGCCCCGTCCGCCCCGGCCAGCGGCAGGGGGAAGAACGCCACGTGCGGATCGGCCAGGCAGTCGAGCCGCTCCAGCCCGGTGAGGTTCTCCACGAGGATCCCCCCGGCGCCCAGGACGGCCGTGTGCACGCCGAGGGATCCGGGCGGGTCCGGGCTGAGGCAGTCCACGCCGAGCGAGCGCACCCCCGCGGCCACGAGGCGGGCGGCCGCGCCGGGCTCCAGCCACGGGTGCGCCCCGTAGCCGGGAGCCCCCCAGTGCCGCGACCAGCCGGTGTGCAGCAGCACCACCGCGCCGGGCCGGAAGCGGGCGGCGTGCGGGGCCAGGCGCTCCCAGCCGATGCCCTCCCGCGCGGCGGTGTCGCGCACGTCCACCACGACCGCCGGGCCGCCCAGGCGCTCCAGGGGGACCTCGTCGAGCCGGGCGCCGTCGGCCCGCACGTGGAACGGCACGTCGACGTGGGTGCCGGTGTGCGAGCCGAGGTGCAGGGCGAGGACGTTGCACCCGTCCCGTTGCAGGGTGGCGGCCGGGGTGGAGCGGAACTCCGGGTCGCCCGGGTACACGGGCATGCCCGGGGTCATCGGCTGGGTCAGGTCGAGGAACACCCGTGCATCCTGGCGCGGCGCTCACCCGCGCAGCAGGAACTCCCGCAGCACGGGCGCCAGGTCCTCGTCGGCGACGCGGTGCCACTGCCCGCGGAGGCTGCGGTGCTCCCCGTGCGGCAGGGCGCCGACCACCGTCGCGAACCAGCCGGTGAGCCCCGCGCCGCTGCCGGCGCTGTCGAGGACGAGCGCGGGGACGGGCACGCGCCGCACGACGCCGGTGGAGGTGGCCTCGCACACGGCCAGGTCGTAGGGGATGGTGTGCGCCACGGCCTCCGCCGGTCCCCGGGAGGGGGCGTACTGCTGCACGACCTCCTCGGGAACGCCGCAGGCGCGCTGGAACGTCGCGACGGCCTCGCCGCGGCGCCCGGCGGCCGCGAGGTCCGCGATCGTGGTGCGCAGGGCGTGGTCCGCCACCGGGTCGCGCGCGTCGTCCACGGGTGCCTCGAACACCGCGAGGCGCCGCACGGGTAGGCCCGCGGCGGCGGCCAGCAGCGACAGGCAGCCGCCGGAGGAGATGCCGTAGAGGAACGCCTCCCCGCCCACGGCGCCGATCAGCGCGGCGAGGTCCTCCACCTCCCGCTGCACCGCGTACGGCGCGGTGTCCGAGGAGCCGCCCCGGCCGCGCCGGTCGTACGCGACGACGGTGAGGTCCGCCGCCAGGTGCGGGGCCAGGCCCCGGCCGCCGCCGCAGGCCCGGTGGCCGGTGGCGCCGTCCACGACCACCAGGACCGGACCGCTGCCGCAGCTCTCGTAGGCGAGGGTGGTGCCGTCCACCGAGCGCACGGTGCCGGGCGTGGTGGCGGGCGTGGTGTGGAGCGTGGTCATGGGGTTCCTCCCGCGTCGGTGCCCGGGCCCCGCCGGTGGCCGGGCCTCGTGCAGGGGTGGACGCACGCCGGCCCCGGAACTCATCGCTCCGGGGCCGGCGGGTCCTGCGGGTGCTCAGTAGCGGATGGCGTCGATGACCTTCGCCCGGACGGCCACCACGGCCGGGACGACCCCGGCGAGGGCGCCGATGGCGGTGGCGGCGAGGAACCCCTCCAGCGCGGCGCTGAACGGGAAGGAGGGCACGTCGGTCAGGGAGAGCTGCCCCTGGGTGAGCAGGTCGATCGGCAGGTTCTCCACGAGCGCCACGGACAGCGCGACGGCGAGGGCGCCGGTGAGCGCGGTGGCGCAGACGCTCTCCAGCAGCACCGCGGTGAACACCCGCCCGGAGGTGGCCCCGAAGCTGCGGCGCACGCCGATCTCCCGGATGCGCTGGCGCACGGTGACCAGACCGACGTTGAGGACGCCGAGGCCGCCGAGGACCAGCGCGAAGATCCCGACGCCGCGCACCCCGTAGTCGAGGATGTAGCCGAGGATCTTCGCCTCCTCGGCGCTGTCCTGCCGGTAGGCGTCCACCTGGTAGCCGGGCAGCGCCGCCTTGAGGTCGCGCACCAGCAGGCCCTGCAGCTCCTCGGCGTCCGCGTCCGGGACCCACACCTCCAGGGTGGGGGTCTGCTGCGCCAGCACCTCGGGGCTGAAGAGGCGGGGGGCGGCGGCGTTGAGCACATAGGCCGCCGGCTGCTCGGGGCCCGTCCACGGGACGTCGGCGACGCCGACGACGGTGGCCGTCAGGGGCCCGGTCCCGCCGCTGAGGACGACCGTCGGCGGGCTCACCGGGTCGAAGCCGCCGAGGGTGGCGGCCATGACCTCGTTGACGACGACCGCGGGGGACAGCAGGTCCGCGTCCGCCTCGGTGAACCAGCGCCCGGCGTCGGGCACGAGCCGGTGCATCGTGCCGTAGGAGGGGTCGACGGTCCACACCGAGAGGTGCTGCGCGCCCTGCGGGAGGCGGGCCACGAGCTGGCGCTGCTGGCCGACGAGGCCGGCCCAGCGGATGTCGTAGCGGTCCACGGTCTGCCGCGCCGCCTCCTCCATCCGCACGGCGGCGCGCGCGTCGGGCTGCCCGGACATCGAGTACATCGACACCTGGAGGCTGGCGGGGCGGCCGCCGGTGCGCTCGCCCTCCTCCAGGATCATCTGGCGGGCCATGTTGCCGACGGCCGTGATGGTCGTCATGGCGAACACGGCGAGGAACACCCCGACGAGGGCGAGGACCACCCGGACGCGGTGGACGCGCAGCTCGCCCCAGGCCTCGGTGAGGGCCGCGAGGACGCCGGTCACGTGCCGCTCCGGGAGGCCGTGAGCGCCGGCATGCTCGAGGCGGGCACCTCGCTGAGCACGCCGTGGTCGAGGCGGAACTGCCGGTCGGCGCGCGCGGCGACGGACAGGTCGTGGGTGATGGTGACCAGGGTGGTGCCGTGCTCGGTGACGAGGGACTCCAGCACGTCCATCACGGCGCTGCCGGTGTCGACGTCGAGGGCGCCGGTGGGCTCGTCCGCGAGCAGGACGCGCGGGCGGCGCACGAGGCTGCGGGCGAGGGCGACGCGCTGCTGCTCACCGCCGGAGAGCTTCTCCGGCATGGTGTCGAGGCGGTGGCCGAGGCCGACGCGCTCCAGCATCTCCCGCGCGATCCGCCTGCGGCCGAAGAACTCCCGCGCGGAGCCGTACAGCAGCGGGGAGGCCACGTTCTCCGTCGCCGTGCGCCCGGGCAGCAGGTTGAACTGCTGGAACACGAACCCGAAGGTGGCGCCGCGCAGGCGCGCCATCGCGCGCTGCCCGAGCCCCTCGACGGGGCGGCCGTCGAGCAGGTACGTGCCGGAGGTGGGGGAGTCCAGCAGGCCCATGAGGTTGAGCAGCGTGGACTTGCCCGACCCCGAGCGGCCGACGATGGCGATGTGCTCGCCGGGTTCCACGTCGAGGTCCACGCCCGTGAGGATGTGCAGGGTGGTGCCGTCGGGCAGCGGCACCGAGCGGCTGACGTCCTGCAGGTGCAGCAGGCCCATCAGTAGCCCATCCCGGGGCCCATGCCCCCGTCGGGGCCCATCGGCACCTCGTCGGAGTTCGGGACGAACTGCAGGATGCGCGCGCCCTCGGCGAGGCCCGCGCGGACCTCGACGTTCTGCCCGTCGGTGAGGCCCAGGGTGACGGGCGTCTCCAGGCCCTCGGTGTCGGCGGGGTCGTCGCCGAGCACCCAGACGGTGCCGGTGCCGGTGGTGCCCTTGACCGCGGTCACCGGGACGACGAGGACGCCGCGCGCCTCGCCGGCGGTGACCTCCACGCTGGCGGTGGCGCCGGCGAACACCGGCACGGTGTCCGGCACCCGGCAGGTGAGGGTGGCGCCGGTGGGGGTGGCGGCGGGGTCCATCCCCGTGTCCATCCCGGGCGGCACCGAGGGGTCCTGCGGTGCCGGGGCCGCGCCGGCGGGGCGGCCGGTGCGCAGCTCGCCGCAGTCGAAGGAACCGGGCCCGCCGGGCACGGTGACCTTGGCCAGGGTGGGCGGCTGGAGGAGGCGGTACTGGTCCTGCTGCGTCAGCGGGGCGCTGATCCTCAGGACGCCGGGGCTGAGGGTGGCGACCGCGGTCCCGATCTCGACGGACTGCTGGGGGAGGACGTCGAGGGTGGCGACGGTGCCCGCGGCGGTGGCGGTCACGGTGACGGTCTTCGTCCTCGGCTTCGGCGCGGGGGCCGGGGGCGCCGCGGGGTCTGCGGGCGGGGGCACCGGCGCCGCCGTCTCCTCCACCGGCACGACGACGGTGAACAGCGGGTCGCCCTTGTCGACCGCGTCGCCGACCTCCACCCGCAGCTTGCCGACGGTGCCGGCCGCGGTGGACTTCACCGTCGTGGCGGGGTCCTCGGTGACGGTCCCGCTGAGGGTGACGAGGTTGACGACGTCGCCGCGGGCCACCGTCGTCTCCGGGGCGGTGATGGTGGCCGACGGGCGGGCCGGGTCGCTGCTGGCGTCCGGGGCGCCGCGGAAGAAGGCGATGTAGACGAGGCAGACGGCGATGACGAACCACACGAGCAGTCGCAGTGCCGGGAAGACGATGGTGCGGACGGTGCCCACGGTTCACCTCAGGTCGGGTCCCGGGTGTCGGCGCACCCGGCGGTTGAGACGGGTTCGCAAGCTAGCAGCGGCCGTGGGGCCTCCCCGGCGCTTTCACCAAGTCGTCACCGGGCGGTCGCTCGCGGTGAAACCGCTTGCGCGCTCAACGGATCGGGCGCCGCGGGGGGTCGTCAGGACGGGCGCGGCGGGGCGGTGCTGGCGCGCAGGACGACCTCGGCGGGGACCACCAGGTGCCGGCCCGGCTCGGCGCCGTCCAGGGCCAGGCGCGCGGCCTGCTCCCCGATCTCCTCCAGCGGGATGCGCACGGTCGACAGCGACGGCACGGTGTCGCGCAGGGTGGGGACGTCGTCGAAGCCGGCCACGGACACGTCGTGCGGCACCGAGACCCCGCGCTCGCGCAGCGCCGCCACCGCGCCGAGCGCCATGACGTCGCTGAGGGCGAAGACGCACGTCGTCCGCCCGAGGTCGGCGGCCAGCTCCGCCCCGGCGGCGTACCCGCCGTCGCGGTCGAACCGCCCCCGCAGGACGCGCACGCCCGCGGGGTCGACGCCCGCGGCGGCCATCCCCTCGCGGAAGCCGGCCAGCCGGTCCTCGGAGGTCGCCACGCCCTCCGGCCCGGCGATCACCGCGGCGTGCCGGTGCCCGAGCCCGGCGAGGGCCGCGGCGAGCTGGCGGGCGCCGCCGCGGTTGTCCGGCTGCACGACGTCCCCGGGCAGGCCCGGCTGGCGCACGGAGCAGACGCGCCCACCGCCGGCGGCGAAGGAGCGCAGCTCCTCGGCGAGCCGCTCCTCGGCGCCGGGGTCACCGGTGAGGCGGCTGCCGACCAGGACCAGGGCCCGCGCCCGCTGCAGCCGCATCGTCGTGACGAGGGCGAGCTCGCGGCGCGGGTCGCGGCCGGTGGCGCCCAGGGTCAGGACGAGGTCCTGCTCGTCGGCGACGCGCATCGCGCCGGCGGCGATGGAGCTGAAGAACGGGTCGGCGATGTCGTGGACGATCAGCCCGACCAGGTTGCTGGACTTGCGCGCCAGGGACTGCGCGACGGGGTCGGGCACGTAGCCGAGCTCGGCGGCGGCCGCGGTGACGCGCTCGGCGAGGTCGGGGCGCACGACGCGCGCACTGCCGTTGAGGGCCCGGGAGGCGGTCGCGAGGGAGACCCCCGCGCTGCGGGCCACGTCGGCCAGGGTGATCGGCCTCCGGGTCGTCATGGCGGGCCTCCGGGCGGTTCGGGTCGGGTGGGTGGGAGCCGTCGGCGGCGGTCGTGCCACCGGTCACCGGAGGTGCGCGCACATGGTGGCACGGGAGCCGTCGGCGCGGTGGCGGGTATGCGCTTGCCCATGATCCCCCACGGAGCGCTCCCCGAACAGGGGCAAGTGCTTGCGCCGTCGTGCCGAACCGGCCTAACGTGGCCGGGCAAACGCTTTCCAACCATCCGTGCCGCACGGCCGTGCCGCACGAGCACACACGGAGGCCGCGATGACGCAGCAGCTCGGGATCGTGATGAACGGGGTCACCGGGAGGATGGGGTACCGCCAGCACCTGGTGCGCTCGGTCCTCGCCATCCGGGAGCAGGGCGGGGTGGAGCTGTCCGACGGCAGCCGCGTCCAGCTCGAGCCCGTCCTCGTCGGCCGCAACGCCGCGAAGCTGGCCGAGATCGCCGAGCGCCACGGCCTCACGAACTGGACCACCGACCTCGACTCGGTGCTCGGCGACGAGTCCTACCCGGTCTACTTCGACGCGCAGCTCACCGCCGTGCGCAAGGAGTCCATCACCCGCGCCATCGCCGCGGGCAAGCACGTCTACACCGAGAAGCCGACCGCCGAGACCCTCGAGGAGGCCGTCGAGCTGGCCCGCCTCGCCACCGCCGCCGGGGTCAAGAACGGCGTCGTGCACGACAAGCTCTTCCTGCCCGGCCTGGTCAAGCTCAAGCGGCTGGTGGACTCCGGCTTCTTCGGGCAGATCCTCTCCGTGCGCGGTGAGTTCGGGTACTGGGTGTTCGAGGGCGACTGGCAGCCGGCGCAGCGGCCGAGCTGGAACTACCGCGCCGAGGACGGCGGCGGGATCGTCGCGGACATGTTCTGCCACTGGAACTACGTCCTGGAGCAGATCCTCGCCCCGGTCGAGGCCGTCACCGCCCGCGCCGTCACCCACGTCCCCGTGCGGTACGACGAGAGGGGCGAGGAGTACAAGGCCACCGCCGACGACGCGGCCTACGCCATCTTCGAGCTCGAGGGCGGCATCATCGCCCAGCTCAACTCCTCCTGGACCGTGCGCGTCGACCGCGACGAGCTCGTGGAGTTCCAGGTGGACGGCACCCACGGCAGCGCCGTCGCCGGGCTGTGGGGCTGCCGCGTCCAGCCGCGCAGCGCCACCCCGAAGGCCGTGTGGAACCCCGACCTGCCCGAGCAGCACGACTACCGCGGCGACTGGCTGACGGTGCCGGACAACACCGAGTTCGACAACGGGTTCAAGGTCCAGTGGGAGCAGTTCGTCCGCCACGTCGTGGAGGACGCGCCGCACCCGTACGACTTCCTCGCCGGTGCCCGCGGCGTGCGCCTGGCCGAGACCGGTCTGGCCTCCTCCGCGCAGGGCCGCCGCCTCACGCTGCCGGGGATCGAGCTGTGAGCCCCGCGCTGAGGCTCCCGCAGCGCGCCGCGGACGGGTCGCTCACCCTGCGGGAGCACACCCTGCGCACCCCGGGTACGTGGGAGCGGCCCACCGGCCCGATCCGCAGCCGCCGCGCCTTCGCCGCCGCCCACGTCGTGCCGCGGGCCGGCGCCGAGAACGTCCCCGGCGCCCCGGCCGACGTCGACTGGGACTCCACCCTCGCCTTCCGCCGCGAGCTGTGGTCCTGGGGCCTGGGCGTCGCCGAGGCCATGGACACCGCCCAGCGCGGCATGGGCCTGGACTGGCCCGCCACGCAGGAGCTGATCCGCCGCAGCGCCGCCGAGGCGAACGCCGCCGGCGGCCGCATCGCCGCGGGCGCCGGCACCGACCACCTGCCCGCCGGCCCGTCCACCCTCGCGACCGTGCAGGCCGCCTACGAGGAGCAGCTCGCCGTGGTCGAGGGCGCCGGCGCGCAGGTCATCCTCATGGCCAGCCGCCAGCTCGCCGCCACCGCCACGAGCGCCGAGGAGTACGCCTCGGTGTACTCGGCCCTGCTGCGCCAGGCGTCGGGGAAGGTGATCCTGCACTGGCTCGGGCCGATGTTCGACCCGGCGCTGGCGGGCTACTGGGGCGCCGACGACGTGGCCACCGCGACGGAGTCGTTCGTCCGCCTCGTGCGGGAGAACGCGGACAAGGTCGACGGGGTGAAGGTGTCCCTGCTCGACGCCCAGCACGAGGCCGGCCTGCGCCGACTGCTGCCCGCGGGCGTCCGCGTCTACACGGGCGACGACTTCAACTACCCCGAGCTGATCCTGGGCGACGGCGAGCACGACTCCGACGCCCTGCTCGGCATCTTCGCCGCGATCGCCCCGGCCGCCTCCACCGCCCTGCAGGCCCTGGACCGCGACGACACCGCCGGGTACGAGGCGGCGCTGAAGCCGACGCTGGAGCTGGCCCGCCACGTCTTCGGCGCGCCGACGTACTACTACAAGTCCGGCATCGCGTTCCTGGCCTGGCTCAACGGCCTGCAGCCCGGTTACGCGATGGTCGGCGGCCTGCACAGCGCCCGCAGCGCCGTGCACCAGGCCGAGACGTTCCGGCTGGCCGACGAGGCGGGGCTGCTCGCCGACCCGCAGCTGGCCACCGAGCGGATGCGCCGGTACCTGTCCGTGCACGGGTTCGACGCGTGACCGCCGTGCAGGAGGGTGCGCAGGTCGCGGCCGTGGACGTCCCCTCCGGGCTGCCGGCCGCGGTGCCCACGCCGCGGCCGGGGGACCCCCGCCTCGCGCGGTTCTCGCTGAACCAGGCCACCACCAAGCACATCGGCCTGGCGGACGCGGTGGACGTCTGCCGCCGCGCGGGCGTCCCGGCGATCGGGGTGTGGCGCGACCGGCTCCACGAGGTCGGGCTGGAGAGCGCCGTGCGGCTCGTGCGGGACGCGGGCCTGCGGGTGTCCTCGCTGTGCCGGGGGGGTTTCCTGACCGCCTCCGGCGCCGAGGAGCGCGCCGAGGCGCTGCGGGACAACCGCCTGGCCGTCGACGAGGCCGCGGCGCTGGGCACGGACTGCCTCGTCATGGTCGTCGGCGGGCTGCCCGCCGGGTCCAAGGACCTGCCCGCCGCCCGGCAGCGGGTGGCCGACGCGATCGGCGAGCTCGCCCCCTACGCGGGGGAGCGGGGCGTGCGCCTGGCCCTGGAGCCCCTGCACCCCATGTACGTCGCGGACCGCGCGGTGATCTCCACGCTCGGGCAGGCCGTGGACATGGCGGCGCAGTTCCCCGTCGAGCAGGTCGGCGTCGTGGTCGACACCTTCCACGTCTTCTGGGACCCGGACCTGCCGCGGCAGATCGCCCGCGCGGGCGAGCGCATCGCCAGCTACCAGGTGTGCGACTGGATCACGCCGCTGCCCGCGGACACGCTGCTCGCGCGGGGGATGATGGGCGACGGCCACATCGACTTCCCCGCGATCTCCGCGGCGGTGCACGCCGCTGGCTACCGCGGGGACGTGGAGACGGAGATCTTCCACGCCGACGTGTGGGCCGCCGACCCCGACGAGGTCGTCGCCACGGTCCTGCGCCGCTACGTGGAGCTGGTGCACCTCGGCTGACCGCACGACGACGGCGCCCCGGTCCACCTGGACCGGGGCGCCGTCGTCGTGCGCCGCGCCGGACGGGCAGGCCGTGGGCCGGGCAGGACGCGGTACCCGCGGAGGAGCGCCCCGGTCAGGCGCCCCGGTCAGGCGCCCCGGTCAGGCGTCCCGGTCCACCCCGGTGAGGTCGAGGACGTGCCGGGCGTGGGGCGGGGCGTCAATGAAGAGCACGTCGCACGCGCCGCCGTGGTAGCGGGCGGGGGAGATGCGCAGGCCCGCCGCGAGGGCCAGGACGCCGGCGGCCGCGCGGACCGTCTCGCACGGCAGGCCGGTCGCCTCGGCCACCCGGCTGGCCGGGAGGGCACCGCGGTGGTCCTCGTACCAGGCGGTGACGTACTCGAGGACCACGCGGTCCTCCTCGGTGACCCAGGGCATGCGGACCTCCACGACCAGTAGCACCAAGTAGTCGAACGACTGCATCAAGTAAACAGCCTCCTGAGCTTACCTGGAGGTAGGTCGGCATGTGCCGCCCTCCGGTCGTCCACGCGCTGAGGTACCTGCGCCCGGGGTTGCCCGGCCCGGTCGAGCCCCGGCTGCCGGTCTTCCGCGCCCGGTCGCTCCCCGACCGGTGCCCGCCGCGCTCCAGTCGTGAAGGCCGCCGGACCACCGGGAACTCACCCACCGTGAGTGCGGTTCGACGGTGCGCCGACGAGGCCTCGCGCAGGGGCGACACCCCCCGGTGAAGGGCTGCGCAGGACCGCCGGACACGCCACCATGCGTTCATGTCCGCGTCCACCACGGTCCAGACGGCGTGCCCGCCCGCTCCCGCGCACCGTCCTCCCGAGCGGCGCGACCTGGTGCTCTGGGCCGCGGGCGAGGCCGGCCGGCTGCTCGCCGACCTGCCCGTGCGCTGGGACCACACCCAGGAGGTCGCCATCCACGCCTGGTGGGCCGCCCCGGGGTTCTCCCCCCGGGAGGCGGAGCTGCTCGTCGCCGCGGCCTACCTGCACGACATCGGCTACTCACCGGCCCTCGTGGACACCGGGTTCCACCCGCTCGACGGCGCCCGGCACCTGCTGCGCCTCGGCGAGCCGGAGCTGGCCGCCCTCGTCGCCCACCACTCCGGCGCCGCCGTCGAGGCGCGGCACCGGGGCCTGGACGCCGAACTGGCCGGGCTGGGCGTGCCGGACGGGGCCGTGGCCGACGCGCTGACCTACTGCGACATCACCACGGGCCCGCGCGGGGAGACCGTCGACCCCGGCCCCCGCCTGCGGGAAATCATCAGCCGGCACGGTGCGGACAGCGTCGTCGCCCGGGCCCGCACCGAGGCGCGCGCCGACATCTTCGCCGCCGTACTGCGCACCCTGCGGCGCGTCTCGCGGGGCCGCCCGCACCCCGAGCCGCTGCACGTCACCCCCGTCCGGCTCTCCTGCACGACCGTGCTGCGCTTCGAGGGTGCCCTGGACACCGGCGCCACCCTCACCGCGGCGCGCGAGGCCCTCGCCGACGCGCTCGCGGACGGCGCGCACACCCTCGTCTGCGATCTCGCGCTGCTGCGCGCCGTGGACCGGGAGGGCGCCGCGCACCTCGCCGAGGCCGCACGCTCGTGCTTCCCGCGCGTGCTGCTGCTCGACCCCGCGCCGGGGGTCCTCGCGTGCCTGCGGGCCGTGGCCCCGGACGTGGCGGACTCCCCCGAGGCGGTGCTCACCAGCATCCCCGCGGCGCTGGCCCTGGAGTGCGGCTGCAGCTGAGCGGACACCGTGCGGACACCCCCGCGGGCGCTCGGGGAGCGGGTTCGGCGACTTGGTGATTGGCTTGTCCCGTGGACGCCCCCGGCCCGGAACCAGAGCCCGGGGAGGCGGTCGCCGACCCCCCGGCGGCCCGCCGTTCCAGCCTCCGGCTCCTGGCCGCCTTCGCCGCGGTGAGCACCGCGGCGGGCGTGGTGGCCGCCGGTCTGGCCGTGCCCACGGCGGCGGCCGCAGGGCTGCTGACCCGCCGCGGCGTGGACGTCTTCGAGTCCCTGCCCGTGGCCATGGACGACACCGCGGTCCCCGAGCCCACGAGCATCCTCTACGCCGACGGCTCCCTCATGGCGCGCGTCTACGAGCAGGACCGCATCGTCGTCCCCCTGCAGGACATCGCCCCCGCGATGCGCGAGGCCATCCTCGCCATCGAGGACGACCGGTTCTACGAGCACGGGCCCGTCGACGTGCGCGGCATCGGGCGGGCCCTGGTGAACAACGTCGCCGGGGGCGGCGAGACGCAGGGCGCCTCCACCATCACGCAGCAGTACGTCAAGAACGTCCTCGTGCAGGAGGCCGTGGCGCGCGAGGACCGGGAGTCCGCCCAGGACGCCGTGGCCGCCGAGGGCAGCGAGGGGTACGCCCGCAAGCTCCGCGAGATGAAGCTCGCGGTGGGGGTGGAGCGCAGGATGTCCAAGGACGACATCCTCGCCGGCTACCTCAACATCGTGTTCTTCTCCAACAACGTCTACGGCGTCGAGGCCGCCTCGCGCTTCTACTTCGGCAGGCCCGCGCGGGAGCTGGCCCTGCCGGAGGCCGCCCTCCTCGCCGGGATGGTGCAGAACCCCGCGCAGTTCGACCCGATCGCCGAGCCCGAGGCGGCGAAGGAGCGCCGCGACGTGGTGCTGACGCGCATGCGCGACCTCGGCCGCATCGACGAGGCCGAGCACGCCGCGGCCGTCGCCGCGCCCGTCGTCCTCAACGTCCAGCGCGACCGGCGCGGCTGCATCGGCGCGGGTGCCGCGGCGTACTTCTGCGACTACGTGACCCGCATCCTGCTGGCCGACCCCGCCTTCGGCGCCACCGAGGAGGACCGGCGCAAGACCCTGCGCACCGGCGGGCTGGAGGTCACCACCACCCTGGACCCCAGGGTGCAGCAGATCACCTCCGACGCCGTGAACCGCGGTGTCGCGCCGGGACAGCCGGTGCGGGCGGCGTCCTCCGTCGTCGAGGCCGGGACCGGCCGCATCCTCGCCATGGCGCAGGACACCACGTTCTCGCCGGACGAGTCGAAGGTCGGCGTGACGATGGTGAACTACAACGTCGAGCGCGCCCGCGGCGGTGGCAGCGGTTTCCAGACCGGCTCCTCGTTCAAGGTCTTCACCCTCGCCGAGTGGCTGCAGACGGGCCGGTCGCTGGAGGACGTCATCGTCGCCCCCGAGCGCGGGGAGGACCCGTTCAGCGCGTTCCGCGCCTGCGGGCGCCCGATGCGCGGGGAGACCTACCGCTACGGCAACGCCGAGAGCGGCGAGTCCGGGCCGATGACGGTCCGGGAGGCCACCCGGCTGTCGGTGAACACGGCGTACGTGGCGATGGAGAAGCAGCTCGACCTGTGCAGCATCGCCAGGACGGCGCAGGCGCTCGGGGTCACGCTCGCCGCACCCGACGTGAAGGTCGAGGGGCAGCCGCCCACCACCGACCTGCACGTCTTCCCGGCCCTGACCCTGGGCGTGAACCCCGTCTCCCCGCTGAGCATGGCGGGGGCGTACGCGGCCTTCGCCGCCGACGGCAGGTTCTGCCGGCCGGTCGCCATCGACCGGGTGCTCGACCGCGACGGTAAGCCGCTGCCGGTGCCGGGCGCGGAGTGCGCCCAGGTCCTCGACCCGGGCGTGGCGCGGGCGGTGACCTCCGCGCTGCAGGACGTCGTGGCCGGCGGGACCGGCCAGGCGGCCCGGCTCGACCGGCCCGTCGCGGGCAAGACCGGCACCACGAACAACAGCACCGACGTGTGGTTCGCGGGCTACACCGCGCAGCTGGCCTCGGCGGTCTGGGTGGGGCACGCCTCCGGCAGCAAGAGCCTCAACGGGGTGCCCATCAACGGCGTCTCCCGCGACCCCGTCTACGGCGGCACGGTGGCGGCGCCGATCTGGCGCGAGAGCGTCGGCGGCGCCTCCGCGGCCCTCGGCCTGCCGGTGCAGCCGTTCCCCGGCGCGGCACCGCCCCCGCCGCCCGCACCGGGGGGCTGACACCGGGCGCGACGCGCGCGGGGTGGCACCCCGCACGCGCCGCGGTCCCGCTCAGCCCTCGACGGTGGCCACGCCGATCTGGCACGTCATGCCGTTGGGGCCGTGGTTGCAGTAGCCGGACGGGTTCTTCGCCAGGTACTGCTGGTGGTACTCCTCCGCGTACCAGAACGGCCCCGCCTCCGCCGCCGGGCGCAGCTCCGCGGTGATCCGCCCGAGGCCGTTCTGCGTCAGGGTCCGCTGGAAGGACTCCCGCGTCGCCTCCACGGCGGCGGCCTGCGCGTCCGTCGTCCAGTACACCGCCGAGCGGTACTCGGTGCCCCGGTCGTTGCCCTGGCGGAAGCCCTGCGTCGGGTCGTGGTTCTCCCAGAACACCTTCAGCAGCTGCTCCGGGCCGGTGACCGCGGGGTCGTAGGCGATCAGGACGGCCTCGGCGTGGCCGGTGCGCCCCGTGCAGGACTCCTCGTACGTCGGGTTGGGGGTGAAACCGCCCATGTAGCCGGCGGCGGTGGTGACGACCCCGGGGAGCTGCCAGAAGATGCGCTCGGCACCCCAGAAGCAGCCCATCGCCACGTGGAGCACCTCGGTGCCCTCCGGCCACGGGCCCTCCAGCGGGGTGCCCAGGACGAGGTGGTCCCGCGGGACGGTGAACGGGCGGGTGGCCCGGCCCGGCAGGGCCTCCTCCGCGGTCACCAGACGGGTCTTGAACGGGTTGCCGAACACGGTGCTCCTCTCGCTGCCTGCCTGCTCCAACCACGCGGAGGGCCAGGTCGTTCCCGGCGGTTAGGCTCGTCCGCGTGACCGCTGACACCCCGACGCCCGCGTCCCAGGCCCCCGACGGCGCCCGGCTGCCCGGCTTCTCCACCCGCGCCATCCACGCCGGGCAGGAGGCCGACCCCGCCACCGGCGCGGTCGTCACCCCGATCTACCAGGTCTCCACCTACAAGCAGGACGGCGTGGGCGGCCTGCGGACCGGCCTGGGCACCGGGTACGAGTACTCCCGCTCCGGCAACCCCACGCGCAGCGCGCTGGAGGAGCAGATCGCCTCCCTGGAGCAGGGCGACGCCGGGTACGCCTTCGCCTCCGGCCTGGCCGCCGAGGACACCCTCCTGCGGGCGCTGTGCCGCCCCGGGGACCACGTCGTCGTCCCCAACGACGCCTACGGCGGCACCTACCGGCTGATCCACAAGGTCGCCGGGCCGTGGGGCGTGGAGCACACCCCGGCCAACATCGCCGACCTCGACACCGTGCGCGCCGCCGTGCGGCCCGGTCGCACCCGGCTGCTGTGGGTGGAGACGCCCACGAACCCGCTGCTGACGATCGGCGACATCGCCGCCCTCGCCGAGATCGCCCACGACGCCGGCGCGCTGCTCGTCGTGGACAACACCTTCGCCACGCCCTACCTGCAGACCCCGCTCGTCCTGGGCGCCGACGTCGTCGTGCACTCCACGACGAAGTACGCCGGCGGGCACTCCGACGTCGTCGGCGGCGCGGTGGTCCTGCGCGACGGCGACGACGGCCGCGGCTCCACCCTCGCCGAGCGGGTCGGCTTCCACCAGAACGCGATGGGCGCCGTGCCGGGGCCGTTCGACTCCTGGCTCGTGCAGCGCGGCCTGAAGACCCTCAGCGTCCGCATGGAGCGGCACAGCGACAACGCCGAGAAGATCGTGGAGTTCCTCGCCGCCCACCCCCGGGTGACGCAGATCCTCTACCCGGGCCTGGCCTCGCACCCCAACCACGAGGTCGCGGCGAAGCAGATGCGCCGCTTCGGCGGCATGGTGAGCTTCCGCACGCGCAGCGCCGAGGACGCCCTGCAGGTCTGCAAGGGCGCGGAACTGTTCACCCTGGGGGAGTCCCTCGGCGGGGTCGAGTCCCTCATCGAGCACCCCGGGCGCATGACGCACGCCTCCACCGCGGGCTCCCCGCTGGAGGTGCCGGACGACCTGGTGCGCCTGTCCGTGGGCATCGAGGACGCCGACGACCTCATCGCGGACCTCGAGCGCGCCCTGGGCTGAGGGCCGGGGCCCTGGGCGGGCGCGGCTGCGCCCGGGGCGGGGCGCGGCTGCGCCCGGGGCGGGGACGTTCCGCTGCGACACGCCCGCGTGTCGCGCGCGGGAGGTCCCCCTCCACGTGACGCGCGCCCGGGGCGGGGACGTTCCGCGGGGACAGGCCCGCGTGTCGCGCGCGCAACGTCTCCACGACCCGGGCGGCTCAGTGCAGGGCAGGACCCGCCGCGCAGGTCAGGAGGCGCGGCGTCCCCGCCGGCCCGAGCGGGCCCGCAGGTAGTCGTCCACCACGTACTCCCCGAGCCGCTCCGGGCTCGGGGTCAGGACCCGCCCACCGTTGCGCCGCGCGACCGCGTCCACGAACCGGCGCAGACCCACGTCCTCGCCCAGCATGAAGAAGTTCACCGTCGCCCCGAACCGGGTCAGCTGGTCCACCTCCGCCAGCGTCGCCCGCACCGTGTGCGGCGTCGGCGGCCACGCGAACGTCGCCTCCCCGCCGACCAGGTGCGCGGTCGGCTCACCGTCGGTGACGACCAGCACCACCGGCTCGGAGTCCGCGTGCCGCCGCAGGTGCCGCCGGGCCAGGCTGAGCGCGTGCTGCAGGTTCGTGCCCTGCACGTAGTCCGGCTCGACCGCCGCCAGCTCCGCCAGGTTCATCGGCATCGCGTGCAGCCCGAAACCCACGATCTGCAGGGCGTCCTGCGGGAACCTCGTGCTCAGCAGGTGCGACAGCGCCAGCGCCGTCTCCTTCATCGGGCCCCAGCGACCCTCCACCGCCATCGAGTACGACAGGTCCACGCACAGGGCGACCGCCGCGGAGGCGCGCCGCTCCGTCTCGACGACCTCGAAGTCCTCCCACGACAGCCGCACCCCGCCCGCGCCCGTCGTCCCGCTGCGGCGCACGGCGTTCGACACCGTCCGCACCACGTCCAGGGGCTGCTCGTCGCCGAAGCGCCACTGCCGCGACGCGCCCGTCGGCTCGCCCGAGGCGCCTGCGTCGCGGTCGTCGTGGTCCCCGCGCCGGCCGGTCAGCGCCCGGGAGAACACCCGCTGCAGCGCCGTCTGCCCCAGTCGCCGCAGCGCCTTCGGCGAGAGCGTCAGGCCCTGCGCCGACGGCGTGACCCAGCCCTGCCGCTGCAGCTCCCGCTCCAGCTCCCGCAGCCGCCGCACGTCGTCCGCCGCGGCCCGCCCCAGCTGGCGCTCCACCGCGTCCACGTCCACGTCGTCCAGCGTCGCGCCCGGGTGCTCCTGCCCGAGGGCGTCGACCAGCTCGTCCAGCTCCGCGAGCTCCTCCAGCGCCCCGGCGGCGTCGGCGTAGCCCAGCGGTTCCGAGCCCGGCGGCCCCTGCACCCGCTGCCGCCGGGACCAGTCCAGGTCCGGGCGCAGCGCGCGCAGGTTGTCGCCCAGCGCCATCAGCTGGGCCTGCAGGTCCGGGTCGCCCATCGCCTGTGCCATGAGCGAGCCCAGCTCCTCGCGCTGCTGCGGGGAGAGCGACTGCATCAGCCGCTGCGCCGCCGCGGCCCTGCGCGCCAGGGAGTCCACCAGCTCGTCGACGTCCTGCGGGTCGTCCCCGAAGAGGTCGCCGTGCTCCTCTTTGAACCGCGCGAACTCCTCGGCGGTGTCCTCCCCGCGGGCGTGCCGGTCCAGCAGCCGGTTCAGGTCCGCGAGCATGTCCTTCACCCGCTCCTGACCGCCGCCGTTCTCCAGGGCGTCGCGCAGGCCGCGGAACTGGTGGTCCAGCACGTCCGAGCGCAACCCGTCGAGGATCTGCTGGTACGCGGCGCGGGCCTCCTCCGAGGCCCACTCGTAGTCGGCGAGCTCCCGCACGGCCTGCGAGGTGGAGCGGGGCAGGGCGTCGAGGCGGGCCTCGGCGAAGCGGGCGTCGTCGTCCTCGCGCCCGGCCAGCTCCGCCCGCTCCGCCGCCAGCGCCTGGTCCAGCTGCGCGCGGGCCCGGGTCACCGCGCCGTCGAGGTCGCCGCGGCGCTGGGCCTCGCGCCGCAGCCGCTGGGCCCGGGCGCGCAGCTCCTCCAGGCCGCGCCCGCCGTCGGGGCCGCGGCGCACCATCTCGCGCAGGGCGTCGCGCAGGCTGCCGCCGCCGAGGACCTCCCGGCCCACCCGGTCCAGTGCGGCGCGCACGTCGTAGGGCGGGGCGAGGGGGTCGGGGCCGCCGTGCCAGGCGCCGTAGCGGTACCGGCCGGCGCGGCGCCGTCCCGGGCGGGGCTCGGTCATGCCCGCACGCTACGCCGCCTCCCCGCCCCGCGCGCCCGGGTGCCCGGGTGCCCGGGTGCGCACCGCCCTTCTCCGGGTTCGGGCGCCAGGAGGGGTCCCGATCCCCGCCCATCTCCGGAGATGGGCGGGATCGGGGGTCCCCGGGTGCGCCGAGACCCGGAGACGGGCGGGAGGGAGGGGTCCCGGGTGCGCCGAAACCCGGAGATGGGCGGGAGGGAGGGGTCCCGGGTGCGCCGAGACCCGGAGATGGGCGGGAAGGAGGGGTCCCGGGTGCGCCGAAACCCGGAGAGGGGCGGGGGCGGGAGAGGGGCGGGGGCGGGGGAGGGGGGCCTCACGGGCGCCGGGCGGCGCGCACGTCCCGCAGGAGGAGGGCCACGTGCAGGGAGGCGCGGGACTCCCCGTCGTCCAGGTCGACGCCGAGGACGCGCCGCAGCACCGCCAGCCGGTCGTACAGCGCCGGGCGGCTCAGGTGGCTGCGCCGCGCCAGCTCGCTGCGGTTGCCCGCGCACTCCAGGAACGCCCGCAGCAGCGGCAGCAGCCGTGCGGCGTCCTCGTGCACGAGCAGCCGCCCGAGCTCCGCCTCGGCGAACGAGAGCAGCCGCGGCTCCTCCCGCAGCAGCGTCAGCACCCCCCGCAGGCGCAGGTCCGTGCCGCGGTACCAGCGCCGCCGCGCGCCGGGGGCCGCCACCGCCCCGGCCGCCGGCATCGTGGCCGCCGCGACCTCGGCGACGTGCCGGGCCTCGGCCAGCGCCGCGCCCGCGGACACCAGCGAGGAGGCCACCGCGCCCACCCCCACCGCCCGCGAGGTCAGCACCGCCCCCGGCTCCAGGGCGTCCAGCAGCCCGGTGAGGACCCGCTCGGCCACCTCCTGCCGCGCGGTCGTCAGCGCCACCAGGGCCGTGACGACACCGGCGTCGACGGGGGAGACGAGGGCCGCGGCGCGCTGGGTGCGCACGGCGGCGGAGACCCGCTCGGCCAGCGCGGCGTCGCGGCGGTGCACGGCGAGGGCGTCCGCGCCGCGCCCCCGGCTCCCCGGCACGGGGCCCGGCGCGGCACCGGGCGCGGGGGTGTCGGCGAACGCCACCGCCAGCCAGGCGCGGGCGGCCGGCACCCCGAGCGCGCCGGCCCGGGCGGCGAGCTCCGCGGCGTCCGCGGTGCCGCGCACCAGGTCGGCCAGCAGTTCCCCCTCCGCGCGGTGGCGCAGCCCCACCTGGTCGCGCTCGACGAGCCGGTCGACGGTCAGGGCCTCCGCGGCGCGCTCCAGGACCATGCCCGCCGAGGGGTCGTCGAGGGTGCCGGCGCCCGGCAGCACGAGGCGGCCCCAGCGCTGCCGGCGGGGCCCGACGGGGGTCGTCAGCCAGCGCTCCGGCCCGCGGCGGCCGGTGGCGGCGGTGTCCCCGGCGTGCGGCGCACCGGGCCCGGTGGCCGGTCCCACGGCGAGGCGGGAGCGGTGCTCCCAGTCGCGCAGCAGCCCGGCCGCGGCCTCGCCGTGCGCGGCGAACGCGACGACGTGGTGGGACAGGTCCTCCAGGACGACGGCGCCCCCGGCCAGGCCGGCGGTGCGGGCCACGATCTCCTCGGCACCGGCCCCCTCGGTGCTCAGGGGGGACAGGACGTCGTGCGCCTGCTGGGACAGCCGCAGCAGGGCGGCTTGCTCGTCGAGGAGGCGGGCGTGCACGGCCTCGGTGACGGCGACGAAGCGGACCCGGCGGTGCAGGGCGACGACGGGCAGCCCCAGGCGCCGGGCCGCGCGCACCAGCCCGGCGGGCAGCGCGGGCAGGGCGGGGCCGAGCTCCACGACCAGGCCGCACGCCCCGGCGGCGTGCAGGTTGGCGACGTACCCAGCCAGGTCGGCGGCCGCGGCGCCGCCGTCGGCCAGGGCCATGCCCGTGCTGAGGATGAGCTCCCCGCCCTGCAGGAGGCCGGTGAGGTCGGCGACCTCCCCGACGTGCACCCACCGCACGGGGACGTCGAGCCGGTCGGCGCCGGTGACGACCTCGGGGGCCCCGGTGCGCAGCACGTCGAGGCCGAGCACGTCGGCGAGGGTCGTCGGCACCGGGGGAGTCTAGGAGGCCGCCACCCGACGGCCTGTCGGCCGGAGCGTCGTTCGGCTGACACGGTGTCGGTTCCGCGGGAGCGCCCGGGGTGCCACGCTCGGCGCGCCGGGGCGGGCGTCCCGGCACATCCGAGGAGGCCTCGTGACCACGACCGCCGACCAGCCCACCGTCGTGCAGGACGCCACCGCTCCGCCGCTCGTGCGGCACTGGGTCGCCGGTGCCCCCACCGCCGGCACGGGCGGGCGCACCGGTGACGTGCACGACCCGGCCACGGGGCGGGTGACCCGGCGGGTGGTGCTCGCCGGTGCCGCCGACGTGGACGCCGCGGTCGCCGCCGCGAAGGCCGCGTTCCCCGGCTGGCGCGACACCTCCCTGGCGCGGCGCACGCAGGTCCTCTTCGCCTTCCGCGAGCTGCTCTCCGCGCACCGCGACGAGCTCGCCGCGATCATCACCGCCGAGCACGGCAAGGTCCTGGCCGACGCCGCCGGGGAGGTCGCCCGCGGCCTGGAGGTCGTCGAGTTCGCCTGCGGTGTCCCGCACCTGCTCAAGGGGGGTTTCAGCGAGAACGCCTCCACGGGCGTCGACGTGTTCTCCATCCGCCAGCCGCTCGGCGTCGTCGCCGTGGTCAGCCCCTTCAACTTCCCCGCCATGGTCCCGATGTGGTTCTTCCCCGTCGCCATCGCCGCGGGCGACACCGTCGTCCTCAAGCCCAGCGAGAAGGACCCCTCGGCCGCGGTGTTCCTCGCGGAGCTGTGGCAGCGGGCCGGCCTGCCCGACGGGGTCTTCAACGTCGTCCACGGCGACGAGGCGGCCGTGGGCGCCCTGCTGGAGCACCCCGACGTGAAGGCGGTCTCCTTCGTCGGCTCCACGCCCGTCGCCCGCTCCGTGTACGAGCGCGGCACCGCCGCCGGCAAGCGGGTGCAGGCCCTGGGCGGGGCGAAGAACCACATGCTCGTCCTGCCCGACGCCGACCTCGACCTCGCCGCCGACGCCGCCGTGAACGCGGGGTTCGGCTCGGCGGGGGAGCGGTGCATGGCCGTCAGCGCCCTCGTGGTCGTCGAACCGGTCGCCGACGAGCTCGTCGCCAGGATCCGCGCCCGCACGGCGACCCTGCGCACCGGCGACGGCCGCCGCGGCTGCGACATGGGGCCGCTGGTCACCGGCGCCCACCGCGACCGGGTCCGCTCCTACGTCGACGCCGGCGAGGCCGCGGGGGCCGAGCTGGTCGTCGACGGGCGCACCGTGGTGCCCGACGGGGACCGGCGGGGTTTCTGGCTCGGGCCGACCCTGTTCGACCGGGTGACGCCCGACATGCCCGTCTACACCGACGAGATCTTCGGGCCGGTCCTGTCGGTGCTGCGCGTCGCGTCCTACGCCGAGGGGCTGGACCTCATCAACGCCAACCCCTACGGCAACGGCGTCGCGGTGTTCACCAACGACGGCGGCGCGGCCCGCCGCTTCCGCAACGAGGTCGAGGTCGGCATGGTCGGCGTCAACGTGCCCGTCCCCGTGCCGGTGGCCTACTACTCCTTCGGCGGCTGGAAGAACTCCCTGTTCGGGGACAGCCACGCCCACGGCACCGAGGGCGTGCACTTCTTCACCCGCGGCAAGGTGGTCACCGAGCGCTGGCCCGGCCCGTCCCACGGCGGGCTGAACCTAGGCTTCCCGCAGAACACCTGAGCGCCCCGAACCGGCACCCCAGCCGGCACCCCAGCCCGCCGAGGAGAGAACGTGCCCGTCCCCACCGAGCCGTCCGCCCGCCGCACCTACGAGCTGGACCGCCGGCACGTCTTCCACTCCTGGTCGGCGCAGGGCTCCCTGGACCCGCTCGTCATCACCCGCGCGCAGGGCCGCCACGTCTGGGACGGGCACGGCCGGCGCCTGCTCGACCTGTCCTCGCAGCTCGTGAACACCAACATCGGCCACCAGCACCCGACGGTGGTCGCCGCGATCAGGGCGCAGGCGGAGGTGCTGTGCACCATCGCCCCGCAGCACGCCAACGACCAGCGCAGCGAGGCCGCGCGGCTGATCGCGGAGCGCACCCCCGGCGAGCTGGACAAGGTGTTCTTCACCAACGCCGGCGCCGAGGCCAACGAGTACGCCGTCCGCATGGCGCGGCTGCACACCGGCCGGCACAAGGTGCTGGCGCAGTACCGCTCGTACCACGGCGGCACCACCACCGCGGTCAACCTCACGGGCGACCCGCGCCGCTGGCCCAGCGACACCGGCAGCGCCGGCGTCGTGCACTTCTCCGGCCCGTTCCCGTACCGCTCGCCGTTCTGGGCCACCACCGAGGAGGAGGAGCGGGAGAGGGCGCTGGCGCACCTGGAGCAGGTCGTCGCGTTCGAGGGCCCCGGGACGATCGCCGCGATCGTGCTGGAGCCCGTGCCCGGCACCGCGGGCATCATGGTGCCGCCGCCGGGCTACCTCGCCGGGGTCCGCGAGCTCTGCGACCGGCACGGCATCGTCCTGGTCGCCGACGAGGTCATGTGCGGTTTCGGTCGCACCGGCCGCTGGTTCGCGATCGAGCACGACGGCGTCGTCCCCGACCTGCTGACCTTCGCCAAGGGCGTCACCTCCGGGTACGTGCCGCTGGGCGGGGTCGCCATCTCCCCGCACATCGCCGCGACGTTCGAGGACCGGCCCTTCCCCGGCGGCCTCACCTACTCGGGGCACCCCCTGGCGTGCGCGGCGGCCGTGGCCACCCTCACCGCCATGGCCGAGGAGGGGATCGTGGAGAACGCCGCCGCCATCGGGGAGGACCACCTCGGCCCCGGCCTGCGCGCCCTGGCGGAGCGGCACCCCAGCATCGGGGAGGTCCGCGGGCGCGGGGTGTTCTGGGCGCTGGAGCTGGTGCGCGACAGGGGGACCCGCGAACCGCTCGCCCCCTACGGCGGCACCAGCGAGGCCATGGGGCAGCTCACCGCGGCCCTGCTGGACGGCGGGGTGCTGCCCTTCACGAACTTCAACCGCCTGCACGTGGTCCCGCCGTGCACCATCACCCCCGAGGAGGTCGCGGAGGGCCTCGCGGTGCTCGACGCGGCCCTCGCCGTCGCGGACCGGCACACCACCTCCGGCTGAGCACCTCCGGGCGGGCGGGTCACCCGCGCGCCGTGCCGCGCCGGTGGGCCCCCGCCGCCCGGCGCGGCCTACGCTGCCTGCCATGCGCTCCACCGCAGCGGCGGCCGGCCCCGCGGGCGGCACCCACACCGCCCCCGCCCCCGCCGAGGCGGCGCCCGCGCCCTCCGAGGACGACGTCCTGCACATCGGCTGCTGCGACGCGCTGCTGGCCGCCGCCACCGACGGGCCCCTGTACGCCCTGTGCGGGGTGGACTGCCGCGACCAGCGCATCCACCTCGCCCTGCCCCCCGAGACCGAGGTCTGCCCGCTGTGCGTGGAGCGCGCCGAGGCGGCCACCCGCCAGGCCGAGGCCGCCGGCGTCAGCGCCTGCGACCTCGTCTGCCCGAACCGGACGTTCGGCGGCTGGGGCGAGGGCTGAGGCCCGCACCCCGCCCCGCCGGGGAGGGGTTCAGCGCTCCGCCGGGCCGCCCGCCCCGTACACGCTGCGCCCGTCGTCCAGCTCGTCCTTCGCCAGGCGCCGCGTCAGGTGCAGCGACTCCAGCACGAACTCCACCCCCGACGCGGCCTGACCGGCGGTGGCGTCCTGCAGGCCGAGGCGCTCCAGCACCCGCCCCAGGCCGCTGACGGGGCCGACCTGCTCCAGCAGCCGCTTGGCGGGCACCAGGTCGCCCGTCTCCACCGTCCGCCCGTCGCGCATCAGCTCGGTGAACCCCGACAGGTCCGCACCGGCCAGGCGCGCGCGGAACGTCTCCGCCACCGCCGAGCGCAGCAGGTGCGCCAGGACCTCGACCTCGCGGCCCTCCTCGCCCTGCTCGAACTCCACCTTGCCGCCGAGGACCGTCACCACCGTCAGCAGGTCCCCCACCCGCGCCACGGCCTCGTCCTCCCCGGCCAGCGCCGAGCGGCGCAGCGCCGCCGCCGCCGCCGTCTCGGCCGCGGCGATGGAGAAGCGCGCCGAGACCCCCGAGGCCGGGTCCACCGCAGGGGACTCGCGCACCCCGCGGGTGAAGCGGGCCAGGACCTCCACCAGGTGGTCGGGGACCTCCGCGACGAGCCGGGCCTCCTGCCGCACCAGCGCCACCTCCAGGTCCACCTCCAGCGGGTAGTGCGTGCGCACCTCCGCCCCGAAGCGGTCCTTCAGCGGCGTGATGATCCGGCCGCGGTTGGTGTAGTCCTCCGGGTTGGCGCTGGCCACCAGCAACAGGTCCAGCGGCAGGCGCAGCTGGTAGCCGCGGACCTGCACGTCGCGCTCCTCCAGCACGTTGAGCAGCGAGACCTGGATGCGCTCGGCGAGGTCGGGCAGCTCGTTCACCGCGAAGATCCCGCGGTTGGTGCGCGGCACGAGCCCGAAGTGGATGGTCTCCGGGTCCCCGAGGGTCCGGCCCTCCGCGACCTTCACCGGGTCCACGTCGCCGATGAGGTCGCCCACGGAGGTGTCCGGCGTGGCGAGCTTCTCCCCGTAGCGCAGGCTGCGGTGCAGCCACGTCACGGGCAGGTCCTCGCCCAGCTCCGCGGCCCGCCGGCGCGAGGCCGCCGTCAGCGGCGCGTACGGGTGCTCGTTGAGCTCGCTGCCGGCGAGCACGGGGGTCCACTCGTCCAGCAGCCCCACCAGGGAGCGCAGCAGGCGCGTCTTGCCCTGGCCGCGCTCGCCCAGCAGGACGACGTCGTGGCCGGCGAGCAGGGCGCGCTCCAGCTCCGGCAGCACCGTCTCGTCGAAGCCGACGACGCCGGGGAAGCGCGTCTCGCCCGAGCGCATCCGGGCGAGGAGGTTGCGGCGCAGCTCCTCCTTGACGCTGACGTGCTGGTGGCCGGAGGCGCGCAGCGCGCCGAGCGTCGTGGGCAGGGAGGCGGGCGGAACGGGCGGGGTGAGCGTGGCGGCGGCACCGGGGGTCACGGAAGCGACCGTACGTCGGCACCGGCTCCACGGCGAGTACGGGCCCGCCGCGGCGCGCCCCCGCCCCCGGGATGGGCACCGGGCGGGGGCGGGGCCAGAATCCGTGCATGGCGAAACCCGGCGCGTCCCCAGGCCCGCCCACCAGCCCGTCCGCGACCCAGGCCGCCGGCGCCCGGCCCGCGGCGGCGGTGAGCCGCGTCGTGTGGCGGCCGGTGCAGCGCGACTCCGACGTCACCCCCGCCCTGCGCATCGCCTCGGAGTGGTCGTGGCGCTTCATCGTCGTCGTGGCGGGCGTGGCCCTGCTCGGCTACGGGCTGAGCAAGGTCTCCGAGGTCCTCATCCCCGTCCTCGTCGCGGTCCTCGTGGCCGCGCTGCTCGGCCCGGTCGTCTCCTTCGCCGCCGAGCGGGGGGTGCCCCGCCCCGTCGCCGCCGTCGTCACGCTGCTCGGCGCCCTCGCCCTCGTCGGCGCCCTCATCACGATGGTCGGGCAGCAGGTCGCCGACGGCTTCACCCAGCTGCAGGCGCAGGCGGTGGAGGGTGTGAACGAGGTGGAGCGCTGGCTCGCCACCGGCCCCCTGCAGCTGTCCAACCAGGCGGTCTCCGAGTACGTCGGCCGCGCCCAGGACGCGCTGCGCAACAACCAGGGCACCATCGTCTCCGGCGCCCTCGGCTTCGCGGTGACCGCCGGCCACGTGGTCGCGGGCTTCTTCATCGCCCTGTTCACCGCGTTCTTCTTCCTGCTCGACGGGCGGCGGATCTGGGCCTGGTGCCTGCACCTGCTCCCGCAGGCGGCGCAGGAGCCGCTCGACGCGGGCGCCCGCGCGTCCTGGCTGACCCTCATCCACTACATGCGCGCCACGATCGTCGTGGCCCTCGTCGACGGCATCGGCGTGGGGATCGGCGCCCTCGCCCTGCAGGTGCCGCTCGCGGTGCCGCTGGCGGTGCTGGTGTTCCTCGGCGCCTTCGTGCCCATCGTCGGGGCGCTGCTGGCGGGCACCGTGGCCGTCCTCGTCGCCTTCGTCGCGCACGGCCCGTTCGTGGCCCTCGCCATGCTGGCCGTGGTGATCGGGGTGCAGCAGGTCGAGGGCCACGTCCTGCAGCCCTTCCTGATGGGGCACGCCGTGGCGGTCCACCCGCTCGCGGTGATCCTCGCGGTGGCCTCCGGGGCCACCCTCGTCGGCATCGTCGGCGCCCTGTTCGCGGTGCCGCTCGTGGCGATGGCCAACACCCTCGTGAGCACCGTCGTGCGCGGCGGGCGGGAGCCCGAGGAGGTCCGCGACATCGAGCGCAGCGACGCGCCCCTGGCACCGGACCAGCCGGCGCCCACGCCCGTGGGGGAACCGGGGAACACGCCGTGAACCCACCCCGGGTGGCGCGCGCGGACGTCCTCGCCGCCCGGCCCCTCGTCGAGGAGGTCGTGCGCCGCACCCCGCTGGTGCGCAGCCGGCTGCTCTCCGAGCGTCTCGGCGGGGAGGTGCTGCTGAAGTGCGAGAACCTCCAGCGCGCCGGCTCCTTCAAGATCCGCGGTGCGTACGTGCGGATCGCTCGGCTGCCCGCCGACGAGCGGGCCCGCGGCGTCGTGGCGGCCAGCGCCGGCAACCACGCCCAGGGCGTCGCCCTCGCCGCGCGCCTGCTCGGCACCCGCGCGACCGTCTTCATGCCCGAGGGCGCCAGCATCCCCAAGGTGCAGGCCACCCGCGGCTACGGCGCCGAGGTCCGCTTCGCCGGGCGCAGCCTCGACGACGCCCTGCCCGCCGCGCTGCGCTTCGGCGCGCAGACCGGCGCGGCCTTCATCCACCCCTTCGACCACCCCGACGTCGTCGCCGGGCAGGGCAGCGTCGGGCTGGAGGTCCTCGAGCAGTGCCCCGACGTGCGCACCGTGCTCGTCTGCACCGGCGGCGGCGGGCTCGTCGCCGGGGTCGCCGCCGCGCTGGAGGGGCAGGTCAACGCCCGCGGGGAGCGCGTGCGCGTCGTCGGGGTGCAGGCCGAGCAGGCCGCGGCGTGGCCCCGCTCGCTGCGCGCCGGGCACCCCGTGCTGCTGGGGGACATGCGGACCATGGCCGACGGGATCGCCGTCGGGCGCCCCGGCGACGTGCCGTTCGCGGTGGTGCGCGACCTCGTCGACGACGTGGTCACCGTCTCCGAGGAGGCGCTGTCCCGGGCGATCGTCGTGCTGCTGGAGCGCTCCAAGCTCGTGGTCGAGCCCGCCGGCGCCGCGGCCGTGGCGGCCCTGCTCGACGGGGTGGTCGAGGTGGCGACCCCGGCGGTGGCGGTGCTGTCCGGGGGCAACGTGGACCCGCTGCTGCTGCACCGGGTCCTCCAGCACGGCCTGGCCGCGGCCGGCAGGTACGTGACCTTCCACGTCACCCTGCCCGACCGCCCCGGCAGCCTCGTCGGGCTGCTGCAGGACGTGGCGGGCGCCGACGCGAACGTCGTCACCGTCTCCCACGTGCGCACCGACCCGCACCTGCAGGTCGGTCAGGTCGAGGTCGTCCTGGAGGTGGAGACCCGCGGCGCGGAGCACCGCGACCTCATCGCCGGGCGCCTGCGCGCCGCGGGCTTCGGCGTCTCCTGACGGCTCTCAGCCCGAGTAGGGCCTCGCGTCCTTGATCTTCACGGGGAACGTCTTCCCGCTCGGCGCGGTGTACGCCACCTCGTCGCCCGGCTTGTGCCCGAGGATCGCCGAGCCCAGCGGGGAGCGCTCGGAGTACACGTCGATGTCGGAGTCGCCGGCGCCCTCGCGGCTGCCCAGCAGGAACGTCACGTCGTCCCCCGCCAGGTCCACGGTCACGACCATGCCCACGCCGATCGCCCCGGACGCGTCGACCTGCGCCTCGCCCACGCGCGCGTTCTCCAGCAGGTGCCGCAGCTGGCGGATGCGCAGCTCCTGCTTGCCCTGCTCCTCCTTCGCCGCGTGGTAGCCGGCGTTCTCCTTCAGGTCGCCCTCCTCGCGGGCGGACTCGATGCGCTTGGCGAGCTCCGTGCGGCCAGGTCCCGAGAGGTGCTCGAACTCCTCCTTCAGCCGGTCGTAGGCGTCCTGGGTGAGCCAGGTGACGCTGCCGCTGGTGGTGTCGCTCACGATCGCTCCTGTTGCTCGCTGGCCCGGACGTCCGCCGGGTTCCTGACGGGGTGCTGCGGGGGCCCGGTGTCTGCCGGGCCCGGTGGCGTCGCCTCTCACGCCGAGCGCCCGGCCCGTGGGAACGGGACCGGGCGGCTCTGAGCCGTCCAGGTTACTGCCCGCGAGGGAGTGGCTCCACCGCGCGTTCCCGGCGGCCGGTGCGCCTAGGGGGTCAGCACCCCGCAGGAGCGGACCACGGCGGTCACCGCGCGCCCCGTGGTGCGCACCACCGTCGTGCGGTCCACGAGCTCCGCGGGCCCCGGGCCGAACTCGTCCTCCACGACGCCGACCTCCCCGTGGGCGGCGTCCAGCGCCTGCAGCACGCAGCGCACCGTCGTCGACGGCTCCTTGGCCACGGTGTAGCGCAGCTCGATGCGGCTGTCGTCCAGCACCCGGTAGGAGATCACGGTCGGCTCGGCCCGCTCGGCGGTGCTCGCCAGCACCACCCACACCATCCACGCCAGCAGCCCGCCCACCGCCAGGACCGCCGCCACCAGCGGCACCGGCCGGCGCCACCACGGGCGGGAGTGCGTGCGGCCGTAGCGCTCCGCCAGGCGGTCCGCCCTGGCACCGGCAGCGGCGTCGGCGTCGGCGGCGGCGTCGGCGGGGCCGCGCGTGGGCGGTGGCGTCGGCACGGGTGCTCCCGGTGGTCGGTGTCGTGTCGCGATCGGCGAGGATGGGTGCCATCGTCGCACCGCCGGGAGGAACCGGGTCCCGGGACCGGTGCGGCGGGAGCGAGAGGAGCACCGGTGACGGAGAGGCTGCGGCTGATGGCCGTGCACGCCCACCCCGACGACGAGTCCAGCAAGGGCGCGGCGTCGATGGCGAGGTACGCCGCCGAGGGTGTGGACGTCCTCGTCGTCACCTGCACCGGCGGGGAGCGCGGCGACATCCTCAACCCGCGGCTGCAGGGCAAGCCCGAACTGCTGCGCGACATGGTGGAGTACCGCCGCCGCGAGATGGCCGAGGCCGCCCGCGTCCTCGGGGTCCGGCAGACGTGGCTCGGGTTCGTCGACTCCGGCCTGCCCGAGGGCGACCCCCTGCCGCCGCTGCCGCCGGGCTGCTTCGCGCTGGAACCGCTGGACGTGCCCACCGAGGCCCTCGTGCGCGTCGTGCGGGAGTTCCGGCCCCACGTCATGACCACGTACGACCCCACCGGGGGGTACCCGCACCCCGACCACATCCGCTGCCACGAGATCAGCTACGCGGCGTTCACCGCGGCGGCCGACCCCGCGCGCTTCCCCGCCGAGGGCCCCGCGTGGCAGACCTCGAAGCTCTACTACCACGCCACGTTCTCCCGCAACCGGATCCTCGCCTTCCACGAGGCGCTGCTGGAGCGGGACCTGGAGTCGCCGTTCGGGGAGTGGATCCAGCGGATGGACGAGGGCGGCGTCGGCCGCCCCGACCTGGAGATCACCACCCGGGTGGAGTGCGCCGACTTCTTCGAGACCCGCGACCGCGCACTGCTGGCGCACGCCACGCAGATCGACCCCGACGGCTTCTTCTTCAAGGTGCCGCTGGAGCTGCAGCGGGAGGTGTGGCCCACCGAGGACTACTCCCTGGCGCTCTCGCACGTGGACTCCCCGCTCCCGGAGGACGACCTGTTCGCCGGCCTGCGCGGGCGGGTGGACGCGTGATCGCCGCCCACCTCGCGGCCGTCCTGCTCGCCGCCACCCCGACGCCCACCCCGACGAGGCAGACCCCGCCGGAGGAGCTCGTCACCCCCGGCGTGCCCGGGTTCCTCGCCCTGTTCTTCCTGGCCGTCGCGGTGATCCTGCTCGCCACGAGCATGGTGCGCCGGGTGCGCCGGGTGAACTACGAGGGCCGCCGCCGCGAGGCCGAGGAGCGGGCGGCCCGGCGGCAGGAGCCCCCGCCGGGTTCCTGAGCCCTCAGGCCACGGGGGTGCTGCGCTCGGCCACCGGCAGGTCCAGGTGCCGCTGCGCCGCGGCCAGCACCGCCACCACGTCCCGCGCGTAGACCGCGTCCAACCGGTGCGGCGCCCCCTGCGCGGCGGAGGCGCGGAGCTGGTCCACCGCCCGCGCGAAGCCCTCCTGCGGGGTGCCCGTGAAGCGGGGCAGCTCGTGCCGGCCGCCCGGCCCCCACACGCTCGCGAACGAGCCGCCCGCACCCGCCGGCGCCGTCAGCGTCAGCGACAGCGCGCTGCCCGCCCCGCCGGAGTGCTCCAGCGCCACGTTCACCGCGTCGCGCACCCCCCGCGCGGCGGTCACCCGCTCCACCGGCGGCAGCAGCGACAGCAGCACCGACAGCGCGTGCGGCCCGCAGTCCCACAGGCCCCCCCACTCCCGGCGCCAGCGCGAGGAGCCGAACGGGCTGTCCGGGGCGTCGATCGTGCCGCCCCAGCGGGCCAGCGCCCCCTCCCACGGGCCGTGCTCCGCGGCCAGCCGCGCCATCTCCTCCAGCCACGAGGTGATGTCCGGCTGGAACAGGTAGGTGACGTAGACGACGGACGCCACACCGGACTCCCGCGTCGCGGCCACCACGTCGTCGGCGGCGGCCACGTCCAGGGCCAGCGGCTTGTCCAGGAGCAGGTGCCGGCCCGCGCGCGCGGCCCGGGCGGCCAGCGGGGCCTGCACGTCCGGCGGCAGCGCGACGGCCACGGCGTCCACCTCGGCCAGCAGTTCGTCCACGTCCGCGAACGCCCGCCCACCGGTGCGGCCCGCCACCGCCGCCGCCTTCAGCGGGTCCCGGCCCCAGAAGCCGACCAGCTCCACGTCGGGGTGCGCGGCCAGCGCGCGGCCGTGGCACTCCTCGGCCCAGAAACCCGTGCCCAGGACGCCGAACCTGCGGGGTGGCTGCATGGGCACATCCTGCCGGGCGGGGCCGGGGACGGCGGGGTGGGCTGGAGGGGGGGCTGGCTGGAGGGGGGGCTGGCTGGAGGGGGGGCTGGCTGGAGGGGGGGCTGGCTGGAGGGGGGGACGTTGTGTCGTGACACGCCCGCGCGCCGCCCGCACAACGTCCCCACGCGGGAGAGGCGGGCACCCTTACGGTGCTCGCCGGCTCGTAGCCGATGAGTCCTCAGATGCACCATGCGCCTCGTTCGTCGTATTGCTTGCGGCTACGCTGAGATGCGGTCGGTGCGGCGGGGCAACCGTCGTCGTCGCGGGGACGGGGGAGCGCGGACGTGGACGTCTTCGCGGTGCGCGAGCAGCTCGTCGAGGACTACCGGGCGTTCACCTCGGGCTTCGTCGAGATCCGTGATCCGCGGGTCGCCGCGCACGTGCAGACCGCACTCGACGCCGGAGACCAGTGGCCGGCTCCGTGGCTGTCACTCAACCCGAGCTTCGAGTCGGGTGGCAGCATCAGCGACCTCATACGGGAAGGGCTCCTGCACCCGGAGTGCGAGCGCATCTTCCGGATCAAAGCCTCCGCCGACGACCCAGGCCGGGCGGGGCTGACCCTGCACCGGCACCAGCGCGACGCCGTCGAGGTCGCGCAATCGGGCGGGTCGTACGTCCTGACGACGGGTACCGGGTCGGGTAAGTCGCTGTCCTACATCCTGCCGATCGTCGACCGGGTGCTGCGGGCCCGGCAGGACGGCGGAGGCCGCCAGCCGGGTGTCAAGGCGATCGTCGTCTACCCGATGAACGCGCTGGCCAACTCGCAGCTGCACGAGCTCACGAAGTTCCTGCATTTCGGGTACCCCAAGGGCGGTGAGCCGGTCACCTTCGACCGCTACACGGGCCAGGAGTCCGACGAGGAGCGCCGTCGGATCCTCGCGAACCCACCGGACGTGCTCCTGACCAACTACGTCATGCTCGAGCTGGTCCTCACCCGCCCCGACGAGCGCAAGCACCTGATCCGCGCAGCCCACGGCCTGCAGTTCCTCGTCCTGGACGAGCTGCACACCTACCGCGGCAGGCAGGGTGCGGACGTCGCCCTGCTCGTGCGCCGGCTGCGGGACGTGTGCGCGAGCCCGCACCTGCAGGTCGTCGGCACGTCGGCGACGATGGCGTCGGGCGGCTCGACGGCCGATCAGAAGCGCACGGTGGCGGAGGTCGCGACGCTCCTCTTCGGCGCGGAGGTGACGCCCGAGCGGGTCATCGGGGAGACGCTGCGGCGCGCGACCCGGCCCGCAGACCACCGGCCGGAGGACCTCTGGAGCGCCGTCCGGGCGGCGCGCGGGGGAGGTGCCCGGACGTACGCCGACCTGGCGGAGGACCCGCTGGCGTCGTGGGCCGAGAGCACTTTCGGTCTCACGACCGAGGAGCCGACCGGCCGCCTCGTCCGGCGTGCGCCGACGACCCTCGAGGCGGCCGCTGCGGAGCTGGCGGAGGCGACCGCGCTTCCCCCGGACGAGTGCGCCGCGGCGATCCGGGCGGTGCTCCTGGAGGGCAGCCAGGCGCGGGAGCCGGCGTCGGGGCGCCCGCTGTTCGCCTTCCGGCTGCACCAGTTCCTGTCCAAGGGGGACAGCGTCTACGTCAGCCTGGAGCCGGAGGACGTCCGGCACCTCACGAGCAGCTACCAGTTGCGCGTGCCGGGGGAGCCGGACAAGGCCCTGCTGCCGCTGGGTTTCTGTCGGGAGTGCGGCCAGGAGTATCTGGTGGTGGCCCGGACGTCCCGCTCAGGGACGCGCGGGTACGTCCCGCGCAGCGACGTCGACGCCTCCGGCGGGGACTCCGTCACGGGATACCTGTACGTCTCCTCTGACCTGCCGTGGCCCGCCGACCCGGTGCAGGAGGGCCGCCTCCCGGACCAGTGGCTCACGGTGGACGAGAGCGGTTCTCCGGTGGTCCTGGCCACCAAGGAGAAGTACCTGCCGGAGCGGGTCTGGGTCCTCCCCGACGGGACGGAGGCGCCGTCCGGGCAGGGCCTGCAGGCGTGGTTCATGTCGACACCGTTCGCCTTCTGCCTGCGCTGCCGGGTCTCGTACGAGCAGGTCCGGGGCAACGACTACGCGAAGCTCGCGACCCTGGACCGGGAGGGCCGCTCGTCCGCGGTCACCGTCGTCGCGGCGAGCGTCGTGCGGTCGCTGCGGGCCGTCTCCGAGGGGGAGCTCGGGGCGGACGCCCGCAAGCTGCTCACGTTCGTCGACAACCGCCAGGACGCGGCCCTGCAGAGCGGCCACTTCAACGACTTCGTCCAGGTCACCCAGTTGCGCGGTGCGCTGCTGCGAGCCATGCAGGCGCAGCCGGGCGGGCTGACGCACGAGTCCGTCGCTGAGCACGTCGCCGCCGCGCTCGGCCTGGACATGGGGGACTACGCCGCGAATCCCCAGGCGCGGTTCTCGGCACGCGAGCAGGCGCAGCGGGCGTTCCGGGAGGTGCTGGAGTACCGCCTGTACACGGACCTCCAGCGCGGCTGGCGGGTGACGATGCCGAACCTGGAGCAGACCGGGCTGCTTCAGGTCCGCTACGCCGACGTGCCGGACATCGCGGCCGCGGAGGACGTCTGGCGGGGTCGGCACACGGTGCTCGAGCGGGCGGAGGCCGGTCAGCGGTCGGAACTCGTGACGATCCTGCTCGACGAGCTGCGGCGCGTGCTCGCGATCGACGTCGACTGCCTGACGCAGACCGGCTTCGACCGCCTGGTGCGGGACTCACGCCAGCAGCTCACCGGGCCGTGGGCCCTGGCGGACAACGAGCGGCTCGCCGCCGCCGGTACCGCCTTCCCGCGCAGCGGCCGGCCCGGCGGTTTCCGTGGTGACCTCAACGTGTCGGGCCGGACGGCGTACGGGCGCTACGTCCGGCGGGTGGCGAAGCAGCTCGAGGTGGACCTCGGGACCGACGAGGCGCAGCAGCTGGTCGTCGACCTCTTCGACGTGCTCGAGGAGTGCGGCGTACTGGCGCAGGTGGTCGTCGTGGACGGTGTGCCCGGCTACCGGGTCAAGGCGTCGGCATTGCGCTGGATCGCGGGTGACGGGACCCGCGGTGCGCAGGACCCGCTCCGCAAGTCCCTCGACGCCGACGTCGACGCCCGCGTCAACCCCTTCTTCCGCAGCCTCTACTCCGAGATCGCCGGAACGCTCGCCGGGCTCCACGCCAAGGAGCACACGGCGCAGGTCCCGTCACTGACCCGGGAGGAGAGGGAGCGGGACTTCCGCTCCGGGCACCTCCCGCTGCTGTTCTGCTCCCCGACGATGGAACTCGGCGTCGACATCGCCAGCCTGAACGCCGTGGGGTTGCGCAACGTGCCGCCGACTCCGGCGAACTACGCGCAGCGATCGGGTCGCGCGGGTCGCTCAGGGCAGCCGGCCCTCGTCGTGACGTACTGCGCCACGGGCAACGCGCACGACAGCTACTACTTCCGGCACTCCCGGCAGATGGTCGCGGGGTCGGTCGCGGCTCCCCGGCTGGACCTGGCGAACGAGGACCTCGTGCGCAGCCACGTCCACGCGGTCTGGCTGGCGGAGACCGACCAGTCGCTGCGCTCGAAGATCACCGACATCGTCGAGGCGGACGGTGAACAGCCCACCCTGCGGATCCTTCCCGAGGTGTGGCGGGCGCTGACCGATGCCGATGCGCAGCGGCGCGCCACCGTCCGCGCGGAGCACGTCGTCCACGCACTCGCCGAGAGGTGGCGGCAGGGCGCCGAGCCGGTCGCCTGGTGGTACGACGGGTGGGTCGCCGACCAGGTCACGAGGGCACCGCAGAACCTCGACGCCGCGTTCGAGCGCTGGCGAGTTCTGTACCGGTCCGCCTTGCAGGAGTACCAGGTGCAGAACCGGACGGCCGTCGACCCGCGTGCACCCGGCAAGCTGCGCGAGGCCGCCACGCGGCGCGCGGCGGAGGCCCGGAACCAGCTCGGGCTGCTGCGCAACGAGGACTCCGACCGCGGGCAGAGCGACTTCTACTCCTACCGGTACCTGGCGAGCGAAGGGTTCCTCCCCGGCTACAGCTTCCCCCGCCTGCCCCTGGCGGCGTACGTCCCCGGCGCCCGCGGGTTCCGGGACGGGAACTACCTGCAGCGGCCCCGTTTCCTGGCGATCCGCGAGTTCGGTCCCGGTGCCCTCATCTACCACGAAGGTGCCCGGTACGAGGTGACGCGCGTGCAGTTGCCGCGGGTCGCGGGCAGCGAGGCGCACGCCGACACGGAGGAGGCACGACGCTGCCACGCGTGTGGGTACCACCACCCCGTGCAGGTCGGCGCCGACGTGTGCGACGGCTGCGGGGAGCGCCTCGGCGCGAAGACCTACGGGCTGCTGCGCCTGCAGACGGTGTTCACCCGCCGGCGCGAGCGGATCTCCAGCGACGAGGAGGAGCGCCGCCGCTCGGGGTACGAGATCGAGACCTCGTACCGCTTCCACGACCACGGGGACCGGCCCGGCCGGGTTGACGCGACCGCATCAAGGGCGGACAGCGAGCCGCTGCTGCTGCTCACCTACGGCGACGGCGCGACCGTGCGGGTCGCCAACGTCGGCCGGCGCCGGAGGAAGGAGCCGCAGGACCGTGGCTTCTGGCTGGATCTGGTCGAGGGCAGGTGGCTGGCGGAGAAGCAGCGGGCGGACTCACCGGTGGACGCGGATGCGCTCGACGCCGCGGAGGACGTGCAGCGCAAGGCGAAGGTGATCCCGTACGTCGAGGACCGGCGCAACGTCCTGCTGCTCAGGCTGCCCTACGAGGTCGACGACGTCACGGCGACGACCCTGCGCTACGCGCTGGAGCGGGGCGCGGAGACCTGCTTCCAGCTGGAGGACTCGGAACTGGACAGCCAGGAGCTGCCGGATCCGGACGACCGCGCCCGCATGCTGCTCACGGAGTCCGCGGAGGGTGGTGCGGGCGCGTTGCGCCGTCTCGTCGCGGAACCGGACGCCGTGGCCAGGATCGCCCGGGCCGCGCTGGAGGTTGCGCACTTCGACCCGGCGACGGGCGATGACCGGCAGCACGCGCCCGGGGCGCGGGAGCGGTGCGAGCACGCCTGCTACGACTGCCTGCTCTCCTACGGCAACCAGCTCGACCACGCGCTCGTCGACCGGCACGCGGTCCGCGACGTGCTGCTCGGCCTCGCGGGCAGCGTGGTGCGCGCCGGGGCGGGCGGCCGCACGCGGGAGGAACAGCGAGCCGGCCTCGCGGGACTGGCCGACTCCGGCCTGGAACGGCTGTTCGTCGGCTGGCTCGACGAGCACGGGTTCCGGCTGCCGGACCGGGCGCAGGTGACGGTGCCCGAGGCGGGGGCGCGGGTCGACCTGGTCTACGACCTGCCGACCGGCCCGGTCGCGGTGTTCGTCGACGGCCCCGTGCACGACGCGGCCTTCCTGGCGGCGCGCGACGCGGACGTGGAGGACAGGTTGTTCGACGAGGGGTGGATGGTGGTCCGCGTGCGTCACGACGGCGACTGGAACGACACGGTGGCGGCGTACCCGTCGGTGTTCGGGGCGCTGCGGTGACGACGTACGCCGTGGGCTCGCTGGTCCGCGCGCGGGGACGGGAGTGGGTCGTCCTCCCCGACAGCGGGAGCGACTTCCTCGTCCTGCAGCCCCTGGGCGGGGGAGCGGACGACGTCGCGGGGGTCTTTCCCGCCCTGGAGCCGGTGACCGACGCCACGTTCCCGGCGCCGACCGCGGACGACCTCGGTGACGCGTCGAGCGCCGCGCTGCTGAGGACCGCGCTCCGGGTGGGCTTCCGGGCGTCGGCCGGCCCGTTCCGGTCGCTGGCGAGCGTGGCGGTCGAGCCGCGCGCGTACCAGTTCGTGCCCTTGATGCTCGCGCTGCGGCAGGACGTCGTGCGGTTGCTCATCGCCGACGACGTCGGGGTCGGCAAGACCATCGAGTCCGGTCTGATCGCCGCCGAGCTCCTCGCGCAGGGCGACGCCCGCCGGCTCGCGGTGCTGTGCAGCCCCGCGCTGGCGGAGCAGTGGCAGCGCGAGCTGCGGGAGAAGTTCGGCATCGACGCCGAGCTGGTCCTCACCTCGACTGCCCGCCGCCTCGAACGCGGCCTGATGATGAACGAGTCCCTCTTCGACCGCTACCCGCACGTCGTGGTGTCGACGGACTTCATCAAGTCGCCCGCTCGGCGCTTCGAGTTCCTCAACCACGCTCCCGAGCTCGTCATCGTCGACGAGGCGCACACCGTCGTGAGCGATGACACGACCGGGGGCCGGCGAGCCCGTCACCAGCGCTACGAGCTGCTCCAGGAGCTGGCGGCCGATCGCAGCAGGCACCTGCTCCTGGTCACCGCGACACCCCACTCGGGGAAGGAGGAGGCGTTCCGCAACCTCCTCGGCCTCCTCGACCCCGATCTCGCCGGGCTCGACCTGGACCGCACGGAGGACCGCGCCCGCCTCGCCCAGCACTTCGTGCAGCGCCGGCGGGCGGACATCCGGCGGTACATCGACGAGGAGACGGCCTTCCCCGGCGACCGGGAGAGCCGGGAAGCGCCCTACACGCTGAGCCCCGCCTACCGGGCGCTGTTCGACCGGGTGCTGGACTTCGTCCGCGAGCAGGTGCGCGACGCGGAGCACGGCTCGCTGCACCAGCGGGTCCGGTGGTGGTCCGCCCTGGCGTTGCTGCGGACGCTGGCGTCGTCGCCGCGTGCTGCGGCGGCCACGCTGCGGACCCGCGCCGCGGCGGCGGGGGCCGTCGACGCCACGGAGGCGGATGCCCTGGGTCGCGCGAGCGTTCTCGACACGGGCGACGACGAGGGGCTGGAGTCGGCCGACGCCACCCCCGGCGCGGACGTGGACCCGGAGGGCGCCGAGGAGGACCAGCGTCCTCCGTCGGCGCTGCGGCGGCGCCTGCTCGCCCTCGCCCGGGAGGCGGAGGCGCTGGAGGGACCGAAGAGCGACCGCAAGCTCGCCACCGTCATCACGCAGGTCAAGGCGCTGCTCGCCGACGGTTTCGACCCGATCGTGTTCTGCCGCTTCATCGACACCGCCGAGTACGTCGCCCACCACCTCGAGGCCGCGCTGGGGGTGGGCGTGGAGGTCGCCCACGTCACCGGCACGCTGCCGCCCACGGAGCGGCAGCAGCGCGTGCGGGACCTCGCGGCCACGCCGGGCCGGCGCGTCCTCGTGGCCACCGACTGCCTCTCCGAGGGCGTGAACCTCCAGGACGCCTTCCAGGCCGTCGTCCACGCGGATCTCGCGTGGAACCCGGCGCGCCACGACCAGCGCGAGGGGCGCGTCGACCGTTTCGGGCAGCGAGCCCAGGTCGTGCGCGCCGTCACCGTGTACGGCACCGACAACCGCATCGACGGCATCGTCCTGGACGTCCTCATCCGCAAGCACCAGGCGATCAGCCGGGCGACGGGCGTGTCGGTGCCGGTGCCGGACAGTTCCGACAGCGTCGTGGAGGCGTTGCTGGAGGGCCTGCTCCTGCGCGGGCAGGATCCGAACCAGCTCACGCTCGACCTCGGCCTGACGGCGAAGACCGACGAGCTGCACCGCGCGTGGCAGTCCGCGGCGGAACGGGAGAAGGTGTCCCGCACGCGGTTCGCCCAGCGCGCGATCCACCCCGACGAGGTCGCGTCCGAGGTGGCCGCCGTGCGCGCCGCGCTGGGCGGCTCCGAGGAGGTGGAGCACTTCGTGGCCGAGTCCCTGCGGGCGCTCGGGGCGTCCGTCACGGCGACCGGCGACGGGTTCAGCGCGGTCACCGCGACCCTCACCGCGGGGGTCCGCAACGCCCTGCCACCCGGGCACGCGGAGCCGCTGCCGTTTCACCGCTCCCTGCCGGCGCCGCGCGGGCACGCGCTCCTCGCGCGGACCGACCCGCACGTCGAGGCGCTCGCCCGCCACGTCCTGGACGCGGCCCTCGACCCGGCCCTGGACGCCGGGGCCCGTCCGGCCCGCCGGGCCGGGGTCGTGCGAACCTCCGCTGTCACGACGCGCACGACCCTGCTGCTGGTGCGTTACCGCTTCCACCTGGACCTTCCCGGCCGGCGCGAGGTCCGCTCCGTCGTCGCCGAGGAGGCCGACGTCCTGGGGTTCCGCGGCCCACCCGGCACGCCGGTCTGGCTGGCGGACGACGAGGTGCGCAACTTGCTGGGCGCCGCCCCCGACGGGAACGTGCCGGCCGACCAGGCGCGCGCCCAAGCCAGTCGGGTCCTCGACGGCCTCCCCGCCCTCATCCCCGAGCTGGAGGCGCGGGCCGATGCCCACGCCGAGCGCCTGCTGGCCGCGCACCGCCGGGTGCGCAGCGGCGCGGGGGCCACCCGCCGGGGTCTGCGGGTCGTCGCGGAGAAGCCCGTCGACGTGCTCGGCGTCTACCTGTACGTGCCGGTCCCCGGGAGCAGCGCGTGAGCGACACCTTCACCACCGTCCGCACCGCGGGGAGCCTGCTGCCGCCGGACCTGCTCGCCAGGGTCGTCGCCGGGGACCCGGACCTCGGGGGGCTGACGCCGTCGGACTACCACCTGGGGGCGGGGGAGAACCCGCGGGAGGCCGCGAACCGGGCGTGGTCGTACCTGACGGGGGTGTGGCAGTCGTACCGGCAGGTGCGTGAGCGCCTGCCGGCGGGGGATCCCGCGCTGGGGGCGACGCGGGAGCGCTGGCTGCTGGTCCTGCTGCGGGAGCTGGGGTACGGCCGCGTTCCCGCCACTCCGGCCGGGGGTCTGCCGGTGGGGGACCGGGCGTTCGCGGTGTCGCACCGGTGGGAGCAGGTGCCCGTCCACCTCCTCGGCTGGGGAGTGGACCTGGACCGGCGCACGAAGGGGGTGCCGGGAGCGGCGGAGCGGGCACCGCACGCGATGGTGCAGGAGCTGCTGAACCGCGCGGACGAGTACCTGTGGGCCCTGCTGTCGAACGGCCGGGTGCTGCGGCTGCTGCGGGACTCCAGTTCGCTGACGGGGCAGTCGTACGTCGAGTTCGACCTGGAGGCAATGTTCGACGGGGAGGTGTTCAGCGACTTCGCGCTGATGTTCCTGCTGCTGCACCAGTCCCGCGTCGAGGTCCGCACCCCCGATGGCCCGGCGTCGGACTGCTGGCTGGAGCGGTGGCGGACCGTGGCGGTCCAGTCGGGGACCCGTGCGCTAGGCCTGCTGCGTGACGGGGTGGCCTCCGCCCTGGAGGCGCTCGGGACGGGGTTCCTGCAGGGGGCCGACGGTGCGGAGCTGAGCCGGGCGCTGACGGAGGGTGAGATCCGGCTGGAGGACTACCACCGGGCGCTACTGCGGCTGGTGTACCGGCTGCTGTTCCTCTTCGTCGCGGAGGACCGGGAGGCGCTCCTGTCGCCGGACGCGGACCCGGTCGCCGCGGACCGGTACGCCCGGTTCTTCTCCACGGCGCGGCTGCGGCGGTTGTCATTGCGTCGTCGCGGCACCCGGCACGGCGACCTGTGGGCGGGCCTGTCCGTCGTGCTCGACGCGCTGGGCCGGGAGGGAGGCCGCCCCGAGCTCGGGCTGCCCGGCGTCGGTGGCCTGTTCGATGCCGGGCCGCTGGACGGCCTGCTCGCGGGCCGCGTCCTGCCGAACGACGCGCTGCTCACGGCGGTGCGGCACTTGCACGTGGTGTCACCGAAGGGTCAGCAGCGGCGGACGGTGGACTACCGCCACCTCGGCGCCGAGGAACTGGGCTCGATCTACGAGAGCCTGCTGGAACTCGTGCCCCGGCACGACGCGCTGACGCGGACGTTCACCTTGGAGACGCTCGCCGGGAACGACCGCAAGACGACCGGTTCTTATTACACGCCGTCGAGCCTCATCGACCTCGTGCTCGACGAGGCGCTGGACCCGGTGCTCGACGACGCAGAGAAGTCCGCCGACCCGGTCGCGGCGCTCCTGGCAATGACGGTGTGCGACCCCGCCTGCGGCAGCGGGCACTTCCTCGTCGCCGCCGCCCGGCGGATCGCCGCGCGCCTGGCGGTGGCCCGCAGCGGCGAGGTGGACCCGACGCCCGTCTCGCTGCGGGAGGCGCTGCACGACGTCGTCGCCCGGTGCATCTACGGCGTGGACGTGAACCCGATGGCGGCGGAGCTGGCGAAGGTCAGCCTGTGGCTGGAGGCGTTGCAGCCGGGCCGCCCGCTGGCATTCCTCGACGCCCACGTCAAGGTCGGCAACGCCCTCCTCGGTGCGACCCCGGCGCTCGTGGCGCGGGGCATCCCGGACGCGGCGTTCGACCCCATCGAGGGGGACGACCGGGGCCACGCAGGGATCCTCAAGAAGCGCAACCGCCTGGAGCGCGACGCCGGGCAGGAGGACCTCTTCGCGCCCGAGACGATCGACGTGTCGAACCGCGCGCTGCGGGAACGGCTTGGAGCCTCCGCCCCGGTGGCGCAGCGCACGCTGGAGGACCTGCACGTCGCGCAGCAGCGGTACCAGGCCTACGCGGACTCCCCGGAGCTGCGGCACGCCCGCCGCGTCGCGGACACGTGGTGCGCGGCGTTCGTGGCACCGAAGGCGCTCGCGTTCCCCGCCGTGACGCAGTCCGTGCTCGACGCCCTCGCGCGCGGCGACGAGGACCAGGCCCGGCAGGTGGCGGAGGTGGGCGCGCTCGTCGACTCCCTCGCGGAGGACTACCGGTTTTTCCACTGGCACCTGGAGTTCCCCGAGGTGTTCGACGTGCCCGCGGGGGGCGCCGGGACCGCGACGGGGTGGACCGGGGGGTTCAGCGTGTGCGTGGGGAATCCGCCGTGGGAGCGGGTGAAGCTTCAGGAGCAGGAGTTCTTCGCCTCTCGGTCCCCCCAGATCGCGGGCGCCGCGAACGCCGCCGCGCGCAAGAAGCTTATCGCGGCCCTGCCCGAGACGGACCCCGCGCTGCACGCGGAGTGGTCCGCGGCTCGTCGCCGCTCGGAGGGTGCGAGCAGCCTGTTGCGGAACTCCGGGCGCTATCCGCTGTGCGGGGTGGGGGACGTCAATACATACAGCGTCTTCGCCGAGCACTTCCGCACGGTCATCGCGCCGTCTGGGCGTATGGGCATCGTCACACCAACGGGGCTCGCCACCGACGCCACGACGGCGGCATTCTTCGCGGACACGGTGCGGGGCGGTCGCCTGGCGGCGTTCTACGACTTCGAGAACGAGGCGAAGATCTTCGCCGGGGTGCACAACCAGTTCCGGTTCGCCGTCACTTCGATGACCGGTGGTGAGCGAGTCCCGGACGTGCGCTTCGCCTTCTACACCCGCTACCTCGCTGACGTGCCTCACCGGCGGTACCTCCTCGCCCCTGATGAGGTACTGCTGCTCAACCCCAATACGGGCACCCTGCCGCTCTTCCGTAGCCGTGTCGACGCGGAGATCACCCTGGGCGTGTATCGGCGCCATCCGGTGCTCTGGGCGGATGACGGTACTCGAGGCAACCTGTGGGAGTTGCGGTTCCAGCGCATGCTGGACATGGCCAACGATTCCGGCCTCTTCCGCACGGACGATCAACTGCGGCACAATGGGTTGCAGTACGACGGGTGGGGTTGGGGTGGCGAAGCCAAGTTGCTTCCACTGTACGAGGCAAAGTTGCTCGGTCACTTCGACCACCGCTACGCCACCTATGCAGAGGCGACGCAGGCGCAGCTCAACAAGGGAACGCTTCCGCGCTTGACCGAGCAACAGCACGACGACCCGGATTGCGAGCCGCTGGCACACTACTGGGTCGCGGCGGCTGAGGTGGGCGAGGCTCTTGCCGGGCGGTGGGACCGCGGCTGGCTGCTCGGCTGGCGGGACATCGCCCGGGCCAGCGATGCGCGCACCTTCGTCCCCAGCGTGCTGCCCCGCAGCGCTGTGGGGAACAAGTTCCCGGTCGCCTTCCCCGGTCAGCCGCGGAACGCGGTGCTGCTCCATGCCGTGTGGTCCTCGCTGGTCTTCGACTACGTCGCCCGGCAGAAGCTCAGCGGTACGGGCATGACCTACTTCATCGTCAAGCAGCTCGCCATGCCCGCTCCCGCCACCTTCGAGCACAGCCCCGTCTGGGCGGGGAAGCGCCTCGACGACTGGCTCATCGACCGGGTGCTGGAGCTGGCCTACACCTCCTGGCGCCTGCAGCCTTACGCCCTCGACCTCTACGACGACGGCCCGCCGTACCGGTGGATCCCCGCGCGGCGGGAGCAGCTGCGCGCAGAGCTGGACGGGGCGATATTCCACGTCTACGGCCTGGAGCGCGGCGAGGTGGCGCACGTCCTCGACTCCTTCGCCGTCGTGCGCAAGTACGAGGAGCGCGATCACGGCGAGTTCCGCACCCGCCGGCTCGTGCTTGAGGCGTACGACGCCATCGCCGCCGCGCAGGCCGCCGGTACGGCCTACGTCTCCTCGCTCGACCCGCCGCCCGGCGAGGGCCCGCGCCACCCCGAGAGGAAGGCTGAGCCGTGAGCGAGCTGCGCCGTGATCTGCTGGTACGCACCGCCCTGGAGGTCCTCGCGGAGGCCGACGGCCCCATCCCCGCTGGTGAGGTCGTCGCCGCCGTCGCCGCCCGGGTCGACCTCAACGATCATGAGCTGAGCCACAACAAGAGCGGTAACCCGCGGTACGACACCTACGTTCGTTTCGCCTCCGGGTGGATGGCGGCCATCGGCTGGATCGAGAAAGCCTACGAGGGGTGGCGCATCACCCCGGAAGGCCGCGCGGCGCTCACCTCCCTCCCGCTGGCGGGGATCGCGCTTGAGCTGTCCCGCCGGTACCGCCGGGGGCGTCCGACCGCGGCCACGCCCAGCGGCTACACCGACCCGCGCTGGCAGGTCGTCCGAGCCGCGGTGGACGCCGTGCCCGTCGGGTACTGGACGACGTACGGCGACCTCGCCGAGCTCACCGGGTTGTCGGCGCAGTCGGTGGGCAACTTCATGCGCGCCGTCGCGCAGGAAGGTGCGCACCGCGTCCTCAACGCCGGTGGAGCCTTCTCGCCGGACTTCCGGTGGGCCGACCCCGACCGGCAGGACGACCCGCGGGAGCTGCTCGAGGGCGAGGGGATCGAGTTCGACGCCTACGGGCGTGCCTCGCAGGAGCAGCGCGTCACGGCCGACGAGCTGCGCGAGGCCGTCGGTGGCGCGCCCGCAGGATCCCGCGCCTGGCTCGTCCGCGGCTCCGCCGTCGCCGGGGTCAACGTCGTCGGCCGCTGGGTCGACGAGGGGTTTACCAGCCTCGCCGCCCAGCACCTGCACCCCGTCGAGCCCGGCCTGCCCCTCGACGACCTGCGCGCCGTGGTGGACCGCGACTACGCCCACCTCAGCTACAACCAGCGCAAGGCCAAGCTCGCCGAGCTGCACGCCTTCCTCACCCGCATGGAGCCCGGCGACGCCGTGCTCACCACGGCGGAGGGCCGCGTCTACGCCGGCCGCGTGGCCGGGGAGACGACGTGGAACGCCGAGGACCCGCTCACCACCGTCCGTCGGCCCGTGACCTGGCAGACCCCCGGGCACGACTTCTCCGAGCTGCCGGAAACCCTCCAGGCACGGTTGCGGTCCTCGGCGACGGTCGTCGACCTCACCGACGTCACCGACGCCGTCGAGGCACTCCTCGGCGCGGAGGGCGGCACCACCCCGCCCGCTCCGCCGGTCGTCGCCGAGCTGCGCGACCTGCCCGCCGACGTGCGGGACCGCCTGCTCGTCGGCACGGACTGGCTGGAGGAGTTCGTGGAGCTGCTCCGCGAGCGCCGCCAGGTGATCCTCTCCGGGCCACCCGGGACGGGTAAGACGTACCTCGCCCTGGAGGTCGCCTCCGCGCTGACCGACCCGGCGAACGTCACTCTCGTGCAGTTCCACCCCGCGTACTCCTACGAGGACTTCTTTGAGGGGTACCGCCCCACCGCCGCCGATGACAGCGGCCGCGTCGGCTTCGCCCTCACCCCCGGGCCGCTGCGCAAGGTCGTCGACCAGGCGCGGGAGAACCCTGGCCGCCCCTACGTCCTCGTCATCGACGAGATCAACCGCGCGAACCTCGCCAAGGTGTTCGGCGAGCTCTACTTCCTGCTGGAGTACCGCGAGCGCTCGATTGACCTCATGTACGCGTCCGGCGACGAGGGCAAGGACTTCACGCTGCCGAAGAACGTCTACCTCATCGGCACGATGAACACCGCGGACCGCTCCATCAGCAGCATCGACGCGGCGATGCGGCGGCGCTTCGCCTTCCTGTCGCTGCACCCCGACGACGCGCACCTGCGGACCGTGCTGCGCCGCTGGCTGGAGCGGGAGGGACACCCCCCGCTGGGTGCCGACCTGCTCGACCAGCTCAACACCCGCATCCCCGACCGGGACGCGAAGATCGGGCCCTCGTACCTCATGCGGTCCGGCGCCGCGGACGAGGCGGGTCTGCGCCGCATCTGGCGCACGAGCATCCTGCCGCAGCTGGAAGAACTGCACGTCGGCGACGGGACCGACGTCGAGAGCAGGTACGGCGTCAGTGCCCTGCTCCGTGCCCTGCCCCAGCCCGCTGCTGAGGAGGGCGGCGACGCGGGCGCGCAGGCATGACCCGCCGGCGCGTCGACCTCCTGGAGAACGGCCCCGCCGTCGAGGTGGACCTGGTCGCCGGCACCGGGCTCGCCCTGGCCGCGACCCGGTTCGTCGACGCACGCCCGCGGCCCGGGACCCGCACCTGGTCGCTCGTCCCGCTGTCGAAGGTCGGTGCCCTGGCGGTGGGCGAGGTGGAGGTGCACGTCGAACCCAAGGTGCCCGTCGCCCGCCTCGTCCGGCTGCTGGAGCACAGCCCCCGCGGGGTGACCTGGCAAGGGCACTACGTGGACGTCGCACCCGCCCCCGACCTGCTCACGGCCGTCGCGGAGGTGTACGAGCGGCGGCTGCGGCACGCCCTGCGGCCGGGGCTCCTCCAGGGCTACCGCACCGTCGAGGACGCCCTGCCCGTCGTGCGGGGCCGGATCCGCGAGACCGACCAGCTGCGCCGGCGGTTCGGGCTGCCGGTGCCGGTCGAGGTCCGCTACGACGACTACACCGTCGACACCGCCGAGAACCGGCTGCTGCGCGCCGCCGTCACCGTGTGCCGGCGGATGCCCGCCCTGCCCGGATCGCTCGCGACGAGGCTGGCGCACCTCGACCGGGAGCTCGACGACGTCGCCCGCGTGCGGCCCGCGGTTCTCGAATCCTGGCTGCCGTCACGGCTAAACCTTCGGCTGCAGCCGGTGCTGCGCCTGGCGGAGGCGATCGTGTCCGGAACGTCCTTCGAGCCCGGAGGCACTGGCCTGGACGTCGCGGGGTTCGTCGTCAACATGGCCAAGGTCTTCGAGGACGTCGTCTGCGCCGGCCTGGGCGTCAGACTCATCGCCCGGACCGGCACGACGCGGACCCAGGAGAAGGTCCCGCTCGACGTGGACGGCGCGGTCGTGATGAAACCGGACTTGGTCTGGCGCGGAGACTCCGGCGGTGCCGTAGGGGTGGTCGACGCCAAGTACAAGGCCGAGAAGCCCGGCGGGTTCCCGGACGCGGACCTCTACCAAATGCTCGCCTACTGCACCGCGCTCGGACTGGGGCACGGGCACCTCGTGTACGCCAAGGGCGAGGAGGTGGAGCACCGCCACGAGGTCTGCGGCAGCGGCGTCGTCGTGCACACCCACGTCCTCGACCTCGGCCTGCCGCCGAGGCCGTTCGAGGCGGCGCTCGACGGGATCGCGCAGGCGATGGCGAGCACCGCCGGCATTTGAGGCCGCGTTCGTATCGGCGTCTGCGGGCCCTCCTTGCGGCTCCGGTTCCCGGTCGGGGAAGATGCGTCCCCGCCCCGTCAGGAAGTGCGCCGCGGAGCCGCGCGCCGTGAGGAGTTCGCATGTTCCCGCCCGGGGAGGTCCTCGCCGCCGAGATGCAGTTCTACGAACTGCTCGGCATCGGAGGCCAGATCGACACCGCCCTCGCCGAGCACGGCCGAGCGCTCCGGTCGACCGTTCGGCAGACCGAAGCCGGCACGTCGTACCTGCTCGTCCCGCTCGACCCGGACGCCGACCGACCCGCGGTCGCGGTCGCGGTCCTCGGCGGCAACTGGACCGTGACCGGCCCGCTCCCGGGAGGCGAGGAGCCGGTGACGCTGACCTGCTGGTCGCGCTCCCTCTCCCACGGGGAACTCGTCACCGCGATCGTCCAGTTCGTGCTGGCCTGCCGCGAGGACCGGGCCCTCGCGAGCCCCTGGCGCTGGGGACGGACATCGCCGACGCCCGTCACCGACATCGCCGACGCCCGTCACCGACATCGCCGACGCGCTTCTGTCCCTGGGCGCCCCGGCCGCCGATGTCCGGCTGCCGCCGCCCCTGGTGTTCGACGGGGACGCGGAGCGGGTGGTGCGCTCGCCACGGCCGGACGTCCTGTGCCTGAACTCGTTCGGCGTGGAGCTCGAGGTCGCCTGCCGGCCGCACGTCGGGTGGACGGTGGACTACGGGGACTTCGATGCGGGCTCCCGGGGACGGCTGAACCTGCGGCAGGCGCTGCTGGGCATCGACGACGGGCGACCCGACGTTCCCGCCGACGCCGTCGACCTTTCGCGTCTCGCCGCAGTCCTCGCCCGGCACATGGACCTGTCCGACGAGGACCTCGCCGACCTACCCCGTGTCCACCCTGCTCCCCCCGGGTTGTCCCGCCTGGGGCCCACCCCCCGCGTCGACGCCTACGAGTGGGTGAGGGAGCGGGACGGCCGCCGCGCTTACCTCGTGAACTGGGTGGCGGCATGGCTGCGGTGGCGCGGGTTCACCGAGTGCACGACGGTCATGCGCGGTAGCCGGGAGGTCGTCAGCGATCCGTGGCTGGTGGTCTCTGTGCACGCCGGGGAGGCCCAGGTGGCACTGGCTCTCGTGCAACGCGCCCACGCCCAGGCGGCGCTCGCCGGAAAGCGCGCGGTCGTCGTCACCGGCAGCTCCCTGTCGGAGCCCGCCCGGAGGTGGGCCGACCAGGCCGGTGTCATGGTCCTCGGGTGCGCCAACGGTGTCCCACAGGCTCTGAACAGCGTGGCAGCCGCCTACCTGACCGAGCCGGATCCACTGCCCGCCCGGTGCGACGAGCAGCGGTGCCAGTGGTTCGGCCGTCAGCGCGATTCGTACATGCCGCCCTGCCCCGACGACGAGGGGCGGGACTGGGAACGCTTCGACCCGCCCCGACTCACAGGCGACGGCGAGGCCTTGGTGGGGCCGGCCGGAGGCGACAGGGGTTCTCTGCACTCTGATCCCACTGATCCGGAGCCGACGTTCGAAACTGCTCGCGAGGGGTCAGGAGGCGACGTGATCGAGGAGAACCAGGACGCCGGTGCCCGCGCGGCCGGCGTAGAGTCTGAGGACCCGTGGCCGACTCTTTTCGACGACCCAGTTGCACCGGCGCTGGATCCTCCGCGCCTCGGGACGGACGAGGACCACGACGGCGACGAGGACGACGAGGACGACGAGCCGGGACCACAGGAAGGATGCCTTGGCGACCTCGACGACCTGGCGCGCGACCTGTTCAGCTTCTGGGTGGGTGGTGCCGAGTTCGAGTGGGCCGAGTACGCGTGGTGGGCGCTGACCGAGAAGGGGCTCGCAACGTAGGAGAGCGAGGTCGACCGGGTCTACGCCTGCGCGCGGCTGGGCGTCCTCGTGGCCCTGAACATCGAGTTCGCCGCCCGGGCCTTCGACGAGGGCAGCCCCGGTGACTGGTGCCACCAGGGCTGGTCCTTCGAGGTGGACCCCGTCGCCCTCGGCCGGGTCGCAGAACGGGAGGGAGTCTGGTGCGAGTGGGAGCCCGAGGAGCCGGGTGACCTCATGGGGCAGCTGATCCGCGCCCAGCACGGGACGGTCGTCAGGGCCCTGGTCGACGTCCTTGGCGAGAACCTCCTCTTCGCCTCTCTGTGGGCGTCGCGGTCGTCACGGACGAGGTACCCCCTCTCCGACGAGCGGTACTTCGACGCCGTGAACGGCGAGGACATGGGTGGGAAGTCGGATGCGTACATGTGGCTGTCCGACGGAATGGAGCTGTAGGCGTCACCCGCCACAGCCAGCGATCCCCGGCGGTGTCGCGACGATGCCCTCGCGCGAGAACCTGTCGTGGGTGCCCGCCGTGGTGCCCTCCCGGGAGGCCACCGTCGAGCTCGCCGCCTGGGTGCTCGCAGACCCCGCCGCCCTCACCTCGGTCGCTTGTCGTGGAGCGGTTGCTGCGCAGTACGACGGACGTGCTGCGCGTCCTCGTGGTCCGCTCCGGGGCGGCGCAGGCACGTGGACGTGCCGCGCCTGCGCAGCGTCCCACGCCCGGTGCGCCGCGTCCTCCTCAATGCCCTCGACCGGCTCGACCGGCCATCGCGGCGGAGGATATGCGCCGCCGCCGGCTGTGGTTGCACGCCCGGGAGGTACTGCACCCCTTCGAGCGCGCCGCCGCCCGCGCACGGCCGCGGCCGTCGCGGCACCGACGTGCGCGCCCTGCCCTCGCTCGCTCGGGTTCCCACCGCGGCGGGAACCGCTGCCGCTGCTGCTGCGCGGCGGCCGGCTCGTGCTGCAGCCGGCCGCCGCCCTCACCGAGGGGTGCCTCGCCGCTGGCGACGTGCCCCGGGCGGTGGCGACCCTCGCGACCCGCTTCGGAGAGCTCCTGCGCCGCCTCGACCACCTGCTGCGCCTGGCCACCGAGGGGGCGGAGGAGGACACCGCCGCGGCGGTCCCGGCGGCGCTGCGGAAGGCGGTCCCGCACGTCTCGCCGGCCGTCCTGATTGCCGCGCTCGGGCCGGTCCGCGCCCGCGCGGCGGAAGGACTCCACACCCGCGCCTTCTTCCCGAAGGTCGGCGCCGCCCGTGTGCAATATCGTGCCCGAGAAGCGCGCCGCACTCCCTGCTCCGGTGGTCGCGCGGGCTGTGGACCTCCTGCAGGAGGTGGCGCTGCGCCGTGCGGCTCGCCCGGCCCGGTGGCCGTGGCGCTTCTCGAGGAGGACCTCGCCGGGCTCGTCGCGCCCTTCACAACGCGCACCGCCTTCCGAGCGCTGCCCATCCTGGGATGCGGCTCCGAGCGCCCACTTCCGGCGAGCCGCACCGTGCGGCTGGTCCTGTTCTGGACGCTGTCCACCCGCCCGGTCGACATCGACCTGCCCGCGGCGTTCTCCGACGTGGACTGGTGGCACATCGGCACTTGCGGTTTCGCCCGGCTGCCGTTCGCTCGCGGGCGGCCGTTCACTTTGGCGACCTGATCGATGCACTGCCGCTCGACGGCGCTTTGAAGTTCGTCGACCTGGACCCGGTGGCGCGGCGCAGGGCGGGTATGCGCCATGTCGTGGTCGTTGTCCCCAACTACAACGACGTGCCGTTCACCCGTATGGCGGAAGCACTCACGGGAGGGATGAGCCGGACGGGCGTAGGTGCCGTCTTCAACTCCCGGTCGGTCGAGCAGCGCTTCGACTTGACGGCGCAGGAACAGGCCATCGCACCGCTGGTACTGGACCTGCGGAGCGGTTCACTGTGCTGGCTCGACGTCTCACAGAGCGTCACAGGCATCACAGCGAGACCTTGCCCTGCTGCCGGCCGGCCTGGCGTTTTGCGTGCGCAGGGATGTGGACCTCGAGCTGTGCGCGGAGGTGTTCGCTCTATACCCCAGCGCGCTGGACGCCTCGGCGCTATGGCTGCTTGCGGGAGTGGACCTTGCAGGGTGCTCATATCGGGGACGGGCTGAGCCGCCCCGGCGGGGACGTTCGGCCGCGCCACGCCCGCGTGCCGCCCGCACAACGTCCCCACCTCGCGGCACCTGGTTGGGGGTGGGGACGTCGTGTCGCGACACGCCCGCGCGCCGCGCGCAGAACGTCCCCACCCCCGGCCGCGCCTGGGCTCCCCGGGCGCCCCGGGCGCCCCGGGGGCTCAGGTCGTCGGGGAGGCGGCGTAGGTGGCGAGGGAGACCCCGGCGTAGTGGGCGGCGAAGCCCACGACGGTCAGGGCGTGGAACACCTCGTGGAAGCCGAACCAGCGCGGGGACGGGTTGGGCCGCTTCAGGCCGTAGACGACCGCCCCGGCGGTGTAGGCCAGGCCACCGGCCAGCAGCAGGACCGTCGGGGCGAGGCCGCCGGTGCGCAGGAAGTCCCCGACGTACCCCACCGCCACCCACCCGAGGGCCGCGTAGACGGGGGTGTACAGCCAGCGGGGCGCGCCGACCCAGAAGACGCGGAACGCGATGCCCGCCAGCGCCCCGGCCCACACGAACACCAGCAGCGTGCGCGCCTTCCCCTCCGGCAGCATCGTCACGCTGAACGGCGTGTACGTCCCCGCGATGATCAGGAAGATGTTGCTGTGGTCGAGGCGCCGCAGGACGGCCGCGGCGCGCGGGGACCACGTGCCGCGGTGGTAGAGGGCGCTGGTGCCGAACAGCAGCGCGGCGGTGACGGCGAAGACGAGGGCGGCGCGGCGCGGGTCGCCCGCCGGGGCCAGCCACACCAGGACGGCGCCGGCGACGACGGCCGCGGGGAACGTCCCGGCGTGCAGCCAGCCGCGCAGCTTCGGCTTCACGGCGTCGACGGCGGCTGCTGCGGACTCCGCCGCGGACTCCAGGCTCATGGCCCGAGGCTACGTTACGGAACCGTAGGTTCGGGCCGGGCGGCGCTGCCCGGCCCGCGGCAGGAGCGCTGTAGCGTGAGCGGCGATGGGCCTCCGCGATCTGCTCTACGGCGCGTACGGGCGACGCCTCGAGGCCTCGCTCGACCGGTCCGTCCTGCCCCGGCACGTGGCGATCATCCTGGACGGCAACCGGCGCTGGGCCAAGGCGTTCGGCGCGCCGACCGCGGACGGGCACCGCGCGGGCGCGGACAAGGTGCTGGAGTTCCTCGGCTGGTGCGACGCCGTGGGCGTCGAGGTCGTGACGCTGTACCTGCTGTCCACGGACAACCTCAACCGCCCGCCGGCGGAGCTGGCCCCCCTCCTCGACATCATCTCGGACACGGTCTCGCGGGTGGCGGCGACGGGCCGCTGGCGGGTGCACCCGGTGGGGGCGCTGGACCTGCTGCCGCCGGGGATGGCCGCGCACCTGGCGCAGGTGCAGCGCGCGACCGCCGGCAACGACGGCTACCTCGTCAACGTGGCCATCGGCTACGGCGGCCGCCGCGAGATCGCCGACGCGGTGCGGTCCCTGCTGGTGGAGCACGCCGCCAGGGGCACGTCGATCGAGCAGCTGGCGGAGGTGCTGGACGTGGACCACATCGCCGCGCACCTGTACACCCGCGGGCAGCCGGACCCGGACCTGGTGATCCGCACGTCGGGGGAGCAGCGGCTGTCGGGCTTCCTGCTGTGGCAGAGCGCGCACAGCGAGTTCCACTTCTGCGAGGTCCTGTGGCCGGACTTCCGGCGGGTGGACTTCCTGCGGGCGTTGCGCTCCTACGCCCAGCGCGAGCGCCGCTACGGCAGCTGAGCGGCTCCCCGCGACGCGCGCCCGCCCGGCTGGTGCGCGCGGCGGCGTGCTCCCGTAGCGTCGGGCCCGCCGGGCGGCGCGGGCCGCCGGCTCGGGAGGGTCGTGTGGTGGCAACGGTGCGGGGCCGCAGGTGCTCCTCGTGCCGGCGACACCGTCCGGCCGCGGTCCCGGTCCACCGCTGAGGGGGCCGGGCTGGGCCCGGTCCCGGGACGGGAGACGCTCGTGCAGATCGACCCCATGCCCGGCGCCCACGTGAGCGCAGCCCCGCAGGACACCCTCCCCGGCCCCGCCGCCACGCCCGGGGCGGCACGCCGCACGTTCGTGCTGGACACCTCCGTGCTGCTGGCCGACCCGGACGCGCTGACGCGGTTCGCCGAGCACGAGGTGGTGCTGCCGGTGGTCGTCATCGGCGAGCTGGAGGGCAAGCGGCACCACCCGGAGCTGGGCTACTTCGCCCGGGAGTCCCTGCGCAGGCTGGACGACCTGCGGGTGCTGCACGGGCGGCTGGACGCGCCGGTGCCCGTGGGGCAGGTGGGCGGCAGCCTGCGGGTGGAGCTGAACCACTCGGACCCGTCCTCGCTGCCGGCGGGGCTGCGCCTCGGCAGCGGCACGAACGACACGCGCATCCTCGCGGTGGCCCGCTCCCTGGCCGACGAGGGCGCGGACGTGACGGTGGTGTCGAAGGACCTGCCGCTGCGGGTGAAGGCGGCGGCGGTGGGCCTGGCGGCGGAGGAGTACCGGGTGGGCCCGGCGGTGGACTCCGGCTGGACGGGTGTGGTGGAGCTGGGCGCGACGGCGGAGCAGGTGGGGGAGCTGTACGAGTCCCAGCGCCTGGACCTGGACGAGGCGCGGGAGCTGCCGTGCAACGCGGGCGTGGTGCTGGTGTCCTCGCGCGGCTCGGCGCTGGCGCGGGTGACGCCGGGCAAGGAGCTGCGGCTGGTGCGCGGGGACCGGGAGGCGTTCGGCCTGCACGGGCGCAGCGCGGAGCAGCGGATCGCCCTGGAGCTGCTGCTGGACCCCGAGGTGGGGATCGTCTCCCTCGGCGGGCGGGCCGGGACGGGCAAGTCGGCGCTGGCGCTGTGCGCGGGGCTGGAGGCGGTGCTGGAGCGGCGCCAGCACCGCAAGGTGGTGGTGTTCCGGCCGCTGTACGCGGTGGGCGGGCAGGAGCTGGGGTACCTGCCGGGCGGTGAGGCCGAGAAGATGAACCCCTGGGCGCAGGCGGTGTTCGACACCCTCGAGGCGGTGGTGAGCCCGGAGGTGGTGGCGGAGGTGCTGCGCCGGGAGATGCTGGAGGTCCTGCCGCTGACGCACATCCGGGGCCGGTCGCTGCACGACGCGTTCGTCATCGTGGACGAGGCGCAGTCCCTGGAGCGCAACGTGCTGCTGACGGTGCTCTCGCGGGTGGGGCAGGGCAGCCGGGTGGTGCTGACGCACGACGTGGCGCAGCGGGACAACCTGCGGGTGGGGCGGCACGACGGGATCGCCGCGGTCATCGAGGCCCTGCGGGGGCACCCCCTGTTCGCGCACGTGACGCTGACCCGCTCGGAGCGCTCCCCGGTGGCCGCGCTGGTGACGGAGCTGCTGGGCGGTCTGGAGGTCTGAGGAGGCAGGTTGCTCCGCGGCCGGGTGCGACACGTGTGAGATACCGCACAAAAATCGACAGTCTGTAGTTGATATCCGATCAGATCGTGACCAAACGGGGGCCCTCGGTTTGAGGACGCCGGGGTCGGTTGGCACGGTGAGGCCGACAGCACCCCGTCCCGACGGGCCGTCGTGTCCCCCGCGAGGGGGTCGGCGGCCCGTCGTGCGGGTGCCACGGGCACGCCCGCGGTCCCCGCACCCGGCCCCACGACCGCCACGCCCCGGCGTGGTGGGGGCCCGGGACGGCGGTGGCGACACGCGCCCGGACGTGGCCGGGCGGTCGAGGAAGGCACTCCTTGGCGCTCCGCGCTCGCTCCGCCCGCAGGTACGTCCCCAGCCACCGCGCCGCCGCGGCCCCGCCGCCGCTGGCGCGCACGGCCCGTCGCGCTCTCGGCCCCGTCCTGGTGCTGTGCACGACCGCGGGCCTGGTCGGGGCCGCGTCCGGAACCGCCGCCGGGGGTCAGCCCCGCGACCGCGTCGCGGGGCACCGGGCCCAGGCGCAGGCCTTCCAGGAGGACCTGGAGCGCGCGGCGCGGGAGGGGCGGGTGGCCGCCCAGCAGGACGCCGCGGCACGGCTGTGGTCGCGGGAGGCCGGGCGCAGGGCCGCCCGCGACGCCCGGCTCGCCGAGCAGGCCCGGCTGGAGGAGGAGGCCCGCCGCGCCGAGGCCGCCCGCCTGGCCGAGGAGGCCCGCCGCGCCGACGCCGCCGAGGCCGCCCGCTCCGCCGAGCGCGACCCGCGCGGCGCCGCCCGCATCCTGGCCGCCGAGCGCGGCTGGGGCGAGGAGCAGTTCTCCTGCCTCGACAAGCTGTGGACCAAGGAGAGCGGCTGGGACCCGTCGGCGGACAACCCGACCTCCAGCGCCTACGGCATCCCGCAGGCGCTGCCCGGCAAGAAGATGGCCTCCGAGGGCGAGGACTGGGAGACGAACCCGCTCACCCAGATCCGCTGGGGGCTCGGCTACATCGAGGGCCGCTACGGCAGCCCGTGCGCCGCGTGGGGACACAGCCGCTCGCACAACTGGTACTGACGGACCGGGCCCGCGGGCCCGGTCCGTCACCGCGCCCCCGGCGGCCCCGCAGCGTGGCGGGGCCGCCGGGGGCGCCTCAGCCCCCGTCGCCGCAGCGGCAGTCGAACAGGGTGCACAGGGCGCCGCGCAGCTGCCCCTCGCCGGCCAGCGGCGCCGCGAAGGACCCGCGCAGCTGGACCGTCGAGCCGGTGAGCGTGCAGAGCACGTCCACGCCGTGGCGGTCCAGGCCCGTGACGGCCACCTCGCGCACCTGCCGGGCCTGCTCCAGCGGCAGCTGCCGCAGCACCCAGGTGATGAGCCGGTCGCGGTGGTGGGCCTCCAGGTGCGCGACCGTGCCGTGCTCCTCCGCGTAGAAGGGGTCCGGCAGGGCGGCGGCGTAGGCCTCGTCGGGGACCAGGTGCACGCCCGAGGACGTCGTGACGCGCAGGTCCGCGACGTCGAGGCGGACCAGGCGCCGGCCCGACCCGATGTCCAGCAGGGCCGCGGTGGGCTGCGCGGCGCCGGCCGCGAGGCGGCGCTGCTCGGCGAGCGGCACCACGTCCACCCAGCCGGTGGCGCAGAGCCGGGCGCGGGGGATGCCGGACAGGCCCGGCGGCACGTCGAGGACGTCGAGGACCGCGGGCACGTCGTGGCCGGGGCCGGCCGCCGCGACGAGCTCGTCGAGCCGGCCGGCGAGGGGGCCGCCCTCGTCGACGAGCAGGAGCACCTCGCCGCGGCTGCCGGTGAGGTGGCGCACGGCGAAGGGCTCGGTGCGGGAGGCCGCCGCGCAGGTGGTGTCGTCGCCGGCGTGCGGGCTGCGGGGCAGGTGCAGGGTGCCGGCCACGGAGCCGCAGGCGAGGGTGCGGGCCCACTCGGCGGGCGACAGGCGGGGCGCCGGGGGGGCCTCCGGCTCGCGGGTTCGGGGAACCTCGGCGGAGCAAGTACGATGGTCTGTGGCGTGGACCGAGCCGGTGCTCATGCCGGTAGTCGTGGTGATCCGTGGGGACATGGTGAGACCTCGGGGCTCGGAGAAGCGTCGACCTGGACGTTGTCGGGGTACTCGGACATCTCCTGACTGGAGACCTCCTCGGCTAAGGTCAGGGTAACCTAACCGATCTGGAGGTGTTGTGAACAACGCTCGACCGAAGGTGCGGATCAGTCGCGCACTGGGTGTGGCCCTCACGCCCAAGGCGGCTCGCTTCATGGACCGTCGTCCGTACCCGCCGGGCATGCACGGCCGCAAGCAGCGCAAGCAGTCCGACTACGCGATGCAGCTGCGCGAGAAGCAGCGGCTCCGCTACCAGTACGACATCAGCGAGACCCAGCTGCGTCGTGCGTACGACCTCGCCAAGCGCAAGGCCGGCAAGACCGGTGCGAACCTGGTGACCCTGCTGGAGACCCGCCTCGACGCGGTGATCTGGCGCTCCGGTTTCGCCCGCACGATCTACCAGGCCCGCCAGATGGTCGTGCACCGCCACGTCATCGTCGACGGCCGCCGGGTGGACCGCCCGTCCTACCGGGTCGTGCCCGGCCAGGTCGTCGAGATCGCCCCCCGCAGCAGGACGAAGACGCCGTTCATCGTCGCCGCCGAGGGTGGCTGGTCGGACAACGAGATCCCCGGCTGGCTCGACGTCAAGCGCCAGGAGCTGTCGGCGACGATCCTCGCCCAGCCCGTGCGCGAGCAGATCCCCGTGACCTGCGACGAGCAGCTCGTCGTGGAGTACTACTCCCGGTGATGCAGTCGGGGGGGAAGAGCTTCGTGGACCTGCTCGCCGAGCAGGTCGTGTCGGAGTTCTTCGCGCACCAGCAGTACGTCGCGCTCGCCGTGTGGTTCGACTCGCACGACCTCAAGCAACTGGCGAAGCACTTCTACGCGCAGGCGCTGGAGGAGCGGAACCACGGGATGATGTTCGTCCAGTTCATGCTGGACAGGGGCATCCCCGTGACCGTCCCCGGTGTCGCCCCCGTGCGCAACGACTTCGGCCAGGTGCGGGAGCTCATCGCCCTCGCCCTGGAGCAGGAACAGCTGGTGACCCGTCAGATCGAGGGCCTGTTCGCCGCAGCGCGGCGCGACGGGGACTTCATCGGCGAGCAGTTCACCCTCTGGTTCCTCAAGGAGCAGGTCGAGGAGGTCGCCTCGATGACGACCCTCCTCGCGATCGTCGACCGTGCGGGCGACGACCTGTTCAAGGTGGAGGACTGGCTGGCGCGCGAGAGCGTCGCCGAGACAGCCGACCCGTCCGCGCCCACCGTGGCGGGCGGGGCCGCCTGAGGGCGGAACAACTCCACACGAGAGGGGGGGGGGGGGGGGGGGGNCCCCTCTCGCGTCCCCGCGCCCGCCCGCAGCCGGGGCGGGCGTGCCCGTCAGGCCTTCGGCGCCGTCATCGACATCACGTCCAGGGCGGCGTCGAGCTGCTCCTCGGTGACCTCCCCGCGCTCCACGAACCCCAGGGCCACCACCGCCTCGCGGACCGTGGTGCCCTCCGCCACGGCGTGTTTGGCGACCTTCGCCGCCGCCTCGTACCCGATGGCGCGGTTCAGGGGCGTCACGATCGACGGGGAGGACTCCGCGTACCGGCGGCAGCGCTCCACGTCCGCCTCCAGGCCGTCCACGCAGCGGTCCGCCAGCAGCCGCGCCGCGTTGCCCAGCAGGCGCGTGGACTCCAGCACGTTGCGCGCCATCACCGGGATCATCACGTTCAGCTCGAAGTTCCCGCTCGCCCCGGCCCACGCCACGGTCGCGTCGTTGCCCACGACCTGCGCGCACACCATGAGCACGGCCTCGGGCACCACCGGGTTCACCTTGCCCGGCATGATCGACGAGCCCGGCTGCAGGTCCGGCAGGCGCAGCTCCGCCAGGCCCGTGCGGGGGCCGGAGCCCATCCAGCGCAGGTCGTTGGAGATCTTCGTGATGCTCACCGCGACCGTCCGCAGGGCCCCGGACAGCTCCACCAGCCCGTCCCGGGCGCCCTGCGCCTCGAAGTGGTCCACCGCCTCCGTCAGGGGCAGGCCGGTGTCCTGCGCGAGCAGGGCGATGACCCGCTGCGGGAAGCCCTTCGGCGTGTTGATGCCCGTGCCCACGGCGGTGCCGCCCAGGGGGACCTCCGCCACCCGCGGCAGGGTCGACCGCACCCGCTCGACCCCGCGGCGGACCTGCGCGGCGTAGCCGGCGAACTCCTGGCCCAGCGTCACGGGGGTGGCGTCCATCAGGTGGGTCCGCCCGGACTTCACGACCTGCGCGAGCTCGTCCCGCTTGCGCTCCAGGGACGCCGCCAGGTGCTCCAGCGCCGGCACGAGGTCCTGCACCACCGCCGCCGTCGCCGCGACGTGCACCGAGGTGGGGAAGACGTCGTTGGAGGACTGCGAGGCGTTGACGTGGTCGTTGGGGTGCACGGGGCGGCCGAGGCGCTCGCTCGCCAGCGTCGCGATGACCTCGTTGGCGTTCATGTTCGACGACGTGCCCGAGCCGGTCTGGAAGATGTCGACGGGGAACTCGCCGTCGTGCGCCCCGCCCGCCACCTCCTCGGCCGCGGCGGCGATCGCGTCCGCGACGTCCTGCTCCAGCACGCCCAGCTCCGCGTTCGCGACCGCGGCGGCCTTCTTGATGCGCGCCAGGGCCGCGATGTGCGCCTTCTCCAGGCCCGTGCCGCTGAGGGGGAAGTTCTCCACCGCGCGCTGGGTCTGCGCCCGCCACCTCGCGGCGGCGGGGACGCGGACCTCGCCCATCGTGTCGTGCTCGATCCGGTACTCCTGCTGAGCGTCATCGGCCATGCCGCTCATCCTGCCAAGGGTCCGCACGAGCGCGTACAGGTGGTAGTCGAGGTCCCGCCCCGCGCGGGTCACGACGACCTCCTCGTGCAGGGTGCGCCCGCCGCCCGCGGCCACCGCGGCCGAGCCCAGCGCCGCCGCCAGGGCGGGGGAGGGGTGCGCCGACCACACCGACAGCACCCCGCCGGGGCGCAGCCTGCGCGCGGCGGCCGCCAGGAAGGCCCCCCCGTACAGCGGGGCGTTGTGCTCGTGGACGAGGAAGTCCGGGCCGTTGTCCACGTCCAGCAGGACCGCGTCCACCGACCCCCCGGGCAGCTCCCGCACGGTGCGGGCGACGTCCCCGACGGTCACGGCGGTCCGGGGGTCGGCGAGCACGGCGGCCACGGTGGGCAGCAGGCCGCGCCCGGCCCACTCCAGCAGGACGGGCTCGATCTCCACGACGTCGAGGTGGTCCACGCGCGCGTCGGCCAGCACCTCGGCGGCGGTGAAACCGAGGCCGAGGCCGCCCACCAGCACCCGCAGGGGCCCCGCGGGCAGCAGCCGCAGCGCCCGGGAGGCCAGGGCCCGCTCGGTGCTGGCGTCCCCGGTGTCCATGAGGAGCACGCCGTTGACGAGGAGCTCGCGGCCCTGCGGGTCGGGCGGACCGTCCCCGGCGGGCAGATCCCGCAGCACCACCTCACCGAGCACCCCGCGGGCGCGTGCCAGGACGGCCACCGTCTCCTCCTCGTCGTCGCGTGCCACGGCACCCGCGCCGGTGCGCGGGAGCCGGGACCACCCTCCCGCGGCCCGCGGCCGGTCCCGACCGCACCCCCTGCCGCACCCCTTCTCGCACCCCGTGTCGCACACTGAGAGTGCTGCTCCGGGTGCGGTGGGTCGCGTGAGCGGGAACACGCCCCGACCGGGTGCCTTCCCCGGCCGCGCACGGGCCGGTGCCTCGCTATCGTGCGCAGGTGCGGCGCCGGGAGGGGCCGCGTCTGCGGGCACCGGAGCGGCGGAGGGCGGAACGTGGTGGGTGACGCGCTGCTGCAGGTGCGTGGGCACCACGACGGCCGCTGTGCGCTCGCCGACCCCACCGCCTCCCCGGCCGTCGACGTCGGCCCGCCGCGCCCGGCGGAGACGGCACCGCTGCCGGCCGTGGGGCCGGCGCTGCGCACCACCGTCCACCGGGACCTCGCGGCCGTCGACGTCGCGCAGTGGCGGGAGCTCCTCACCGCCGCGGGTGCCTCCTTCTTCTCGGGGCCGGACTGGCTCGGCGCCGTCGACGAGCACCTCGGTGGGGGAGCTCCGCTGCTGGTCGCGGTCCGCTCCCGCGGCCGGCTCCTGGCCCTGGGCGCCTTCACCCTCGCCGGCACGGCACGGCGCCCGGTCGTGACGTTCCTCGGCAGCGGCGCGAGCGACTACGGCACCGTCCTGGTCGCCGGGCCCCGGGTGGTGCAGGGCGGTTCCGTCGTCGACGCCGTCCTCGACGCCGTGGTCGCCGCCCTGCCCGAGGCGCTGTTCGACCTGGAGCAGGTGCGCTCCGACGACCCGCTGCTGCCGGACCTGCTGTCCTGGGCGCTGCGCCGCGGGTACGGCCTGCGCACCCTGCAGCAGGCGGTGTGCACGTCCGTGACCCTGCCCCCGACGGTGGCCCGGCACGACGAGACCCTCCCCGCGGCGGTGCGCCGCGGGGAGCGCAGGCAGCGCCGCCGTCTCGCGGAGCGCGGGCCCGTGCGCCTGGTCCCCGACCTGCTGGCCGGCGCCGACCCGGACGCGCTCGTGGCCGAGCTGGCCGCCGTGGACGAGGCGCACCCGCACGCCGAGCGACGCCACCGGCCCTGGTGCGGGAACTCGGGGGCGCTGCTGGCCCGGGTGTGCGCCACGACCCCGCGCGAGCAGGTGTGGCTCAGCGGACTGCGCGTCGGCTCCGAGCTCGTCGCGTACAACCTGGCCTTCGCCGGTGAGGGCGTCGTGTACGGCTACCTGCAGTCCTACCGGGCGGGTTACGCCTCCTGCGGTCCCGGGTCGCTGCTCCTGCTGCACCTGCGCCGGCGCAGCATCGCCTCGGACCGCACCGAGCTGGACATGCTGCGCGGCGAGGAGGACTACAAGCGCCGCCTCGCCCCGGGCGCCGTGCGCGAGCGGGCCAACGTCCGCGTCGTGCTGACGCCGGGGGGCCGGCCGCCGCTGCCCGCGGTCCTCGACCGCCTCAGCCTGCTGCGGCGCACGTTCCGCGACGAGGTGCGCTCCAGCCCGCTGCTGACCCGCTGCGCGGACGGGGTGGCGGTGGGCTCCGCGGGGGTGGAGCGCGCCCTGGCGGCCACCGGCCGGGTGGGCCGCCGCCTGCGCTCCGCGGCCCTGGCACACCGCCCCGGGCGCTGAGCCGGCCCCTCCGCGCCGCGGTCCGGCAGCGGGCGCGGCGGCCCGCACCCACCGGCACGGTGCCCGGGAGCGCGGGCGCTCCCGGGCACCGGCACCCTCAGGCCCCGAAGGCGTCCAGCTGCTCCCTGGTGGGCGGCACCGCCCCGGCGCGGGTGCAGGTGGACGACGCCGAGCGCACCGCCCGCGCCAGCACCCGCCGCAGCGCCGGTCCGCCCAGCTCCCGCAGCCGCCCGGCGGCGTCCGCGCCGAGCAGGCCCTCCAGCGCCAGGCCGTCCAGCAGGCCGGAGGAGAACGCGTCACCCGCGCCCACGGTGTCGACCACCGCCGTCGCGGGGGCCGGCTCCGTGACGACCTCACCGGAGGCCGTCACGGCGACCGCGCCGTCCCCGCCGCGGGTCACCACGACCAGGGACGGGCCGAGCGCCACCCACGCGCGGGCGACCTCCACGACGTCCTCGCCCGGCGCCAGCCACGCCAGGTCCTCGTCGCTGGCCTTGACGACGTCCGCGAGGGCGACGATCTCCTCGACCTGCGTGCGGGCCCGCTCCGGCGCGGGCAGGAACGCGGGCCGCACGTTGGGGTCGTAGCTGACCGTCACCCGTCCCCGTGCGGCGCCCAGCAGGTCCCGCACCGCGGCCGCACCGGGCTCCAGCGCCGTGGCGATGGAACCCGTGTGCAGGACGTGGGCGTCCGCCGGCAGCTCCACCGGCGCCAGCTCCCACCGCACGTCGAACTCGTACGCCGCCCTGCCCTCGGCGTCCAGGCGGGCCAGCGCCACGGACGTGGGCAGGGCGTCCACGGCGCCGGGGGACAGCCGGACCCCCGCGCCCGCCAGGTGCTCGCGGACCGCGGCGCCGTGCGCGTCATCCCCGAGGCGGGTGACGAGCAGCGCGTCGGCGCCCAGGCGTGCCAGGCCGTACGCGACGTTCAGCGGGCTGCCGCCGACGTGCTCGGAGACGCCCCCGCCGGCGCCGTGCACCACGTCGACGAGGGCCTCCCCGACGACGACGGCGCGCAGCCGGGCGGGGTCCTGCCCCGCCCCCGGCCCGGCCACCCGTTCCGCCACCCCTCCGGTCACCGCGCGGCGGTGAAGTCGACGGAGGCGTAGGCGCGCAGCTTCGAGAGGCGGTGCTCGGACTCCACCCGGCGGATCGTGCCGGACTTGGAGCGCATCACGAAGCTGGAGGTGTGGATGGTGTCGCCGTCGTAGCGCACCCCGTTGACCAGCTCGCCGTCGGTGATGCCGGTGAGGACGAAGTAGCAGTTGTCGCTGCGCACGAGGTCGTGCGTGTCGAGGACCGCCTGCAGGTCGTGGCCGGCGTCGAGGGCCTTCTGCCGCTCGTCGTCGTCGCGGGGGGCCAGGCGGCCCTGGATGGTGCCGCCCAGGCAGTGCACCGCGCAGGCGGTGATGATGCCCTCCGGGGTGCCGCCGATGCCGAGGAGCAGGTCCACCCCGGTGCCCTCGCGGGCCGCCATCACCGCGCCGGCGACGTCGCCGTCGGAGATGAACTTGATGCGGGCGCCGGCGTCGCGGATCTCCCGGGCGAGGTCCTGGTGGCGGGGGCGGTCGAGGATGCAGACGGTGATGTCCTCCACCCAGCGGCGCTTGGCCTTGGCGAGGCGGCGGACGTTCTCCTTGACGGGCAGGCGGATGTCGACGTGCTCGGCGCCCTCGGGGCCGGTGACGAGCTTCTCCATGTAGAAAACCGCCGAGGGGTCGTACATGGTGCCGCGCTCGGCGACGGCCATGACGGAGACGGCGTTGCTCATGCCGCGCGCGGTGAGGGTGGTGCCGTCGATGGGGTCGACCGCGACGTCGCACTCGGGGCCGTTGCCGTCACCGACCCGCTCGCCGTTGAACAGCATGGGGGCGTCGTCCTTCTCGCCCTCCCCGATGACGACGACGCCGTTCATGCTGACGGTGCCGATGAGGGTGCGCATGGCGTTGACGGCCGCCCCGTCCGCGCGGTTCTTGTCGCCGCGCCCGACCCAGCGTCCGGCGGCCATGGCGGCGGCCTCGGTGACGCGGACGAGCTCGAGGGCGAGGTTGCGGTCGGGCGCCTCGCGTCCGACGGCGAGCTGCGGGGGGAGGAGCTGGGGGCTGCTGGTCATCGGTGTGTCTCCCGGTTCGGCGGCGGCCCGCCCGATCGTAGCCACCGCACGCGTCTGAAATGTTTCAGGCGGCGGCTTGACCGGTTGAGCCGCCGTCGGGAGCGGGGACGTGCCGGACCACCCCGGCGGGGCGTGGAAGATGGGGAGGTGGAATCCGTGCGTCCCGACAGGTCCCCGCAGCCCGACCACGAGGTGGCCGGGGCCCCGGCTGCCGGCGACGCCGCGCAGGGCGCCGCGGCGGACGCCGCGCAGGGCGCCGCGGCGGACGCCGCGCAGGGCGCCGGGACGGCGGGGGAGCAGCAGGTCGCCCCCCGCCGCCGCGGCGGCGGCACCGCGCGGGACATGGTGCTGTCGATGCTGGTGATCCTCGCGCTCGTCGCCGTGGTCCTGCTGCTCCTGCCGCGGCCCAACGCGGTGGAGCAGCCGCCGGTGGACGTGCGCTCGGCGGCGGTGGCGGAGGCGCGCAGGCTCCCCTTCGACCCGGTGGTGCCCGCCGCGCTGCCCGAGGGGTGGAAGCCCACGTCGGCGGACTCCCGGCGCTCCACCGACGACGTCCTCGCCTGGCACATCGGCTACGTGACGCCGCAGGGGAAGTACGCCGCGGTGGAGGTGGCGGTGGACGCCACACCGGGCTGGGTGAAGGCGCAGACCTCCAGCGGGGGCCCCACGCAGGCGCAGCAGCGCACCGTGGGCGGCGTGCCGTGGCGGGAGCTGTACCGCGAGGACCGCGACCGCAGCACCCTGCTGCGAGAGGACGGCGGGACCACCACGCTCGTGACGGGCGGCGCGGACTTCGAGGAGCTGGCGGTGCTGGCCGGTGCCGTGCTGGCGGGGGAGCGGGTGCCGCGGCCGGTGCGCTGACCGGCGCGGCGCAGACCTCGCGGGCCGACCCGCGCGACCCGCCGGCTCAGCCCTCCCCGCCCTCCGCGCCCGTGCGTGCGGCCTCCAGCCGGGCCCGCGCACCGTCCAGCCACCGCTGGCAGCGGTCGGCGAGGGCCTCCCCGCGCTCCCACAGGCGCAGGGACTCCTCCAGCCCGGTGCCCCCGGTCTCCAGCCTGCGCACCAGCGCGACGAGCTCGTCGCGGGCCTCCTCGTAGCTGAGGGCCTCCAGCGAGGGGTCGGGGGTCGCGGCGGGCGGGGTGTCGGGGGTGCTCACGCGGGGAGCCTAGGCGCGCGGCCCGACAGCGGTGGCGGCCAGGTCGCCGCCGGCCAGGCGCACCCGCAGCGCCTCACCGGCGCGCACGGCGGCCGGGTCCAGCACGACGGCGCCGTCCTCGCCCTGCACGACGGCGTAGCCGCGGGCCAGCGTGGCGGCCGGGGACAGGGCCGTGACCTGCCGGCGCAGGTGCTCCACCTCGTCGGCGCCGCGGTGCAGGCGGGCCGCCAGCGCGGTGCGGGCGCGCTCGCGGGCCTGCCCGACCTCCGCGGCGTGCTGGTCCAGCCGCTGCCCCGGCTGCGCGAGCGCCGGGCGGCTGCGCAGGGCGGCCAGCCCGGCCTGCTCGGCGTCCAGCCGGTTCAGCACCGCCGCGCGGGCGCGCTCGCGGGCCTGCCGCAGCCGGGTCAGCTCCTCCGCCATGTCGGGCACGACCCGGCGGGCGGCGTCGGTGGGGGTGGAGGCCCGCACGTCCGCCACGAGGTCCAGCAGCGGGGTGTCGACCTCGTGCCCGATGGCGCTGACGACGGGGGTGCGGGCCGCGGCGACCGCCCGCACGAGCGTCTCGTTGCTGAAGGGCAGCAGCTCCTCCACGCTGCCGCCGCCGCGGGCGATGACGATGACGTCGACCTCCTCCACCGCGTCCAGCTCCCGCAGCGCGGCGGTGACCTCGGCGACGGCGTTCACGCCCTGCACGGCGACCCCGCGCAGCTCGAAGCGCACGCCCGGCCAGCGCAGCCGCGCGTTCTCCAGGACGTCGCGCTCGGCGGCGCTGCCGCGCCCGCACACCAGCCCGACGACGCGGGGCAGGAACGGCAGGCGCTGCTTGCGCGCGGTGGCGAAGAGGCCCTCGGCGTCGAGCTGCCTGCGCAGGGCCTCCAGCCGCGCCAGCAGCTCCCCGACGCCCACGGGGCGGATCTCGCGGGCCTGGAGGTTCAGGCTGCCCCGCTTGGGCCAGAACGTCGGCCTGGCGTGCAGCACGACGCGGGCGCCCTCGCCCAGGCCGTCGGGAAGCGACGCGCGCAGCGAGCGCAGCACGTTCTTGGGCACGAGCGCCGACATGGACATCTCCACGTCGGCGTCCCGCAGCGTGAAGTAGGCCATGGTGCCGGCGGAGGAGTCCTTCAGGCCGACGACCTGCCCCTCCACCCAGACCGGGGACATCTTCGCCACGTAGGCCTCGACCTTCGTCGCCAGCAGCCGCAGCGGCCAGGGGCGCTCGGCGGTGGTGTCCGCCGCCTTCTCCGGCAGGGGCTCCGGCTGTGCAGGTCCCGTGCCGTTGTGGGTGCTCACGCGCCGATCGTAGGAGGGCCGTCCGACGGCCCACCTACCATGGGAGGCGTGACGACCCCCGTGCCGCCCGCCGCCGCGCAGTCCGCCGAGCCCGCCGCCCGCGCCGCCGGCGCCTCCCCGGCGCCCGCCCCCGGCCGGGTGCTGCTGGCCGCCCCGCGCGGCTACTGCGCCGGTGTCGACCGCGCCGTCGTGGCCGTCGAGCAGGCGCTGGAGCTGTACGGCGCCCCCGTCTACGTGCGCAAGGAGATCGTGCACAACAAGCACGTCGTGCAGACGCTGCAGAAGCGCGGCGCGATCTTCGTGGGGGAGACCGACGAGGTGCCCGAGGGGGAGACCGTCGTCTTCTCCGCCCACGGGGTGTCCCCGGCGGTGCACGCGCAGGCCGCGGAGCGCTCCCTGAAGACCATCGACGCCACCTGCCCGCTGGTGACGAAGGTGCACAAGGAGGCCGTCCGCTTCGCCTCCGACGACTTCGACATCCTGCTCGTCGGCCACGCCGGGCACGAGGAGGTCGAGGGCACCGCCGGGGAGGCGCCGGAGCACATCCAGCTCGTCGACGGCCCCGACGGCGTGGACGCGGTGCAGGTGCGCGACCCCGAGAAGGTCGTGTGGCTCTCCCAGACCACCCTGAGCGTGGACGAGACGATGGAGACCGTGCGCCGGCTGCGCGAGCGCTTCCCCGCGCTGCAGGACCCGCCGAGCGACGACATCTGCTACGCCACGCAGAACCGGCAGGTGGCGGTGAAGAAGATCGCCCCCGAGGCGGACCTCGTGATCGTCGTGGGCTCGGCGAACTCCTCCAACTCGGTGCGCCTCGTGGAGGTCGCGCTGGAGGCCGGGGCCCGGTCCTCCTACCGGGTCGACAACGCCGGGGAGATCGACGAGGCGTGGCTGGCGGGGGTGGGCACCGTCGGTGTCACCTCGGGCGCCTCGGTCCCGGAGATCCTCGTGCGGGAGGTCCTGGAGTGGCTCGCCGAGCGCGGCTACGGCGACCTGCAGGAGGTCACCACCGCGCAGGAGGACCTGATGTTCTCCCTGCCCAAGGAGCTGCGGAAGGACCTGAAGCAGCACCGCCGCCAGCTGCCCCTCACGCCCGCCTGAGGTCCTCCTCCGCCGCGGCGGCGTCGTCCAGCAGCTCCGGCGCCGCCAGGGGCCGCACCGCGTCCTCCAGCGGCTGCGGGGCGGGTAGGTCCGCGTCGGACAGGTCCAGGTCGCGGATGCGGCGCGCGGAGACCAGCACCCGGCGCTCCAGCGTGCCCACCAGCCGGTTGTAGTCCTCCACCGCCCGGTGCAGCGTGCGGCCCAGGGCCGAGGTGTTCCCGCCGAGGGTGCCGAGGCGGTCGTACAGCTCCCGGCCCACCTCGAACAGCTCCCGCGCGCTGCCCGCGACGGCCTCCTGCTGCCACGTCAGCGCCACCGTGCGCAGCAGCGCCAGCAGCGTCGTCGGGGTCGCGAGGACCACCCGCCGGCCCATCGCGTACTCCAGCAGCGACGGGTCCGCCTCGCACGCAGCGGCGAGGAACGCCTCCCCGGGGATGAAGCACACGACGAACTCCGGCGACAGCTCGCACGCCGTCCAGTACTCCTTCGACGCGAGCGAGTCCACGTGCCCCCGCAGGACCCTCGCGTGCGCGGCCATCTTCGCGCTGCGCTGCCGCACGTCGGAGGTCTCGCCCGCCTCCAGGTACGCCGCGAGCGGGGCCTTGGCGTCCACGACGACCTGCTTGCCGCCGGGCAGGTGCACCAGCAGGTCCGGCCGCACGGGGCGCCCGTCCCGGTTCCTGCCGGTGGTCTGCTCCGTGAAGTCCACCCGGTCGAGCATCCCGGCGTGCTCCACGACGCGGCGCAGCTGCACCTCCCCCCACGTGCCGCGCGAGCTGGAGGAGCGCAGCGCCCCGGCGAGCTGCGCCGTCTGCTCGTGCAGCGCCGCCGAGCCCGCCTGCACCGCCGCGAGCTGCTCGGCGAGGCGGGCGTACTGCTCCACCCGGTCCCGCTCCAGCACGCGGACCTGCTCCTCCACCCGGCCGAGCGAGGAGGCCACGGGGGAGAGCACGGACTCCAGCTCCCGGCGGCCCTCCGCGCCGGCCTCCAGGTCCGTCACCCGCCGGGCGAGGAGGTCCCGCTCCACCCGCAGCGCGGCCTGCTGCGGGGCCGTGCGGGCCCGCAGCGCCAGCCAGCACAGCAGCGCGCCGAGCAGGACGCCCAGCAGCAGCGTCAGGAGCAGGGTGGTCGGGTCGGCCTCGGGCACGCAGGGCACTGTGCCAGGCCGGCCGGACAGGGGGCCCGGCGGAGGCGGCGCGGCGACGCACCGGGTGCGCCCGGACGGTAGGCTCCTGCTCCCGTGGCCCTCACCATCGGCATCGTCGGACTCCCCAACGTCGGCAAGTCCACGCTCTTCAACGCGCTGACGAAGAACAACGTGCTCGCGGCGAACTACCCGTTCGCGACGATCGAGCCCAACGAGGGCGTCGTGCCGCTGCCCGACCCCCGGCTGGAGAAGCTCGCCGGGATCTTCGGCAGCGCCCGGGTCCTGCCCGCCACCGTCACGTTCGTCGACATCGCCGGCATCGTGCGCGGCGCCAGCGAGGGCGAGGGCCTGGGCAACAAGTTCCTCGCCCACATCCGCGAGGCCGACGCCATCTGCCAGGTCACCCGCGCCTTCGCCGACCCCGACGTCGTGCACGTCGCCGGCACCGTGGACCCCGCCGACGACATCTCCACCATCCACACCGAGCTGATCCTCGCGGACATGCAGACCCTGGAGCGGGCGGTGCCGCGGCTGGAGAAGGAGGTCCGCGGCAAGAAGGCCGACCCGGCCGTCCTCGCCGCCGCGAAGGCCGCGCAGGCCGTGCTGGACTCCGGCCGCACCCTGCGCGCCGCCACCGCCGCCGACGGCATCGAGGCCGAGCACCTGAAGGAGCTCGGCCTGCTCACCACGAAGCCGTTCATCTACGTCTTCAACCTCGACGAGGCCGCCCTCGTCGACGGGGCCCGCAAGGCCGAGCTGTCCGCGCTCGTCGCCCCCGCCGAGGCGGTGTTCCTCGATGCGAAGCTGGAGTCGGAACTGGCGGAGCTGGATGCCGAGGAGGCCGCGGAACTCCTCGCCAGCGTGGGGCAGGAGGAGTCCGGCCTCGACCAGCTCGCCCGCGTGGGTTTCGCCACCCTGGGGCTGCAGACGTACCTGACGGCAGGGCCGAAGGAGTCGCGCGCCTGGACGATCCGCACGGGCTGGACCGCCCCGCAGGCCGCCGGTGTCATCCACACCGACTTCCAGCGCGGGTTCATCAAGGCCGAGGTCGTGAGCTTCGAGGACCTCGTGGACGCCGGTTCGATGGCCGAGGCCAAGTCCCGCGGCAAGGTCCGCATCGAGGGCAAGGACTACGTCATGGCCGACGGCGACGTCGTGGAGTTCCGTTTCAACGTCTGATCCCGGAGGTCCTCGACCGGGCCGCGGTCCGGTCGAGGACGTTCCCGGGCGCCCCCGCAGCGACCCCTACGATGCCTCGCGTGGGAACCGGGCGGTCCGAGGACGGCGGTGACCGTGAGCTGCTCGCCATGTCCCTGCTGGTGGTGGCATGGCTGCTGCTGCCGTCCTACCTGATGCTGGAGTCCATCACCGCGACGGTGCTCCCCGAACCACCGGGTTCCGCCGCGCGGGCCGACGACTTCGCCTGGTGGTCCATCGTCCTGGGCGTCGGTCTCCCCGTGACCGGCGCAGCGATCGGCCGGCTCCACCGCGTCGGCTGGACGGTCTGCTTCTCCCTCGCCGCTGCGGTCTACCTCGGGTGGGCCGCTCTGTTCGCCGTCAGCGCCCACGGGATCCCCGCCCCGCCGTGGCGCGGCCCGTCCACCTGACGGAACCCTTCCCGTCCGCCGCCCGCGGGCGCGGCCCGCGGTGGGTCAGCCGTCCGTGACCGTCTGAGGCACCAGGCGCTGCTCGGTGCCGCGGCGCCACTCCACCAGCAGGGCGGTGGCGTCGTCCTGCAGCACCCCGTGCTGGTGGTCCAGGACGGCGCGGCGCATCCGGCGCAGGGTCTCGGGTGCCGGCTGCGCGGCGGCGGCCTCCTGTTCCAGGAAACCCGCCAGCCCGTCGATGCCGAGCAGGGTGCGGTCGGCGCGGCGGGCCTCGATGAGACCGTCGGTGTAGAACAGCACCGCGTCGTCGGCCTGCAGGACCTCCCCGGTCACGCTCGGCTCGCCGCCGAAGTCCCAGCCGAGGGGGAAGGACGGGGCGGCGTCCAGGGTCTTGACCACCGTCGCGTCGCGCAGCAGCAGCGGCGGCGGGTGCCCGGCGCTGATCCAGGACAGCCGGCCCGTGGGCAGGTCCAGTTCCGCGACCACGGCGGTGACGTGCCGCTCACCGCCGAACATGCCCAGCACGGCCTCGTCCATCGCCGCGTACGTGGCGGGCAGGTCCGCCCCGTCGATGCGGGCGTGGCGGTAGGCGGCCAGCGCGACGGTGGTCACCGTGGAGGCGGACAGGCCGTGCCCCATGCCGTCGAACACCGCCAGGTGCACGAGGGAGTCGTTCACGGCGTAGTCGAAGGCGTCGCCGCCGTTGTCGTAGGCCGGCTCCAGCATCGCGGCCACCACCAGCCCGTCGGTGGCGTACAGCAGGGGCGGCAGCATCGAGCGCATCAGCTGGCTGCCCACCGTCATCGAGCGGGTGCGCTGCACCCGCTCGAAGACGTCGCCGTACAGGCCCTTGGACACGATCGACTGCGCGACGAGGTGGGCGTAGCGCTCGCAGACGGCCACCAGGTCCACGTCCACCTCCCCCTGCGGGGCGGGCAGCGTCATCTCCAGGACCCCGAGGCGGTCCGTGCCGTCCAGCAGCGGCAACCACACCCGCCGCTGCGACCGCCCCCGGGCGTCGGGTCCGGCGTCGGCGGTGACGACGCTCGTGGTGATGAAGCAGCGCCCGGCCATCGACCCGTCCAGCGGCTGCGGCGGGCGCCGCGGGGAGTGCCGGCTGGGCACCGGCATCAGCGCGGTGAACTCGTGGTTGACCAGCGACATGACCACGTCGCCGGCGCCCAGGCACGACTCGGCCTCCTCCACCACCACGTCGGGCAGGTCGGAGGGCTGGGAGAGGTGGGTGCGGCGCAGCAGACCGGAGAAGAGCCGGGCCGCGGCGACGTCGGCGTCCTCACGTCCTGGCACGTCGCTCATCCTCACACGCTGTAGAGGTGTCGCGACCGGGAACGGGTGAGGTGCCCGCCGCCCGGCCGAGGACGCCCTCGAACCCGTCGAGGAGCCGTCGGACCCCGAACCCCACGAGGGCGTCGAGGTCGAGGTCGAACGTGTCGTCGGCCGCCATGCGCCGCACCGTCGGGTGGGTTCCGGCGGGAGCGGCCTCGTGCAGCCGGCCGAGGTGGGCGCGCACCCACTCCTCGCTGGTGACGCCGGTGTCCGCCTCGGCGAGGGTCTCCGCGTCGAGGTCCACGGCGGCGCCCCGCAGGAAGGTGAACAGCGTCACGTGCACGGTCATCGCCGTGGCCGTGTCGGCGCCGTCCCCGCAGAGCGCGGCCAGGACCCGCTCGGTGTGCGCCAGCGCGCTGGGCACCATCTGCGGCCTGGTCACGGACATGGCCGCGGCCAGCCACGGGTGGCGGCGGAAGCTCGCCCAGGTGACGTGGGCCGCGGCCTCCAGCGCGGCCCGCCACCCACCGGGGCGGTGTTCGGGCAGCTCGACCTCCCCGAACGCCGCGTCGACCATGAGCCACAGGAGGTCCTGCTTGCCGCCGAGGTGCTGGTAGAGGGACATGGGCGCGACACCCAGCTCGGCGGCGACGCGGCGCATGGAGACCGCGGCGAGGCCCTCGGTGTCGGCCACCGCCACCGCGGCCCAGGCGATGCGCTCGCGCCACGCGGGAACCCGGCCCGGGCGGTGCCGGGCGGCGCTCCCCCGTGCCTGCGGGTGGGGGAGCGCCGCGGCGGGCAGGGCCGCGGGCGGGGCGGGGGCCACGACGACGGTGCCGACGCCCGGTACCGGCCGCGCGAGCCCCTCGGCCCGCAGCAGCGCCAGCACCCGCGTCGCCGTCGCCATCGCCACGCCCCACCGGCGGGTGATCTCCCGGGTGGAGGGCAGGCGCCCGCCGGGGGCCAGGCGCCCGGCGGCGATGTCCGCCCGGAGCTCGGCGGCGATGCGCGCGGACGCGGTCTCGGCCACGGGACCTCCGGTGCACCAGTGCGGGGACGGGTGTGCGGCGCACGCCCGCGCCGACCGTACCGCGTGCACTAGTGCGCCACGCCCCTGATCGGCTCGAACCGTTGTGCCGCAACCCTGTACGCCGTACGTTCCGGGCGAGGTGGAGGGCGCCGGCGGGCGGCGCCGGGGGAGGGGGGGACCGTGGACGGTCGGGACGTGCTCGTCCAGGGCGCGGGCGTCGCGGGGTGCGTGCTCGCCCACTGGCTGCGGCGTGCGGGATGGCGGCCGGTGCTGGTGGAGCGGGCTGCGGCGCTGCGCGACTCCGGGCAGACGGTGGACCTGCGCGGCGCCGCGCGGGAGGTGGTGCGCCGCACCGGCGTGCTGGAGGAGGTGCGGGAGGTGCGCTCCCGGGAGCGCGGCATCGCGTGGGTGGACACCACCGGCAGACGCCTGGCGCAGCTCCCGGCCGACGCCTTCGGCGGGGAGGGGATCGTCTCGGAGCTGGAGGTCCAGCGCGGCGACCTGGTGCGGATCCTGTCGGCGGCCGCCGGGGAGGGCGTCGAGAGGTCGTTCGGGAACTCCGCCGTGTCCCTGGCGGAGGACGCGGACGGGGTGGACGTGGGTTTCGCCGACGGGTCCTCCCGGCGCTTCGACCTCGTCGTCGGTGCCGACGGGGTCCGCTCCGGGGTGCGGGCGCTGGCCTTCCCCGGCGCGGGCCGGGTGCACCGACTGGGGTGCGTGGTGGGTTTCGCGGACGTCCCCGACCGCTACGACCTCGACGGGTGGATGCTCATGCACAACGAGCCGGGCACCGTCCTGGCCCTGCGCCCGGGCCGCGAGCACGGCCGGGTCCAGGCGCTGTTCGGTGCCGCCGCCACGGCGGAGGCCGCGCGGGAGGCCGCCGGGGACCCGCTCGGCTGGGTGCGCGGCAGGTTCGCCGGAGCGGGCTGGGTGACGGCGCAGGTCCTGGTGGACCTGGCGGAGCGCGCCCGGGCGGGGGAGGGCGGCCCGCCCGCGGACCTGCTGTACCTGGACGACGCGGCGCAGGTGCGCATGCCCCGGTGGTCGACGCGCCGGGTCGTGCTGGTCGGCGACGCCGCCGCCTGCCCGTCGCCCCTGACGGGCCTGGGCACGAGCGTCGCGGTCGTCGGGGCGTACGTGCTCGCCGCCTGCCTGGCCGCCTCGCCGGGCGACCCGGTCGCGGCGCTGCGCGACTACGAGGCGCGTGTGCGCCCCTTCGCGGACCGTGCGCAGCACCTGCCTCCCGGGGGCGTGCGCGGGTTCGTCCCGCGCACGCGCTGGGAGATCGCCCTGCGCGCCGCCGCGGTGCGCGGGATGACGCGCTGGCCCCTGCGGAGCCTGTCCGCCCGCCAGTTCGCCAAGGCCGGCGGCGTCGACCTGGAGGTGCCGCCGACCCCTCCGTTCGTACACCAGTTCGACGCCGGGAGCCGGGTCCGCTAGCGTCCCGGGCGCTGGGTGCGGTGCCGACGGAGGGGAAGCCCGAGGTGCCCGCACGCAGCGAGGGGGGCGTCGATGCGGCCGGTCGGCGTCCCCCGCCCCGTCCTCCCGGCGGTGCGGCCGCCGCTCCACAGCCGGTCCACAGCGCACACCTGGGTCCACCCCAGGTGCGGGGGCGATACCTGGAGCACCGGCCGCCCGGGGTGGCCGGACGGGGAGGGCCCGGTGCGGGCGCCGCCCGGTGGCGGTGCACGCGGACGGGTGCCTCCGGGCGGCCCGGGTGAGGAGGCAGGGGTGCGGGAACGGCCGGACGGAGCGGGGCGCGGGTACTGCCACGACCACGGGTTCGGCCCGGGTCCCGGGACCCACGGGTTCGGCCCGGGCTTCGACGACCCGGGGCACGCCGCCGCCTGGCCGCTGCTCGCGGTGCTGCTGGGCCTGGCGCTGCTGGCGGTCGTGCTCGCCTCCGTCGTCGCGCACCGCCGCGGCGTCGACGTGCGCGCCTGGCTCGCCGGGATCCTGCGGCGCGTGCGCGAGGCCGTGGCGGGCCCGCGGCCGACGGCCCCCGCCGCGGCGGCCGTCCTGCCGGTGCACCCCCGCGTCGACCTCGGCGCGCTCGGCTCCCACCCACCGGTGGTGCGGGAGCGCTTCGCGCGGCTGGCCGCCCTGGTGGAGGAGCTGCAGACCCACCTCGACACGGGCGGGCGGCCGGCCGACGCCCTGCACCAGCACCGCCTGACGGCGCTGCGCCAGGGGCTGCAGGAGCTCGCGGACACCCTGGGCGGGCTGCCGCCGGACGTGGCGCAGGCCCCCGCCCGGCACGGCGGCCCCTCACCGCTGGAGGCGGCCGCGGGCACCGTGGCGCTGCTGGAGGCCGAGGCGCTCGCGCTGCGCGGGGACGTCCACGCGCTCACCGTCTCCCGCCTGCAGCAGCAGCACCGCTTCGCCGTGGCCAAGTACGGGCGCACCGGCTCCGCCCTCGACCTCTGAACCCCGGGAGGCGCGGGCGGGTTCCTCAGAGCCGGGAGAGCCGGTACCGCAGCGACTCCAGCTCGTCGTGGACCTCCTCCGGAACCCGCGGGGCGAAACCCTCCAGCCAGCGCTCGGTCGCGTCGCACTCGGCGCGCCAGGCGTCCCCGTCCACGGCGAACAGCTCCCGCAGCGCGGCCGGGGGGAGGTCCAGCCCGTCCACGTCCAGCGCGCCGGCGGCGGGAACCCAGCCCGCGGGGGAGGGGGCCGCCGCCGCGGTGCCCTCCAGGCGCCCGCAGATCCACGCGAGGACCCGGATGTTCTCCCCGAAACCCGGCCACAGGAAACCCCCGTCCGCGTCGCGGCGGAACCAGTTCACCGCGAAGAACCGCGGGCGCGTCGCGGCGGGCAGGGAGCGGCCCACCGCCAGCCAGTGCCGCCAGTGGTCCGCGGCGTGGTAGCCGGTGAACGGCGCCATGGCGAACGGGTCGCGGCGCAGCTCCCCGACGGTCCCCTCGGCCGCGGCGGTGCGCTCGGAGGCCGTCGTGGCGCCGAGGAACACCCCGTGCTCCCAGCTCAGCGCCTCCGCGACGAGCGGGACGTTCGTGGCGCGCCGCCCGCCGAGGAGGACCGCGTCCAGCGGGACCCCGCGCGGGTCGTCCCAGTCGGGGGCCATCGTCGGGCACTGCGAGACGGGCACGGTGAAACGGGCGTTGGGGTGCGCCGCGGGGGTTCCGGAGGCGGGCGTCCAGTCCTCACCCCGCCAGTCGGTCAGGTGCGCGGGAGGCTCCGCGGTGAGGCCCTCCCACCACACGTCGCCGTCGTCGGTGAGGGCGACGTTCGTGAAGACGGTGTTGCCGCGCAGCATCTCCACGGCCGCGGGGTTCGTGGCGGGGCCGGTTCCCGGTGCCACGCCGAAGAAACCCGTCTCCGGGTTCACCGCCCACAGCCGCCCGTCCGCACCGGGGCGCATCCACGTGATGTCGTCGCCGATCGTCTCCACCCGCCAGCCGGGCAGGGCCGGGCGCAGCATCGCGAGGTTCGTCTTCCCGCACGCCGACGGGAACGCCGCCGCGACGTGGAACGCGCGCCCGGCGGGGGAGGTGAGGCGGACCAGGAGCATGTGCTCGGCCAGCCAGCCGGAGTCGCGGGCCACGACCGAGGCGATGCGCAGGCCCAGGCACTTCTTGCCGAGCAGGGCGTTGCCGCCGTACCCGGACCCGAACGACCACACCTCCCGCGTCTCGGGGAAGTGGGCGACGTACTTGGCGTCGTTGCACGGCCACGCCACGTCCGGGCGCGCCCTGCCCAGCACGTCGACGAGGGGGTGGCCGACGCTGTGCACGGCCGGGGCGAAGGGCTCCCCGGCGTCGAGGAGGTCGAGCGCCTCCTTCCCCACCCGCGTCATGACGCGCATGCCGACGACGACGTAAGGGGAGTCGGTGAGCTGCACGCCGACCTGGGAGAGCGGGCTGCCGGGGCTGCCGAGGCAGAACGGGACGACGTACATCGTGCGCCCGCGCATGCAGCCCTCGAACACGCCCGCGAGTTCCTCGCGCAGCGCGGTGGGCTCGCGCCAGTTGTTCAGCGGGCCCGCGTCCTCCTGCCGGGCGCAGGCGATGAACGTCCTGCCCTCCAGCCGGGCGACGTCCCCGGGGTCGGTGCGGGCGAGGAAGCTGTTCGGCCGCTTGGCCGGGTCGAGGCGGATCAGCGTGCCGGCGTCGACCATCTCGTCGGTGAGGCGGTCGGCCTCCTCCTGGGAGCCGTCGCACCAGAGGACCCGGTCGGGCCGGGTGAGCGCGACGACCTCCTGTACCCAGGCCTGCAGGAGGGGGTTGCGGGTGGGAGTGGCGGTCAGTTCCAGGGTCCCGGTCGGGTGTGCGGTGGTGGTCACGGCTCGGCTCCTCGGGGAAATGGTGGCTGTGGGCCCATCCTGGTCACCATGGGGCCGACTTGCAGGCGTTGAACCCAGGCAAGAATCGAGGATCTTGTCGTCTGGTCAACGATGCGGGGGATTGTGGTGGTGCGCGCCACCAGCAGGGGCGATCCGCTCCCGGGGACCTCCGTATGCTCCGGCGCACGCGACCCGACCCCCCGGAGAGCACGTGAGCCCGCCAGGCAGCGCCCGCACCACGCCACCGGGCCCCGGCACGCCACCGTGGCCGGGCCCCGCGGCGGGCGGTCCCCCGCCGGGCGACCTCGACGGCTCCCGCGAGGAGGGCCTGCACCTCGCCGTGCAGGCCGCCGCCGACCTGCTCGACGCCGCGGTCCTCGTCACCTCCCCGCAGGGCCACGTCCTCGCCGGCGCCGCACCCCGCGGGCGGGCGCACGGGCCCACCGTGCCGCGGGTGCCCGGTGTCCCGCTGCGGCACGCCGGCCTCGACGTCGGGGAGCTGCGGTGCTCCGTCCCGCTGGACGCCGAGGACCCCGCCGTCGGCGTCGCCGCCCGCGCCCTCGCCCGCGAGGTGGCGGTCCTCACCGAGCCGGTGCACGCGGACCGGTCGCGCCGCAGCGAGATCCTGCTGCTGCTGCTGGCGCGGCAGGCCCCGCCCGCGCTCGCCGCGGAGCTCCTCGGCCTGCGCGCGGACGCCGACGCCGTCGTCTGCGCGGTCCGGTTCCCGGCGGGACCGGCGGAGCGGGCCGCGGAACTCGTGCAGGGCAGGGCCCGCACCCTGCTGCCGGCCGCCACGTGGGCCCGCGACGGGCAGCACGGCTACCTCCTGCTGCCGGGGGAGGACGTGCCGGGCGTGGCCGCCTTCGCGCGGGCGGTGTCGCAGGAGGCGCACGCGCGGGGAACGGAGCTCCTCCTCGGCGTCGGCGGTGCGGGCCCGGCCCCCGGTTCCGCGGACCAGGCCCGCACCGCCCTGCGCGTCCTCGCCGCCCGCGGCGCGCGCCACGGGGTCGCCGTCCACGACGAGCTGCGCGAGGCCGTGGCGCTGCAGCGGGTCGGGGACGCGTTGACCCGCCACGGCCTCCCCGGCGGCGCCCTGCCCGCGGTGGCCGAGCACGACCGCCGGCACGGCACCGCGTACCTGCCGACCCTGCGGGCGTGGTTCGACGCGGCAGGTGACGTCCGTGCCGCCGCCGCGGCCGTCCGCGTCCACCCGAACTCGCTGCGGCACCGCGTGCGCCGCGCCGTGGAGCTCTTCGGCCTCGACCTCGACGACCCCGACTCCCGCCTGGCGCTGGAGGTGGCGGTGCGCGCGTGGCGGCGGCCGTGAGCGGCGCCCGCCTCGGAGACCTCCTCGCGGCGCTGGAACCCTCGCCGCTGTGGCTGCTGCACGGGCCCGCCGACACCGGCCGGCCCCTCGGGCGGGTGCTGCTCCTGGACGCGACCGGCCCGCGCGGACCCGCGGAGGTGGCAGCCGGCGACGTGGTCCTGCTGCCCGGTGTGCGCGCCGACACCCCCGACGGCACCGGCGTCCTCGACGGGTGCCGGGCCGCGGGGGCCGCCGCGCTCGTCCTGCGCACCGAGGCCCCCGACGGCCCGCCCGGCACCCCGCCCGCCGACGTCCCGCCCGCCGACGTCCCGCCCGGCCGGGCCGGCGCGGCCGTTCTGCTGAGCCCGCCCGCGCTGGGCTGGGACACCGTGCTGGCCCTGGTGCAGGCCGCCGCACGCGTCGCCGGGACCCGCCCGCGCCCCCCGCACCCGTCCCCGGCCGCGCACCACGTCGCCGCGTGGCTGGCCCGCGCGTGCGGGTCCCCCGTCCTCGTCACCTCGCGGGAGGGCCGGCCGGCGGGGGCGTCGGCCGGCTGGGACGGGCCGCGCCCCGACGACGTCGTGGTGCCCGTGGAGGTGTCGGGGGAGCCGTGCGGGGAACTGCGGATCGCCACGGGCGGCCGGCCCCTCGACGACCCCGGGCGCCGCCACGCCGACGCCGCCGCCGCGGCCGCGGCCCTCTCGTCGATGCTGGCCGCGGCGGCCGCGCAGCGGGAACGCGCCCGCCGGCACGGCCTCGTCGCGCAGCTGTTCGGAGGGGACGGCGCCGCGCCCGTGTGGGCGGCGCACCTCGCCGGCGGGCACGCCCGCTCCCTCGTCGCCGCCCTCGGTCCCACCGGCTCCCCGGTGCCGCGGGAGGTGCGGGCCGCGGGGGACCTCGTGCGGCTGTGGCTGGCCGGGACGTTCCCCACCGCCGTGTACGCCGCCCGGGGCGGCACCGGGTACGCAATCCTGCCCGGTGCGGACCCCCACGCCGCACGCGTTGCGCTGGAGGAGATGTGCCGCGCGGTCCGGCGGCGGACGGGCGTGCTCCTGCTGGCCGGCCTCGGGGATGCCGTCGAGCGGCCCGAGCACCTGCCGCACGCACGCGCCACGGCCGAGGAGGCGCTGCGGCTGCTGGCCGATCCTCTCCTCACGCCCCGGCGCGGCGGCGGACCGGCCCGCGGGGAGGGCCCGCTCGTCGCCGGGCTGGAGCACCTGTGGACCGCGCGGACCCTCGACGTGGCGCGCGGGGCGGTGGGGGCGGGCCCCTCGCTCGCGGACGACATCGCCGCGCACGACCGCGTCCACGGCACCGGCTACACCCGCACGCTGCGGGTCCACCTCCTCGACTGCGCCGGTTCCGCCGCCCGCACCGCGCGGGCCCTGGGGCTGCACGAGAACACCCTGCGCCACCGGCTGCGGCGCGCGCAGGAGCTGTTCGGGCTCGACCTCGCGGACCGCGACCGGTGCCTGGCCCTAGCGCTCCAGCTCCGCCTGCGCGTCGTGGAACCGGACGACACCGGGTCCCGGGACGGTGACGCCGCACCGAAGCGGCCGCCCGGGCCGGGTTCCTAGCCTCGGGGGATCCGACCCGAGGAGTTCCCCGTGCACCAGCCCGCGACGCCCACCCGCAGCGTCCCGCCACCGACCACCGCGCCCGCGGCCCCGGTCGCCACCGGCTGGGAGCGCGCCCTGCCCCGGTTCCGGTCCTACCCGACCCACCAGCAGCTCGTGGCGGACGTGCGGGCCGTCGCCGCGGAGCACCCCGGTCGCGCCGTCCTGCGGAGCCTCGGCTCCTCCCGGGAGGGCAGGGACATCCCGGTGCTCACCGTGGGGACCGGCGCGCGCGACGTCTTCGTGCTCGCTGGGCCACACCCGAACGAGCCGGTCGGTTTCCTCACCGCCGTCCAGCTGGTGCGGCTCGCCGCGACGGACCCCGGGCTCGCCGAGGAGCTCGACGTCACCTGGCACGTGGTCCCCTGCATGGACCCGGACGCGATGGTCCTCGGGCAGGGCTGGTACGGCCGGCCCCTCACCGTCGAGACGTACCACCGGCACTTCTACCGCCCGCGCTTCGCGGAGCAGGTGGAGTGGACGTTCCCGCACGAGGGCTGCGCGGGCGGGCCGCTGCCGGAGACGCTGCTGCTGGCCGCCCTCGTCGACGAGCTGCGCCCGGCGCTGGTGTGCTCGCTGCACAACGCCGACTTCTCCGGCGCGTTCACGCTCCTGACTCAGCCGCGCCCGGACCTGGCCCCCGCCCTGGAGCGGTCCCTCGGCGACCGCGGGCTGCCTCTGCAGGCCGCACCCGCCGACGGCGCCGGGGAACCCTGCGGCCGCGCCACGTTCCAGGCCCTGGCGCCCTCGCCGGCCGGTACGAGCAGCGTGCACCACGCCGCCCGGCACGGTGCGCTCGGCGTCGTGACGGAGGTGCCGCTGTGGAACGCCCCCGAGACCGGGGACGCCGGTTCCTGCGGGCAGCAGCACGGCCCGCTGCTGGAGGCCGCCGCCGGGCTCCTCGAGCGCGACGCGGCCCTGCTGGCGGAACTGCACGACGATGTGGCCCGCCTGGAGCCGGAGGGTTCCCCGCTGCTGCGCGCCGCGGAGGAGACGTCGCGGTCCGCCGGGTTCGCGCCGGGGGCCTACCGGCGCCTGGCCGCCTCGCCGGAGGGGGCGCGGGAGGCGAGCGTCGCCGAGCGGCACCAGCTCCTGACCACGCGGGACCAGTTGTTCCTGCGGGCCGCGGGCATGCTGCTGCGGGTCGCCGAGGGGGCCCGGCGGCGAGGGGTTCCCGGCGGGGAGGGCCCGGCGCGGCGACTCGACGGGGAACTGCGGACGCGCTCGGCCCGGCTCGAGGCGCTGGTCGGCCTCCCCGTCGAGCCCCGCGTCCTCGTCGCCGCGCAGCTCGCCGTGGGGTTCGCCGCGGCCCGCTCGCTGCGGGGCTGACGCGGGGCGGGGTGACCGGCGCGGCGCCGCCGGGCGCACGACGGCCCCGGAGCGCACCTGCGCTCCGGGGCCGTCGCGGTACCCGCCGTCGGGGACCCTCCGTCAGACGGGCCGCCTGGCGGGCCAGACGATCGCCGTGACCGGGTCGATCGCGTCGTCGCCGAGGTCGCGGGTGTAGTCCCCGCCCGCGGGCAGGACGCGCTGGTCGACGAGCGCCCGCGCCACCACCCGCGCCAGCTCCAGGGCGCCCCGCGCCTGGAAGTGGGTGTTGTCCACGACGCCGTTCGGGTAGTTCGGGGACTGCCCCGGGGCCAGGTGCAGGAAGTACCCCTTCGTGCCCTCCGGGCCGAGCGCGGTCCACATCGCGAGGCTGGCCGCGGTGAGGTCCACGACCGGCACGTCGAGCCTGCCGCCCAGGGCACGCATCGCCGCGGGGTGGTCCCCCAGGGTGGCGGTGGCGGTGGTCCCGGAGAACTGCCGGCGCTCCACCGACGTGACGAGCACGGGGTTGGCGCCCCTGGCCCGCGCCCCGTCGACGAACCTGCGCAGGTTCTCCTGGTACGTCGACCACGGCAGGGTGCCGCGGGTGGGGTCGTCCACCTTCTGGTCGTTGTGCCCGAAGGAGACGAGCAGGTAGTCGCCCGGCCTGATCTCACGCAGGATCCGGTCCAGCAGGCCGACGTCGAGGTAGCTCTTCGTGCTGGCGCCGGAGAGGGCGTAGTCGACCACCCTGGCGTTCTCCGTGGTGAACCGGCTCAGGGCCTGGCCCCACCCGGCGCGCGGTGCCGCGGCCCCTCGGTAGCCTGGTTGCCCCGCCGAACGGTCCGTCACCCCGCCGTCCAGCCCGGCTCCCCGCCCCGCCGGGCGCCCTCCCGAGGAGCCCGCCTCCGCATGTCCTCGTGCCCGCCTGCCTCGCAGCCCGTTCCCGACCCCTCCACCGCCGCGGCGCACCCCGGGGCCCCCCTCCCGCAGGCCCCCGCCCCCGCCGTGGCCGCACCCCGCCCCGGGACGGTGGGCCTGGTGGTGCTGCTGGGCTCCCTCACCGCGCTCGGGGCGGTCAACACCGACCTGTACCTGCCGTCGCTGCCGCAGGTGGCGCGCGACCTGTCCGGCTCCGCGGCCTCGGCGCAGCTGACCATCACGAGCGTCCTGATCGGCATGGCGCTCGGGCAGCTCGTCGTCGGCCCGGCCGGTGACCGCTTCGGGCGCCGCCCGCCGGTGGTCGTGGGCCTGGTCGTGTTCGTGGTGGCGTCGCTGCTGTGCCTGGTGGCCCCCAGCCTGCCCGTGCTGGTGGCGCTGCGCTTCCTGCAGGGCGTGGGGGTCTCCGCCGGTGCGGTGACCGGCATGGCGGTCGTGCGGGACCTGTTCACGGGGGCCGTCGCGTCGCGGATGATGTCGCGCCTGGTGCTGGTCATCGGGGTGGCGCCGCTGTTCGCGCCCACGGTGGGCGGGGCGCTGGCCGCCGTGGCGGGGTGGCGGTCGGTCTTCGCGCTGCTGGCTGCGGCGGGGGTGGTGCTGCTCCTCGCGGTCCGCCGCCGCCTGCCCGAGACGCGGCCGCCCGCGGGGGCGGGTGCGGCGGGGGGCCACCGGCTGCGGGCGGCGTTCACCTCCTACGGCAGGTTGCTGCGCGACACCCGGTTCGTGCCGTTCGCCCTCATGCCGGGGCTCTTCATGGCGGTCATCGTCAGCTACGTCGCGGTGTCGCCGTTCGTGCTGCAGGAGGTGCACGGCCTGTCGCCGACGGAGTTCGCCCTGGTGTTCGCCCTCAACGGCGTCGCGCTCGTCGGCGGGGCGCAGGTCAACGCGGCGCTCGTCCCGCGGTTCAGCCCGCTGGCGCTCGTGCGGGTGGCCGTCCCCGCGACCGTGGTGCTCTCGGGGGTGCTGCTGGTGGTGGTGCTGACGGGGGCGGGCGGCCTGCCCGGCCTGCTCGTGCCGCTGTGGCTGCTGCTGGGCTGTGGTGGGCTGGTGCCGCCGAACGCCGTGACCCTGGCGCTGGCCGAGCACGGTGAGCGGGCCGGTGCGGCGTCGGCCCTCGTCACCGCCACACAGTCCGGCCTCGGCGGCGGGGTGGGGATCCTCGCGGGCGTGCTCGGCGGGGACGCACCCGCGATGGCCACGGTGATGCTCGGGGCGACGGGCGCCTCGGCGGTGCTGCTGGCCCTCGGGCTCCTGGCGCGCAGAGGACGTCCCGGGGTGGTGTGAGGGCGGGAGGACAGCGGCGTCGCCCAGGTCTTGTGGCGCCGCGTACTTATCGTCATGGCATTAGTCCGTACGGGTGATAGCCCGGTCGGGAGATCCGGGGCCGGGTGGTCCGGGCACTGGTCATTCCGAACGGGGGGACTGGTCAGGGGGGCGGGTGGCCCACGGCCCGAACCTGCTCCGCATCTGTTCCGCCGAGGCGCTCGCACGGCCTGTTGTCACTGTGCGTATCCGTCGCGGAGCATGACGTCACGACTTGTCGCAGCGATGCAGCGGGCGTTGCGCGCAAGGGGTGTTGCCGCCATCGGAGGCACTAGCCCGCTGTAGTCATGTGCAACTTTCAACGAGTTCCTACCTTCCTCCTCGTACCCCTGAGGGCATCGCCCGACATCGAGGAGACCCATGATCAGCAGGCCCGCGCCCGGCGCCCCGGCTCGCACCTCCCGCTCCCGTCGCACCCTCGCCGGCGTCGTCTGCCTGTCGACCGTGCTCGCCCCGTCCCTCACCACCCTGACCGCGACGACGGCGTCGGCGGCCAGCGCGAGCTCGGCGGTGTTCTCCGGCGGCACCGGCACCGTGAGCGCCGGCGGCACCCTCTACGCGAAGCAGGGCGCGGCCCTGACCCTCACCGTCGTCACCTCCAGCGACACCAAGTGCGTCGCGGTCACCGGCGCCGCAACCCTCCCGCGGCAGACGTCCAACACCGCGAAGTCCAGTTGGACGTTCACGACGACGGCCCCCGCCGGGAACGGTGTGCAGGCCTTCACCGTCGCCGCCTCCGCGGACTTCAACAAGAATGGCGAGTGCACCGGCAGGACGGGCTCCCTCCAGGCGTCGTACACGCTCGACAACACCGGGCCGGTCGTGTCCGCAGCTCTCACCTCCGCCCCCAACGGCGCGGGCTGGAACAACTCCGACGTCTCCGTGGCGTGGACCGCCACCGACGCGGGTTCCGGTATCTCGGCCTCGCAGCCCTTCAAGACCGGCTCGGTGACCAGCAACGGCATCGTCACCCTCAGCGCCCCCGCGCAGTCCGACCGGCTCGGCAACACCGGCGCCGCCGGTTCCGTGACCGTGCGCGTCGACAAAGCCTCGCCGACGATCAGCTCGACGCAGGTCAAGAACGCCGACGGCACCACGACCGTCACGTTCACCTGCGACGACTCCAGCTCCGGCGGTCACGAGTCCTCCGGCATCGCCGCCTGCGTCGTCGAGGGCACGAACTCCAACACGATCACGTTCTCGGGAGGCAGGACCGTCTACGGCGTCGCCACCGACAGGGCCGGCAACACGACGCGCAGCGCCCCGGTCGAGGTCAAGAGCGACTCGACGCCGCCGGTCCTCGCCGGCGTCCCGCAGGACGTCCCGGCGTCGGGCTGGTACAAGGACGACGTCACGGTCAGGTGGTCCGCCAGCGACCCCGAGTCCGGCGTTCCCACCGCGCCCGCCGACACCAAGATCACTGGCGAGGGCTCCGGCCTCGTCAGCACCCAGACCGTGAGGAACGGTGCGGGCCTGGAGACCACCGCCCAGAGCAGCCCCGCCGTCAGCATCGACCGCACGGCTCCCAGCACCGGCATCGACGGTGCGCCGAACGCCTGGGTCAACGGCCAGGTCAACATCACGCTGAAGCCGGCGGACAACCTCTCCGGCGTCGCCTCGACCACGTACTCCGTGAACGGCGGCGCCCAGCGGACGGGCACCACCCTCTCCCTCTCCGCCGAGGGCGAGCACAAGGTCACGTACTCCAGCACCGACAAGGCCGGCAACGTCGAGGCCGCTCAGACCGCCACGGTCCGCATCGACACGTCCGCCCCCACCATCGAGCACCGCTTCACCGCCCCCACGGGCCACACGGCCGGTACGTGGACCAACCAGGACGTCACCGTCACCTTCGACGGCGCGGACACCGGCGGCTCGGGCCTCGCGTCGGTCACCGGTCCGGTCACCACCACCACCGAGGGCGAGCACGACGTCGTCGGTACCGCCACCGACAACGCCGGGAACTCCGCCACCAGCACCGCCCGCGTGCACATCGACAAGAGCGCCCCCGTCGTCACCGCCACGGCGGACCGCGCTCCGAACTCCGCGAAGTGGTACGACGACGACGTCACCGTCTCCTTCTCCGCCACCGACGCGCTGTCGGGCGTCAAGAGCACCGACCCCGCCAAGGTGCTCGGTGAGGGGGACAGCCAGTCCGCGACCGGGGGTGCCATCGACACCGCCGGCAACGCCGGCAGCGCGAGCGTCACCGGTATCAAGGTCGACAAGACGGCCCCCGCGCTCGAGGGCTCCTTCGCCGCCGGCTGGAGCAAGGGCGACGTCACGGTCAGGTGGACCGCGTCGGACGTGCTGTCCGGCCTCGCGGCCGGCGTCCCCGCGCCGAGCGTGGTCGCGGGCGAGGGTGCGAACCTCACCGCCACCGCCTCCGTCACCGACAAGGCGGGCAACGCCACGACGAAGACCGTCTCGGGGATCCAGATCGACCGCACCGCTCCGACCACGACGTCGAACGTTCCGGCTGCCCCCGAGCGCGGCTGGTACGGCAGCCCGGTCGAGGTCACCCTGACCGGCAGCGACAACCTCTCCGGCGCCACGACGTACTACACCGTCGACGGTGGGGCGCAGCAGACGTACACCAAGCCGCTCAGCGTCTCCGGTGACGGCACCCACACCATCCGCTTCCACAGCGTGGACGGCGCGGGCAACGTCGAGCAGGCCGGCGCGCCGCTGGTCGTCCAGATCGACGGCACCGCCCCGGTGACCAAGCTCATCGACCCGATCTCCCCGGACTCCGGCTGGTTCGTCACCAGTGGCATCCCCGTCGCGTTCGACGCCAGCGACGCCACCTCCGGTCTCGCGGCGACGTACTACTCGATCGACGGTGGCGCGGCCCTCACCTACGGCAAGGCCTTCACCGAGGACCTGTCCACCGGCAAGCACACGCTCACCTACTGGAGCGTCGACGCCGCCGGCAACGCCGAGGCCAAGCGCACGATCGACCTGAACGTCGACACGATCGCGCCGACCATCACCGGCAAGCAGAGCCCGGCCGCGAACAGTGCCGGCTGGAACAACACCGACGTCGACGTGACGTTCAGCTGCACCGACGAGGACTCCGGTGTCGGCGGTGTCGCCGGCTGCGCCGGCGACACCAAGCTGACCAACGAGGGAGGCGGTCAGGAGGTCGCGGGCGACGCGGTCGACGTGGCCGGCAACAAGAGCTCGAAGGTCTACGGCCCGGTCAGCATCGACAAGACCAAGCCGACCCTCTGGGGTGCCGCCACCACCAACCCCAACGCCGCCGACTGGTACAGGGGCGACGTCACGGTGAAGTGGAACGGCTTCGACGGCCTCTCGGGCATCGACGCCGCCACCCAGCCCGCGAACTCGGTCATCACCGGCGAGGGCGACAACCTGAGCGCCGGCCCGGTGACCGTCAAGGACGAGGCGGGCAACGTCTCCGACGCGGCCTCGGTGTCCGGCATCAAGATCGACCGCACCGCCCCGACCATCTCGGGCGCCACGGTCGACGACGGCGGCACGGCGCGCGCCGCCAACGCCGACAAGTGGTTCAACAGCGCGGTCCGCGTGCGCTTCACCGCGACGGACGGCCTGTCCGGCATCCAGGACCGGCCGAGCGACGTCGTCCTCGACGGGAACGGCGCCAACCAGTCCGCCACGGGCCGCACCACCGACACGGCCGACAACGTCGCCAGCACCACGGTGACCGGCATCAACATCGACGCCGCGGCGCCGGTGTCCGAGGCCGACCTCCGGTGCGAGGGCAAGAACGGGTACTGCCGCGGCGCCAAGGCCACGGTCGTCCTCACGGCCGAGGACCAGTCGGGTCTGTCCGGGGTCAGGGAACTCCGCTACAGCACCGACGCCGGCAAGACCTGGACGACGGCGCCGGGCGCCACGGCGACCGTCGACATCACCCTCAACGGCTCCGGCAAGGCGGGCCTGCAGTACCGCGCCGTCGACAAAGCCGGCAACATCGAGACGCTCAACGCGGTCGAGATCAAGCACGACACGATCGCCCCGACCCTCACCCACAAGCTCAGCCCGGCCGCCAACGCCGCGGGCTGGAACAAGGCCGACACCACCGTCACCTTCACCGCCGAGGACGACAGCGACGGCTCCGGCGTCGACACCGCCACGGTGACCAAGCCGCTCACGGTGAGCGCGGAGACCGCCGGCCAGCTCGTCAACGGCGAGGCGTTCGACCTCGCCGGCAACCGCGGTACCGACTCCGCGACCGTCAAGCTCGACAAGACCGCTCCCGCCATCACGGGGGCCGCTACGGGCACCAAGGGCGCCAACGGCTGGTACACCGGCCCGGTCACGGTGGACTTCACCTGCACCGACACCCTCTCCAAGGTCGCCAGCTGCACCGCCCAGCAGAAGGTCACCTCCGACGGCGCCGGCCAGTCCGTGACCGGCAAGGCCGTGGATGCGGCCGACAACGAGGCCAGCGCGCCCGTCGGCGGCATCAACATCGACAGCGTCGAGCCGACGATCACGGTCAACGGCCTCAAGGCGATCTACACCCTCGGTGAGACCGCCAGCCTGGCCTGCACCGCGACCGACGCAACCTCCGGGGTCGACGCGAACGGCTGCAAGATCACGGTCACCGGCGGCACCGCGGCCGGGGTCGGTGGCTTCACCTGGATCGCGACGGCGAAGGACGAGGCCGGCAACACCACGACCCGGTCCGGCACCTACAAGGTGGTCTACGGCTGGACCGGCTTCCTGCAGCCGATCAACGACACCGCCCACCAGGTCGGCGTCTCCACGAGCATCTTCAAGGGCGGCAGCACCGTCCCCGCGAAGTTCCAGCTCAGGGACGCCAAGGGCACGGTCGTGCAGGCCGCCGCCGCTCCGCAGTGGCTGATCCCCGCCAGGAGCACCGGGACCATGGCGGCGGTCGACGAGCCGGTGTACTCGGACGCGCCGACGACCGGTTCCACCTACCGCTACGACGCCACCGCCGGCCAGTACGTCTACAACTGGTCCACCAAGGGCTCGGCCACCGGCTTCTACCACCGGATCGGCGTCAGGCTCGACGACGGCCAGACCTACTACGTGAACATCGGCCTCCGCTGATCACGAGGTAGCTGCACCACCCCGCGCCACAGCACGAGGCCCCGTCCGGCACCGCCGGGCGGGGCCTCCGTGCGTCCGGGGGCGGCAAGCCGGCCCAGGCCCGGGCCCGCGGCCCCGTCCCGCCGCCCCGCCGGCCGGTAACCGCTTGCGCACACCCGCCGAGGCGGTACTGCTGCGCCGGGGCAACGACTCGGTCACGGTCCGGTCACCGTTCGTGTCGCGAAGAGCGGGGAGGTTCTCCATGCTGCTGGGGTGACAGATCATGGCAAGAGGGGCGCTCGAAGGGGAGTGCTGAAGGTGTTAGCGTCCTCCGCACCAACAGGAGGAAAACGTCCTGCCGTGGACGTCCCCAGGCCGGGCGGTGCGCCCGGAAGGCCGTGCTCACCGAAGAGAGGTTCACTGTGAACATCTTCAGGAAGGACGTGGCTCAGGCCGCGTCCACCCCGACCGCGGGGATGCCCGAGACCGGCCCGGCAGGGCGCCGCCGCGTCACCAGGCGGGGCTTCGCGCTGCTCACCGCCGCGACCCTGGCCCTGGCCGGCTGCAGCGGCGACAGCGGCAACGAGCCCACCACGTCGAACACCTCCTCGGGCGGGTCGACCGCCGGTGGGGTCGTCGTCGCCAACGGCACCGAGCCGGAGAACAAGCTGCTGCCGTCCAACACCAACGAGGTGGGCGGCGGGCGCATCCTCGACGCGATCTTCGCGGGCCTGGTGTACTACGAGGCCGACGGCTCGGCCAAGAACGACCTCGCCGAGTCCATCGAGACCACCGACTCCCAGAACTACACGATCAAGATCAAGTCGGAGCAGAAGTTCTCCGACGGCAGCCCCGTCACGGCCAAGTCCTTCGTGGACGCCTGGAACTACGCCGCCGCGATCAAGAACGACCAGCTCCAGTCGTACTTCTTCGAGCCGATCGCCGGCTACACCGAGGTGCACGCCGAGGGCTCCACGCTCGACCAGATGAGCGGCCTGAAGGTCGTCGACGACACCACCTTCACCGTGGCGCTGGCCCAGCCCGAGTCCGACTTCCCGCTGCGCCTGGGCTACTCCGCCTACTACCCGCTGCCCGAGTCCGCCTACGCCGACATGGAGAAGTTCGGGGAGAACCCCGTCGGCAACGGCCCGTACAAGCTCAAGGCCGAGGGCGCCTGGAAGCACAACGAGCGCATCGACCTGGTTCCCAACGAGGAGTACGAGGGCCCGCGCAAGCCGAAGAACGGCGGGCTCAGCTTCGTCTTCTACGAGACGTACGACGCTGCGTACACCGAGCTGCAGGACGGCAAGCTGGACGTGCTGGACCAGATCCCCGACGCGGCGCTGACGACCTACGAGCAGGACCTCATGGGCCGCTCCGTCAACCAGCCGGCGGCGATCTTCCAGGCCTTCACCATCCCGGCCTCCCTGCCGCACTTCTCCGGCGAGGAGGGCAAGCTGCGCCGCCAGGCGATCTCCCACGCGATCGACCGGCCCAGCATCACCAAGGCCATCTTCCAGGGCACCCGCACCCCGGCCGAGGACTTCACCTCCCCGGTGATCGACGGGCACAGCACCGAGATCCCGGGCAACGAGGTCGTCACCTACGACCCGGCCAAGGCGAAGCAGCTGTGGGAGCAGGCCAACGCCATCGCCCCCTGGGACGGCACCTTCCAGATCTCCTACAACGCGGACGGCCCGCACGCCGGCTGGGTGGACGCGGTCACCAACAACCTGCGCCAGAACCTCGGCATCCAGGCCGAGGGCAAGGCCTTCCCGACCTTCCAGCAGCTGCGCAGCTCCATCAACGACCGCACCATCGGCACCGCCTTCCGGGCCGGCTGGCAGGCCGACTACCCGAGCCTGTACAACTTCCTCGCCCCGAACTTCGCCACGGGCGGCAGCTCCAACGACGGTGACTACTCCAACCCGCAGTTCGACGACCTGCTGAAGCAGGCGGCCGGCACGGCGGACCGCGACCAGGCCACCAAGCTGCTCAACGAGTCGCAGAGCGTCCTCTTCCAGGACCTGCCCGGCATCCCGCTGTGGTACCAGAACGTCTCCGGCGGCTGGAGCGAGAGCGTCGAGAACGTCCAGTTCGGCTGGAACAGCGTCCCGCTGTACGAGCAGATCACCAAGGGCTGACCCGCCCGACCCGTGGCTGCGGGGCGGTGGCACACAGGTGCCGCCGCCCCGCAGCCGCACCCGGGCGCGTCCCGCGCACGGGCCCCGGCCGGTTGTAGGGTCCGCCCGGGTGAGCGCCACGGCGCTGTCCGTCCTGGAGGAGGCACGAGATGGTCTGGTACGTGGGGCGCCGTCTGCTGCAGATGGTGCCCGTGTTCTTCGGCGCGACCCTGCTCATCTACGCGATGGTGTTCGCGCTCCCCGGCGACCCGGTCGCCGCCCTCTTCGGGGACCGGCCTGTCGACCCCGTGGTCGCCGAGAACATCCGGGCCGAGTACAACCTCGACAAGCCGTTCCTCGTCCAGTACGTGCTCTACCTGCAGGGCGTCCTGAGCCTCGACTTCGGCACCTCCTTCTCCGGCCGCCCGGTGGCCGACGTCATGCGCGAGGCCTTCCCGGTGACCATCCGCCTCGCGCTGGTGGCGCTCGCCTTCGAGGCCGTGCTCGGCATCGGCGCCGGCCTCCTCGCCGGGCTGCGCCGCGGGGGCCTGTTCGACTCCACCGTCCTCGTCGCCAGCCTCGTCGTCATCGCCGTGCCGATCTTCGTCATCGGCTTCGTCGCCCAGTTCGTCATCGGCCTGAAGCTTGGGTGGCTGCCCGCGACCGTCGGGCAGGACGAGTCCTGGCGCGAGCTGCTCCTGCCGGGCATGGTCCTCGGCTCCACGTCGTTCGCCTACGTGCTGCGCCTCACCCGCAACTCCGTCGCGGAGAACCTCACCGCCGACCACGTGCGCACCGCGACCGCCAAGGGCCTCTCACGCCCCCGGGTCGTGTCGGTGCACGTGCTGCGCAACTCCCTGATCCCCGTCGTGACCTTCCTCGGCGCCGACCTGGGCACGCTCATGGGCGGCGCCATCATCACCGAGGGGATCTTCAACATCCGCGGTGTCGGGGGGACGCTCTACCAGGCCGTCATCCGCAGCGAGGGGACCACCGTCGTCTCCTTCGTCACCGTCCTGGTGATGGTCTACCTGCTCTCCAACCTCATCGTGGACCTGCTCTACGCCGTCCTGGACCCGAGGATCCGCTATGTCTGAGCCGACCCCCCGGCAGGGCCGCGCCGTGCGCACCCGGCCGGGCCAGGAGCACGTCGTCGCCGACCCCGACAGCGCCCCGCTGGCCGGGCCCGACGCCGTCGACGAGTCCGCACCGCCGACGAGCCTGTGGGCCGACGCCTGGCGCCGGCTGCGCCGCCGGCCCCTGTTCCTCGTCTCCAGCGCGCTGATCGTCGTGATCGTCGCCGTCGCGCTCTTCCCGGGTCTGTTCACCTCCACCGAGCCCCGCGTGTGCGACCTGGCGAACTCCCTCGCCGACCCGCGCGCGGGGCACCCCTTCGGCTTCACCCAGCAGGGCTGCGACATCTACTCCCGCGTCGTCCACGGCGCGCGCGCCTCCGTCCTCGTCGGCGTGCTCTCCACCCTCGGGGTCGTCGTCATCGGCGGGATCGTCGGCGCCCTCGCCGGCTTCTACGGGGGGCTGATCGACTCGGTCCTGTCCAGGGTCGCGGACGTCTTCTTCGCCGTGCCGCTCATCCTGGGCGCCATCGTCCTCATGCAGGCCTTCCCCGACCGCACCAGCTCGACCGTCGCGCTGGCCCTCGTCGTGTTCGCGTGGCCGCAGGTGGCCCGCATCATGCGCGGCGCGGTGCTGGAGGTGCGGCAGTCGGAGTTCATCACCGCCTCGCGCGCGCTGGGCTCCTCGAAGCTGTCCACCCTCGTGCGGCACGCGGTGCCCAACGCGCTCGGCCCGGTCATCGTCATGGCCACGATCCTGCTGGGCGTCTTCATCGCCACCGAGGCGGCGCTGTCCTTCCTGGGCATCGGGCTGCCCCCGACCGTCGTGTCCTGGGGCGGGGACATCAGCACCGCCCGCGTGCAGCTGCGCAGCAACCCGCAGATCCTCATGTACCCCGCCGCGGCCCTGTCGCTGACCGTCCTCAGCTTCATCATGCTCGGCGACGCCGTGCGCGACGCCCTGGACCCGAAGGGGCGCACCCGATGAGCCACGCCGCCTCCGACGCGCAGTGGGCCCCCCACCCCGCCTCCCGGGAGGAGCCGCTGCTGCAGGTGCGCGACCTGCACGTCGCGTTCCGCTCGGGCGGGCGCGACGTGCCCGCCGTGCAGGGCGTCAGCTTCTCCGTGTACCCGGGGCAGACCGTCGCCGTGGTGGGGGAGTCCGGCTCCGGCAAGTCCACCTCCGCGGCCGCCGTGATCGGGCTGCTGCCCGGCACCGGGCGCGTCACCGGCGGGCAGATCCTCTTCGAGGGCCGCGACATCACCCGCGCCGGCAGGCGCGAGCTCGTCGGCCTGCGCGGGCGCTCCATCGGCCTGGTGCCCCAGGACCCGATGTCCAACCTGAACCCCGTCTGGACGGTCGGCCACCAGGTCCGCGAGGCCCTGACCGCCAACGGGCTGGGCGGTCCGGGGTCGAAGCAGCGTGCCGCCGAGCTGCTCGCCGAGGCGGGCCTCGCCGACGCCGAGCGGCGCGTCAGGCAGTACCCGCACGAGTTCTCCGGCGGCATGCGCCAGCGCGCCCTCATCGCCATCGGCCTCGCCGCCCGCCCGAAGCTGCTCATCGCCGACGAGCCCACCTCGGCCCTCGACGTCACCGTGCAGCGGCAGATCCTCGACCACCTCGAGGAGCTGACCGACGAGCTCGGCACCGCCGTGCTGCTCATCACCCACGACCTCGGCCTGGCCGCCGAGCGCGCCGAGCACCTCGTCGTGATGTACAAGGGCCGCGTCGTGGAGTCCGGTCCCGCCCTGGAGGTCCTGCAGGACCCCGGGCACCCCTACACCCGCCGCCTCGTGCACGCCGCCCCGTCGCTGGCCTCGCGCCGCATCGGCGGCTCCGCGGCCCGCGCCGAGGTCCTCCAGCGCGCCGGGCAGGCCGCCGAGCAGGTCCACGCCCAGGTCGTCGCCCAGAGCGACGACGTCCCCGCGCCCGTGCAGGACACCGGCGCCGACGTCATCCGCGTGGAGAACCTCACCAAGGTGTTCACCCTGCGCGGCGCCGGCGTGCGGGGGGAGAAGCTCACCGCCGTCGACGACGTCAGCTTCGCCGTGCGGCGCGGCACCACCACCGCCGTCGTGGGGGAGTCCGGCTCCGGCAAGTCCACCGTCGCGCAGATGGTCCTCGGCCTGCTGCCGCCCACCTCCGGGCGCGTCCTCTTCGACGGGGTCGACACCACCACCCTGGACCGGCGCCAGCAGTTCGGCTTCCGGCGCCGGGTGCAGCCGATCTTCCAGAACCCCTACGGGTCCCTGGACCCCACGTACAGCATCTTCCGCTGCGTCGAGGAGCCCCTGCGGGTGCACAAGGTGGGTGACGCGAAGTCCCGCGAGGCCCGGGTGCGGGACCTGCTGGAGAAGGTGTCCCTGCCCACCTCGACGATGCGCCGCTTCCCCAACGAGCTCTCCGGCGGGCAGCGCCAGCGCGTCGCGATCGCCCGCGCCCTCGCCCTGCAGCCGGAGGTCCTCGTCTGCGACGAGGCGGTCTCCGCCCTCGACGTCCTCGTGCAGGCACAGATCCTCACGCTGCTGGCCGAGCTGCAGGCCGAGCTGGGGCTGACGTACCTGTTCATCACGCACGACCTCGGCGTCGTCCGGCAGATCGCCGACGACGTGTGCGTCATGCAGCGCGGCAGGCTGGTCGAGTCCGCCACGACCGACCAGGTGTTCGACTCCCCGCGGCAGGCGTACACCCGCCAGCTCCTCGAGGCGATCCCCGGCGGCAACATCGCGCTCGGCGCCTGACACCTGCCCCCGGGGCGCGGCGGCCGCCGCGGCGGCGTGCGAGGCTGGAGGACCACGGACGCGGGCACCCGCGGACGGGCGCGCGCGTTCAGCGGTGGACGGCGTGCACAGGCACGGGACGAGCCCACGGGTTCCAGGAGGAGCGGCAGCACATGGCGGGAACGGCGCAGGACCGGGGACCGGAGACCGGCGGCGGGGGCACCGAGGAGGCCCGCGCCCGCCGCGCCGAACGGGTCGCCGCGATGCAGAAGGAGCAGCGGCGCAAGGAGCGCGCCCGGCGCCTGGCGGCCGTCGCCGTCGTCGTGGGCGTCCTCGTGGCCGCGGGCGCGGTCGTGGCCGGCGTCATCCTCAACCGCCCCGCGCCCCCCAGCCTGGCGGCGGCGAAGACCTTCCAGTACACCGCCGGCGACCACACCGCCGACGACGTCGCCTACACCGAGAACCCGCCCGTCGGCGGTGAGCACGACCCAGTCTGGCAGAACTGCGGGATCTACGACGAGCCCGTCCGCGACGAGAACGCCGTCCACAGCATGGAGCACGGCGCCGTCTGGATCACCTACCGGCCCGACCTGCCCGCCGAGCAGGTCGAGCAGCTCCGGGAGCGCGTCGGCACCCGGCAGTACGTCCTGCTCAGCCCCCGCGCGGACCTGCCCTCGCCCGTCGTGGCCTCCGCGTGGAACAACCAGATCGAGCTCACCGGCGCCGACGACCCCCGCCTGCCGGCGTTCATGACCAAGTTCGTCCAGGGCCCGCAGACCCCCGAGGTGGGAGCCTCCTGCTCCGGTGGCGAGGGGACGCCCACGTCGTGACCGCGCGCCGCGCCGCCCTCGCGGCCGCCGCGCTCCTGGTCGCCCTCCTCGCCGGGGTCCTCGCCGGCCGGGCGCTGCCCACCGCGCCCGGCGAGGCCTCCGTCGACGTCGGCTTCTGCCGCGACATGGCCGACCACCACGCCCAGGCGGTCGCGATGGCGCTGGAGGCGGTGCGGCGCACCGGGGACGGGGAGGTGCGCACCCTCGCCGTGGACGTGCTGCTCACCCAGCAGAACCAGATCGGCCGGATGCAGGCGCTGCTCGGCGCCTGGGAGCGGCCGATCGCCTCGGCCGGGCCGCCGATGGCCTGGATGGGGGGTCCCGGCGGCCACGGCGGGCACGAGGGCGCCGCCGGGTCCGCGGTGCCGGGGATGATGCCGGGGATGGCGAGCGCCGCCGAGATGGCGGAGCTGGGGCGCCTCGGCGGGCGCGAGCTCGAGGTGCGGTTCCTGCAGCTGATGCTGCGCCACCACGAGGGGGGGTTCGACATGGCGGCCCACGCCCGCGAGCACGCCACCACCGCGCAGGTCCGCGACCTGGCCCGCAGCATCGCCGACGGCCAGCGCCAGGAGGCGGAGGTCCTCACCGACCTGCTGCGGGAGCGCGGCGGGGAGCCGCTGCCCCTGGTGGTGCCGTGAGCACCGAGGCCCCCGGCACGGGCGGCACGCTCCCCGGCGCCGAGGCGGCGCGGGCGCGCCGCCTCGTCGTGGCCGCCGCGCTCGTCGACGACCTCGCCGCCCCCCGCCTGCTGCTCGCCGCCCGCCGCAGCTCCCCGCCCGCGCTCGCCGGGCGCTGGGAGCTGCCCGGCGGCAAGGCGGAGCCGGGGGAGGAGCCGCTGGCCGCGCTGCGGCGCGAGCTGCGCGAGGAGCTCGGCGTGGAGGTGCGCCCCGGGGCGGAGGTGCCCGCCGCGGACCCGGCCGGCTGGCCCCTGACCCCGGCCCTGGTGCTGCGGGTGTGGTGGGCCACCGTCGCCGCCGGCGAGGCGCAGCCCCTGGAGGACCACGACGAGCTTCGCTGGCTGCCCCGGCGGGAGTGGGAGTCCGTCGACTGGCTCGACGGCGACCTGCCCGTCGTGCGGGCCCTGCTCGCGCTCTCCGGCGGCCCCCGGACCCCCGGGCTGCCGCGGTCCGGGGCGCTCGCGGCGCACGGAGGGCCTCCCGGGTGCGAGGATGGACCACCGTGACCACTGCCCCCACCGCCACCTCCTCCGGCACCGCCATCCGCGAGGACCTGCGCAACGTCGCGATCGTCGCCCACGTCGACCACGGCAAGACGACCCTCGTCGACGCGATGCTCTGGCAGTCCGGCGCGTTCCGCGCCAACGCCGACGTCGCCGACCGGGTCATGGACTCCGGTGATCTCGAGCGCGAGAAGGGCATCACGATCCTCGCGAAGAACACCGCGGTGCACTACTCCGGCCCCGGTGCCCCCGAGGGCGGCATGACCATCAACATCATCGACACCCCCGGCCACGCCGACTTCGGCGGCGAGGTCGAGCGCGGCCTGTCGATGGTCGACGGCGTCGTCCTCCTCGTCGACGCCAGCGAGGGGCCCCTCCCGCAGACCCGCTTCGTGCTCCGCAAGGCGCTGCAGGCGAACCTGCCCGTCGTCATCGTCGTGAACAAGGTCGACCGTCCCGACGCGCGCATCGAGGCCGTCGTCAACGAGACCTACGACCTGCTCCTCGACGTCGCCGACGACGCCGCGGGCATCGAGCCCGAGTCCCTGCTCGACGTGCCGGTCGTCTACGCCTCCGCCAAGAACGGCCGGGCCTCGAAGAACCGCCCCGCCGACGGTGGCCTGCCGGACTCCGAGACGCTCGTGCCCCTGTTCCAGACGATCATCGAGGCCGTCCCCGCGCCCTCCTACGACCCGCAGATGCCGCTGCAGGCGCACGTCACCAACCTCGACGCCTCCCCGTTCCTCGGCCGCCTCGCGCTGTGCCGCATCCGCTCGGGCACCCTCCTGAAGGGCCAGCAGGCGGCGTGGTGCAAGCAGGACGGCACCATCGAGCGGGTCAAGATCACCGAGCTGCTCGTCACCCAGGCCCTGCAGCGCGTCCCCGGTGAGTCCGCGGGCCCCGGTGACATCGTCGCCGTCGCGGGCATCCCCGAGATCACCATCGGCGAGACCCTCGCCGACCCCGAGGACCCCCGCCCGCTGCCGCTCATCACGGTCGACGAGCCCGCGATCTCCATGACCATCGGCACGAACACCTCGCCGCTGGCCGGTCGCGTCAAGGGCGCCAAGGTCACCGCCCGGCAGGTCCTGGACCGCCTCGACCGCGAGCTCGTCGGCAACGTCTCCGTGCGCGTCCTGCCCACCGAGCGCCCCGATGCCTGGGAGGTGCAGGGCCGCGGCGAGCTGGCCCTGGCCATCCTCGTCGAGCAGATGCGCCGCGAGGGCTACGAGCTGACCGTCGGCAAGCCGCAGGTCGTCACCCGCAAGGACGAGAACGGCAAGGTGCAGGAGCCCTTCGAGCGCCTCACCATCGACTCCCCCGAGGAGTACCTCGGCGCCATCACCCAGCTCCTCGCCGTGCGCAAGGGCCGCATGGAGAACATGTCCAACCACGGCACCGGCTGGGTGCGCATGGAGTTCGTCGTGCCCTCCCGCGGCCTCATCGGCTTCCGCACCGAGTTCCTCACCGAGACCCGCGGCACCGGCATCGCCCACCACGTGTTCGACCACTACGGCCCCTGGGTCGGGGAGCTGCGCACCCGCGCCTCCGGCTCCCTCGTCGCCGACCGCGCCGGACCCGCCACGGCGTTCGCCATGACGAACCTGCAGGAGCGCGGGCAGATGTTCATCGAGCCCACCACCGAGGTGTACGAGGGCATGATCGTCGGGGAGAACTCCCGCGCCGACGACATGGACGTCAACATCACCAAGGAGAAGAAGCTCTCGAACATGCGCTCCTCCACCAGCGACGAGTTCGAGCGCCTCGTGCCCCCGCGCAAGCTGTCCCTGGAGCAGGCGCTGGAGTTCTGCCGCGAGGACGAGTGCGTCGAGGTGACCCCCGAGGCGGTGCGCATCCGCAAGGTCGAGCTCGACCAGACCGCCCGCGCCCGCTCCACCGCCCGCGCCAAGCGCGCCTGACCCGCCGGGCCGGTCGTCCTCCCGCCGGGGGACGGCCGGCTCGTACAGTGGGGGCATGACGGCGGAGGTGACGCGAGCGCAGCCGTGGTCCGAGGCGTGGGACCACGAGACGCCGATGTCCTGGGAGGAGTACGAGGCGCTCGATGGTGACGTCCCCGGTGAGTACCTCGACGGCAAGCTCGTCGTGAGCCCGCGTCCGACCCTCGTGCACCAGCGTGCCGTCCGCCGGCTGGCCAACCTGCTCGACGGCGTGCTGCCGGAGGCCGAGGTCATCGCGGAAGGCGCGTGGAAGCCCCGCGCCGACGAGTTCGCGCCCGATGTCATGGTCATCCCGCGCACCGACGAGGTGCTGCGCTTCACCGGCACGCCGCTGCTCGTGGTGGAGGTCTTGTCCTCCAACCGCACCCACGACCTCGTGCGGAAGGCCGCCAAGTACGCCCGCGCGGGCCTGCCCCGGTACTGGGTGCTCGACCCCGTGGAGCACGTCCTGCACGACTTCGAGCTGCAGGAGGGCGTCTTCGAGCGGGTCGCCGCCGTGCGCGGGCGGGGCCGCACGGCGTTCCTGCCGGACCTCGACGTCGACGTCGAGGCGCTGCTGCGCGCCTGAGCCCGGGCGCCGCCGGCCCGGCTGGCAGGATGCCGCCCCATGACCACCACGCCGGAGGAAGCCGCGGGCGGAGCGGGCACGGCCGACGACAGCGGCGTGCTGGAGCAGGCCGCCGACCTCGTCGACGACATCGCCCGCCACCTCGCACCCGCCGAGCAGGCCGCCATGGACCACCTGGACTCCCCGCGGCGGCTGCTCCTCGTGCACGCCCACCCCGACGACGAGACCATCGGCAACGGCGCCACCATGGCCCGCTACGCCGCCTCCGGGGCCTCCGTCACCCTCGTGACCTGCACCCGCGGCGAGCTCGGCGAGATCATCCCCGCCGAGCTCGCCCACCTGGACGCCGACGCACTCGGCCTGCACCGCGTCCAGGAGCTGGCCACCGCCATGGAGGCCCTGGGCGTGCGGGACCACCGCTTCCTCGCCGGCCCCGACGGCAGCGGCTACCGCGACTCCGGCATGGTCTGGGCCGAGCCCGGCCGCGCCGCCGCGGGCCCCGACGTCGACCCGCGCTCCCTGGTGGCCGCCGACCCCGAGCAGGTGGCCGCCGAGCTGGCCCGCGTGATCCGCGAGGTGCGCCCGCAGGTCGTCGTCACCTACGAGCCCGGCGGCGGGTACGGCCACCCCGACCACGTCCGCACCCACGAGGTCACGCACCGGGCCGTCGAGCTCGCCGCGGCCGACGAGGGCACCGGCCACGCCGCCTGGGAGGTCGCCAAGGTCTACTGGACGGTGCAGGCGGACTCCGAGCACCGCGCCGACCTGGAGCGGCTGCGCGCCGCCGGCGTCGAGGGCGTCCCCGACCCCGCCGGCCCCCAGCACAGCGCCGTGCGCCCCGACGGCGAGGTCACCACCACCGTCGACGCCCGCGCCTTCGCCGCCGCCAAGGCCGCCGCGCTGCGGGCCCACGCCACGCAGGCGCTCGTCGAGGACGACGGGCGCGGGGCGGTGTTCCGGCTCAGCAACGGCATGGCGCAGCCGCTGGTCGCCGTGGAGCACTACCACCTCGCCCGGGGCGTCCCCGCGGGGCCGTTCGACGCGCGGGGACGGGAGAGCGACCTCTTCGCCGGGATCGCCCGGCCCGACGGGGTCGACCCGGCCGGCTGAGCCGCTGGGCCGGGTGGGTGAACCGGCTCACCCGATGCGCCGGGGACGGGGCACCGGGCCGTGCTCCGCACCCGTCCCGGGGCGATGGTGGTGCGGATCGTGTGCCGGTCGCCGGCCGCGCACGCACCGCAGAGAGGAGCCCCGGGTGAGCCCGACGCCGGGACACAGCGACCCGTTCAGCCCGCCCGGCTCCCGCGCCGGCCTGCCGCGCCCCGCGCGCCGCGACAGCGCGGACGTCGGGCGCGCCCGGGAGGTCGTGCGCCGCAGGCGGCTGGCGAGGGTCGCGGCGGTGCTGCTCCTGCTCGCGGGCTGGACCTGCTGGCGGCTCGCGACGGGCCGCGGTGTCCTGCCGCAGCCGCCGGCGGTGGACCCGATGTACCTCATCACCGGCGTGTTCTTCGCCCTCCTCGTCGTCCTGCTCGTCGGGCAGACCGTCGTCGCGGGCCGCTCCCCGCACGTGCTGTACCGCCCCGAGCAGATCGACGTGACCATGGACGACGTCAAGGGCCTCGGGCCGCTGAAGGAGGACGTGGCCCGCAGCCTCGACCTCTTCCTCGCCGCCCGCACCTTCCGCGAGCGCATGGGCGGGCGGCCCCGCCGCGGCCTGCTGTTCGAGGGCCTGCCCGGCACCGGCAAGACGCACATGGCCAAGGCGATGGCCTCCGAGGCGGGCGTGCCGTTCCTGTTCGTCTCCGCGACCTCCTTCCAGTCCATGTGGTACGGCGCGACCGCGCGCAAGATCCGCTCCTACTTCCGGGCCCTGCGCAAGGCGGCCCGCGCCGAGGGCGGCGCCATCGGCTTCATCGAGGAGATCGACGCCATCGCGACCGCCCGCGGCGGCCTGAGCGCGGCGGTGCCGCTGCCCGCGCACCGCGCGGTGGTGCAGTCCTGTGGCGGCCTCACCGGGCTGCCCGACCCCGGTGCACCGGCCGGGGCGGCACGGTTCACCGGCGGCGCGTCCACCGCCCTGCCGCTCGCCGCGCCGGGGCTGCGCACCGAGCGGCTGGCCTCCAGCGAGGGCACCGGCGGCGTCGTCAACGAGCTCCTCGTGCAGATGCAGTCCTTCGACGAGCCCACCGGCGCGGAGAAGGTGCTCAGCCGGCTCGTCGACCTCGTCAACACGCTGCTGCCCGCCGGCCGGCAGCTCCGCCGCCCCCGCACCGAGCCGGTGGAGATCCTGCTCATCGCCGCCACGAACCGCGCCGACGCCCTCGACCCGGCGCTGCTGCGGCCCGGCCGCTTCGACCGGCGCCTGACGTTCGGCCTGCCCGACAAGGCGGCCCGGCGCGAGCTCGTGGACCACTTCCTGGCCCGCAAGGCCCACGAGGAGCAGCTCGACGCCGACGAGCGCCGCGACGCCCTCGCCGGCATCACCAACGGCTACAGCCCCGTCATGATCGAGAGCCTGCTCGACGAGGCCCTGGTCAACGCGGTGCGCCGCGACGCCGACGGGATGTCGTGGGCCGACGTCGAGCACGCCCGGCTCGTCACCGAGGTCGGCCTCGGCCAGCCCGTGGGGTACACCGCGCACGAGGCCCGGCTCATCGCCACCCACGAGGCGGGTCACGCGGTCGTCGCGTGGCTGGTGGCCCCGCAGCGGCGCCTGGAGATCCTCACGATCGTCAAGCGGGCCGGGTCCCTCGGCCTGCTCGCCCACGGCGACGCCGAGGACGTCTACACCCGCTCCCGCACCGAGCTGCAGGGCATGATCCAGATCGCGTTCGGCGGGCAGGTCGCGGAGGAGCTGTTCTTCGGCGACGTCTCCACCGGCCCCAGCGGTGACCTCGTGCACGCCACGTCCACCGCGGCGCAGATGGTCGGCGCGGCCGGCATGGGGGGCACGCTGGTGTCCTTCGCGGCCGTGCAGGGCTCCGCCCTCGCAGGCGGCAACCTCGTCTCCCGCGTCCTCGGCGACGGCGAGGGCCGCCGGCTCGTGGAGGAGCTGCTCGTCGCGCAGAAGGCCGCGGTGACGCAGCTGCTGTCCGCCCACCGCCACCTCGTCGAGGCCCTGCGCGACGCCCTCCTGGAGCGCCACGAGCTCATCGGCTCGCAGATCACCGACGTGCTGGAGCGGGCCCGGGCCGCCGGGCGGGTCGTGGACCTGCGCGACGACGCGCCCGGGGAGAGGGCCGGGGAGAGCGTCGCCGGGGGCACCGGGGAGCGGCCCGCCGGCTGAGGGCACGCCCCCGGGCGCGGCGCTCAGGCGCGGCGCCCGGGGACGGCGCTCAGGGGGCGACGCGGTAGCGGTAGCCGTGGTGCGGTGTGAAGCCCGTCGCGGCGTACAGCTCCCGCGCCGCGGTGTTGTCCCCGGCGACCTGCAGGTACGCCGAGACGGCGCCGCGCTCCAGCGCCCAGCGCACCACGGCCGCCAGCAGGTGCCCGGCCAGCCCGCGGCGGCGGTGCTCCGGCACCACCTCCACGGCCGCCAGACCCGCCCAGCCGGGCGAGGCCGACCCGCGCGCCACCGCCACCGCCCGCCCGCCCTCGCGCACGGACACGAACACCCGTGCCGGCGCGCTCACCAGGACCGCCGGCCCGGCCGGGTGCAGGGGCTGCCCGCGGTAGCGGTACGCCTCCAGCCACGCGGCGTCCGGTGCGTCCGCCACGTCGAGGACCAGCCCGTCCGGCAGCGGCCGCGGCGCCCGGTCCGGCAGCCGCCGGGTCGCCGCCGTCAGCACCAGCGTCGGGGTCCGCAGGGACCAGCCCGCCCCCGCCAGCGCCGCGTCGAGCCCCGGGACCGGCTCGGGGCAGGAGCCGTCCGCCTCCACCGGGTGCGGCACCGCCACCACCGCCGGCAGCCCCCGGGCGGCGTAGAAGCGCCGCACCGCGGCCAGCGCCTCCTCCAGCGGCACGCCGGGCGAGCCCACCGCCAGCGCCGAGTTCGCCCGGCCCGTGAAGCCCTGCGCGGCCCGCAGCACCCACTCCCCGAGCGGCTCGGCCTCCAGGGGCCGCCAGTGCGCCGCCATCACCCGCTCCAGGTCCTCCACGCCCACCGCGGCGTGCGGCGCCCCCCGCCTGCGCGGCGGCGGCGGGACCCCCTTGGCGGCCAGCACGTCGGCGCGGGCGATGCGGACCTCACCGCGCCGCGTGGCCACCACCAGCGAGGACGCGTCCGCCGCCGTCAGCTCCCCGAGCGCGTCGGAGGCCGAGCCGTCCGCGAGCCGGTGGCGCACCACCACCCGCGCGCCCGGCACCAGCTCCGCCGTGCGCACCTCGTGCCGCGGGCCGGGCGCCGCGGCCCCGTCGCCGACCACCACCGCCGCCTCCTCCGCCGAACTTCTCGCCCCGGGCGGTCGCACGCCCGGGTGTCCGCGATACTAGGCAGGCGAGCCGGTCCACCGGACGAGCGCGGGGGCAGCGGCCCCGGCGCCCTGACGGCACCCGGCGAGCGACACCCGACGAGCAGTTCCCGCGAAGCACCGTCCCGACCGCACCGCCGGCAGCGCGCCGAGGCGGGGAGCGGAGGAGGAGGAGACCCGTGACCTACGTCATCGCCCAGCCCTGCGTGGACGTCAAGGACAAGGCCTGCATCGAGGAGTGCCCCGTCGACTGCATCTACGAGGGCAAGCGCGCGCTGTACATCCAGCCCGACGAGTGCGTCGACTGCGGCGCCTGCGAGCCCGTCTGCCCGGTGGAGGCGATCTACTACGAGGACGACGTCCCCGAGGAGTGGGCTCCGTACACCGCGGCCAACGTGGAGTTCTTCGACCAGATCGGCTCCCCGGGCGGCGCCGCGAAGATGGGTGTCATCGACGACGACCACCCCCTGGTCAAGGCCCTGCCGCCGCAGGGCGAGGGGCACTGAGCACCACCGCCGCCGCGGGCGGGCGGCGGCCGGTGAGCACCGGCCGCCGCCTCCCCGACTTCCCCTGGGACCGGCTCGCCGCCGCCGCCGCCCGGGCGAGGTCGCACCCCGGCGGCATCGTGGACCTCTCCGTCGGGACCCCCGTCGACCCCACCCCCGAGGTGGTGACCGACGCGCTGCGCGCCGCCGCGGACGCCCCCGGCTACCCGCAGACCTGGGGCACCCCCGCCCTGCGGGAGGCCGTCGCCGCGTGGTTCGCCCGCCGCCGCGGCGTGCCGGGCCTGGACCCGGACGGCGTGCTGCCCACGGTCGGCTCCAAGGAGCTCGTCGCGTGGCTGCCGACGCTGCTGGGCCTCGGGCCGGGCGACGCCGTCGTCCACCCGCGCGTGGCCTACCCCACGTACGACGTCGGCGCGCGCCTGGCCGGTGCCCGCCCCGTGCCCGCCGACGGCCCCGGCGACATCCCCGCCGACGCCCGGCTCGTGTGGCTGAACTCCCCGTCCAACCCCACCGGGCGCGTCCTGGACGCCGCCGCGATGGCCGCGACGGTGGCCCGGGCCCGCGAGGTCGGCGCCGTCGTCGCCAGCGACGAGTGCTACGCGGAGCTGTCCTGGACGGGGGAGCCCGTGCCCTGCGTGCTCGACGAGCGCGTCAGCGGCGGCGACGTCACCGGCCTGCTCGCCGTGTACTCCCTCTCCAAGCAGTCCAACCTCGCCGGGTACCGGGCGGCGTTCGTCGCCGGGGACCCCGCCCTCGTGCGGGAGCTGCTGGAGGTCCGCAAGCACGCCGGGATGATCGTGCCCGCCCCGGTGCAGGCCGCGCTCACCGCGGCCCTCGGGGACGACGCGCACGTCGCGGAGCAGCGCGAGCGGTACCGCGCCCGCCGCGGGGTGCTGCTGGAGGCCGTGCGGCGCGCCGGGTTCCGCGTGGAGGGCTCCGAGGCCGGGCTGTACCTGTGGGCCACCCGCGACGAGCCGTGCGCGGAGTCGGTGGCGTGGTTCGCCGAGCGCGGCGTCCTGGTGGCGCCGGGCGACTTCTACGGGACCGCCGGTGCACGCCACGTGCGCATCGCGCTCACGGCCGGCGACGAGCGGATCGGGGCCGCCGCGGCCCGCTGGTGATCTCCGCCACCCGGGGCCGGGGGCCGGTCCCTCCGGTTGGTGGGCCTTCCCACCGGGCGGGTACGGTCAGCCTCATGGCGGACTCCGTATCCCTCAAGCACCCGGGTGGCGAGGCGACCCTGCCGGTGGTCCCCGCCACCGTCGGCCAGCCCGGCATCGAGGTCTCCTCGCTGCTGAAGGAGACCGGGATGGTGACGCTCGACCCGGGATTCACCAACACCGCCTCCACGACCTCCGCCATCACGTACATCGACGGCGAGGCGGGGATCCTGCGGTACCGCGGCTACCCGATCGAGCAGCTGGCGGAGCAGTCCAGCTTCCTCGAGGTCAGCTACCTGCTCATCTACGGCGAGCTGCCCACCGCCGAGCAGCTCACGGCCTTCACCTCCCGCGTGCAGCGCCACACCCTCCTGCACGAGGACCTCAAGCGCTTCTTCGACGGCTTCCCCCGCGACGCCCACCCCATGCCGGTGCTGTCCTCCGCGGTCAGCGCCCTCTCCACCTTCTACCAGGACAGCCTCTCGCCGTTCGACGAGCAGCAGGTGGAGCTGTCCACCATCCGGCTGCTGGCCAAGCTGCCCACCATCGCGGCCTACGCCCACAAGAAGAGCATCGGCCAGCCCCTGCTGTACCCCGACAACCGCCTCGGCCTGCTGGAGAACTTCCTGCGGCTGTCCTTCGGCCTGCCCGCGGAGGACTACGAGATCGACCCCGCCATGGTCAAGGCGCTGGACCTGCTGTTCATCCTGCACGCCGACCACGAGCAGAACTGCTCCACCTCCACCGTGCGCCTCGTCGGCTCCGGCCAGGCGAACCTCTTCGCGTCCGTCTCCGCGGGCATCCACGCCCTCTCCGGCCCGCTGCACGGCGGCGCGAACAGCGCGGTCCTCACCATGCTCGACGACATCCGCAAGAGCGACGACGACGTCGACACGTTCATGACGCGGGTGAAGAACAAGGAGAAGGGCGTGCGCCTGATGGGCTTCGGCCACCGGGTGTACAAGAACTACGACCCCCGCGCGGCCATCATCAAGAAGACCGCGGACGAGGTCCTGCAGAAGCTCGGCAAGCGCGACGAGATGCTGGACATCGCGATGCGCCTGGAGGAGATCGCCCTCAGCGACGACTACTTCATCTCCCGCAAGCTCTACCCGAACGTGGACTTCTACACGGGCCTCATCTACAAGGCGATGGGTTTCCCCACGAAGATGTTCACGGTGCTGTTCGCCCTGGGCCGCCTGCCCGGCTGGATCGCGCAGTGGCGGGAGATGATGAACGACCCGCAGACCAAGATCGGGCGCCCGCGCCAGATCTACACCGGTGTCGCCGAGCGGGACTACGTCCCCGTCCCCGACCGCTCCTGACCGGCGGGCGCGGGCACGTCGCCGCGCCCGCCCCGCACCGCCACGTCGCCCGCGGCTCACCCGCCGCGGGCGACGTGCACGTCGACCCCCGTGGCCGGCAGCGCCGGATCCAGCGGCGCCCACCCCGCGTCCGGCTCCGAGCGCTGCCAGCGGCGCCCGCCCACGCTGACCTCCTCGACGTCGAGGACGTCCGCGCGCGCCACGGCCCAGTGCGCCACCGCCCACGCGAGGCGCTCGCCGTCCGCGCCCCCACCGCCGTCGAAGCGCCACGCGGTGCCACCGGTGCCGTCCACGGCGCGCACCCCCCGGTCGCTGACCTGCTCGGCGAGCTCGTCGGCGGCCCGCCGCGCGCGGGGCGTCAGCCCGGCGTCTCCCGCCGCCTCCAGCGCGACCTCCGCCGGGCGCAGCCGGCACGTCAGCGCCGCGGGGGAGTACCCCGTGAGCGCGGAGGCCAGGATGCGGCCCTCCTGCTCGTGGTCCCCGTACGCGAGGGGGTAGGCGCTGCGCTGCACCCGCTGCGCGGCGTCCGTGACCGGCAGGTCCCGGTAGCCGTCGATCTTCTCCAGTCCGTCGTAGAAGGCGTTCGTCGAGTAGACGGGGTCCTGCACCTGCTCCTCCGTGCCCCAGTCCTGCGAGGGCCGCTGCTGGAACAGCCCGAGGGAGTCGCGGTCCCCGTGGTCGAGGTTGCGCAGGGTGGACTCCTGGATGGCCGTGGCGATGGCGATGGTCGCCGCCCGCGCCGGCATGCCCCGCTTCACGGACAGCCCCACGATCGTGGCGGCGTGGCCCGTCTGCTCCGGCGACCAGTCGGTGCTCTCGCCGTCCACCGTCGCCACGCACCGCTCCCGCAGGACGGGGACCGGATCGGGGGAGCGCCACAGCCACACCGCCGTGCCCGTCAGCGCCAGGGCCACCACGCCCACGAGCAGCCGCCGCCTGCGCCGCGGCGCGGGCAGGGGCGCCGGCCGCGGCGGGGTGGGGCGACGGCGCGGGACCCGACCGGAGGGCACGTGCCCGCTCAGTTGGCGTGCAGGGCGGCGTTGAGCTCGAACGTCACGCCCTTGCGGGGCAGCGCCTCCACCGCCCCCGTCTGGGAGTGGCGGCGGAACAGCAGCCCCGAGGCCCCGGACAGCTCCCGCGCCGCCAGGACCTGCTGCGGCCGGCCGTCCTCGCCCAGCAGCGACACCTTCGTGCCGGCGGTGACGTAGCAGCCGGCCTCCACGACGCAGTCGTCGCCGAGGGCGATGCCCAGGCCGGAGTTCGCCCCCAGCAGGGTGCGCCGCCCGATGGAGACGACCTGCCTGCCGCCGCCGGACAGCGTGCCCATGATGGAGGCGCCGCCGCCGATGTCGGAGCCGTCGCCGACGACGACACCCGCGGAGATGCGGCCCTCCACCATCGACGTGCCGAGCGTGCCGGCGTTGAAGTTCACGAAGCCCTCGTGCATGACGGTCGTGCCCGGCGCCAGGTGCGCGCCCAGGCGGACCCGGTCGGCGTCGGCGATGCGCACCCCGGCGGGGACGACGTAGTCCGTCATGCGGGGGAACTTGTCCACCCCGAGCACCTGCACCGGGCCGACGTTGGCGCGCAGCGCCAGGCGGGTGCGCTCGAAACCGTCCACCGCGCAGGGCCCGTGGTTGGTCCACACCACGTTCGCCAGGACCCCGAAGATGCCCGTGACGTCCAGGCCGTGGGGTGCGACGAGGCGGTGCGAGAGCAGGTGCAGGCGCAGGTAGGCGTCGGCGGCGTCGGCGGGCGGGGCGTCCAGGTCGATCTCGGTGGTGACGACCGTGCGGCTGACGCGGCGGTGCGGGTCCCTGCCCTCGCAGGCGGCCAGCTCCGCGGGCACCCCGTGCGGGCCCGTGTGCGGGGAGGGGCCGAGCGAGGGGGCGGGGTACCAGACGTCCAGGACGGCACCGTCCTCGGTCACGGTGGCCAGCCCGTGGCCCCAGGCCCGGCGGGGGGCGTCCTGCTGCTGTCCGCTGTCGGGTGCCTGCTGCGCGCTCACGAGGGGCAACCCTAAGCGCTCCGCGCCGGCCGGGTGCGCGGACCCGGGCGTCGCCGCCCCCCCGGCACGTCAAGGGTCCTTGTCGTCAAGGACCCTTGACATCGGTGCGGCTGCCCGGCACCGTGGACCCACCACCCCTGTCAAGGAGGCTTGACCCCGTGGACGTGACCGCCCTGGGCCCCGGCCTGCCCACCGCCGCCGCCGGCGCCCTGCTCGCCCACCTGCTCCTCGCCGAGCCCCTGCTCGGCCGCCGCAGCCACCGCCGGCTCACCGCGGCCCTGGCGCGCGGCGAGACCGGCGCGCGCACCCGCTTCTACCGCACCTGGACCCTCTGGGGCTGGGCCGTGGCCGTCGTCGCGCTCGCCGTCTGCCTCCTCGGCGGCCTGGCCCCCGCCCAGCTGGGACTGCGCGCCCCCACCGGTGCCGCCGGTGACGCGGGCGGCCTGACCGGTTTCCTCGTCGGTGCGCTCGCCGCCACGACCGTCGTCACCCTCGTCCTGCGCCGCAGCGGCGGGCCGCGCGTGCCCGGTGGCTCCGCGATCGCCGCCCTGCTGCCCCGGACCGGGCGCGAGCGGGCAGGCTTCGCGGGCCTGTCCGTCACCGCCGGGGTCGGCGAGGAGGTCGTCTACCGCGCGTTCCTGCCCGCCGCCGTCGTCACCCTCGTGCCGGGACTGCACGGCTGGGCGCTGGTCGCCGTGTGCGCCGCGACCTTCGGCGCCGCCCACGCCTACCAGGGCTGGGGCGGGGTGCTGTCCACCGGGCTGTTCGGCGCGGCCATGCTCGTGCTGTACCTGGAGACCGGCAGCCTCCTGCTGCCCGTGCTGGTGCACACCCTCGTCGACCTGCGCGCCCTGCTCCTCCTGCCCCCGGAGGAGGAGCGGGCGCCGGAGCACGGGCCCGCCGCGGTCCCGGCGGCGTGAGGAACGACGTGCGCGACCTGCGGCAGGCGGCCGGGCTGTCGCAGGCGGCCCTCGGCGCGGCCCTCGGCGTCTCCCGCCAGACGGTCATCGCCATCGAGACCGGCCGCTACGACCCCTCCCTGCCGCTGGCGATCCGCATCGCCCGGAACTTCGGCAGGACCGTCGAGGAGGTCTTCCACGTGGACGAGGAGGACGAGTGAGCAGTCGCACGGCACGACAGGCGCGGCACGCCCGGCGGGCCCTGGTGGGCGCGGCGCTGGCCGCGGTCGTCATGGCCTCGGTCCTCGCCCTCGCCGGACAGGGCGACTCCGCGCTCGGTGTGCTCACCGGTGCGGCGGCGGTGCTGGTCGCGGTCCTCCTGGCCGACGCCGTCGCCCGGGCCCTGCAGCGGCGCCGCGGCCAGGAGGACGACGGCACCTCCACCCCCGGACGCCTCCTGCTCGGGCGCGGCCCCGACGAGCGCGACCGCACGATCGCGACGGCCGCCCTGGCCGTCACCGGGCTCGCCGGTATCGCCGCCACCTCCCTCGGCAGCTTCGCCGTGCTCCTGGGCGCCGACGCCCGCACGGTGCTGACGTCCCTGCCCCTGGTGCTCGTCGCCTGCTACGCACTGGCCCTGGTCGTGGCCGCCCGGCGGCTGTGAGACCCGGGCCCCCCGGCGGCCGTGACACCGGGCCGCCCGGCGGCCGTGAGACGCGGGCCCCCCGGCGGCCGTGAGACCCGGGCCGCCCGGCGGCTGTGAGACCCGGGCCGCCCGGCGGCCGTGAGACCCGGGCCGCCCGGCGGCCGTGACGCCGGAGCGGGCGGCGGCGCCCCCGCTGGCTAGGGTGCTGTCGTGACCTCCGCGAGCACCTCCGCGAGCACCTCCGCCCGCACCCGGCTCGACCCCGCGGCCGACGTCGTGGAGCTGACCCGGCAGGTCTGCGACACCGAGTCCGTCAGCGGCGGCGAGCGCGCCCTGGCCGACGCCGTCGAGACGTTCCTGCACGAGCTGGGGGCCTACGAGGTCCTGCGCGACGGCGACGCCGTGGTGGCCCGCACCGACCTCGGCCGCGCCGAGCGCATCGTCCTGGCCGGGCACCTCGACACCGTGCCCCTGACCGACCCGCCCAACCTGCCCGTGCGGCGCGAGGTGCACCCCGACGACGGCGACGTGCTCGTCGGGCGCGGCACCGCCGACATGAAGGGCGGTGTCGCCGTGCAGCTCGCGGTGGCCCGCGCCGCAGCGGCCACCGCCCCCTCCCGCGACCTCACGTTCGTCTTCTACGACCACGAGGAGGTCGCCTCCTCCCTGTCCGGCCTGGGGCGACTGGCGCGCCACCACCCCGGCCGGCTCGCCGGGGACTTCGCGATCCTGCTGGAGCCGACGGCCGCCGCGGTCGAGGGCGGCTGCAACGGCACCCTGCGCGCGGAGATCACCACCCGCGGCCGCGCGGCCCACACCGCCCGCGCCTGGCGCGGCGTCAACGCCGTCCACGCCGCGGCGCCCGTGCTGGCCCGCCTCGCCGCCTACACCCCCGCGCAGGTGGAGGTGGAGGGGCTCGTCTTCCGCGAGGGCCTCAACGCCGTCGCGATCTCCGGGGGCATCGCCGGCAACGTCGTGCCCGACCGCTGCACGGTCACCGTCAACTACCGCTTCGCCCCCGCCCGCACGGCCGCCGAGGCGGAGCAGCACGTGCGCGAGGTCTTCGACGGCTTCGACGTGGAGGTCACCGACGCCGCCGAGGGCGCCCGGCCGGGGCTGGAGCGCCCGGCGGCGGCCGCGTTCCTCGCCGTCGTCGGCGCCGAGCCGGGGCCCAAGTACGGCTGGACGGACGTGGCCCGCTTCTCCGCCCTCGGCGTGCCGGCCGTCAACTACGGCCCCGGCGACCCCCTGCTCGCGCACGCGGACGACGAGCGCTGCCCCGTCGCCCAGCTCCTGGAGTGCGAGCGCGTGCTCACGTCCTGGCTGCTCGCACCGGCAGCGCCCACCCCCGAGGAGGTCCGTTGAGCACCATCTGCCTGTACGGCAGCGCCAGCGGGGCGATCGCCCCCGCCCACGTCGACCTCGCGCGGCGGGTGGGCACCGCCATCGGCAAGCGCGGCCACGACCTCGTCTACGGCGGCGGCGGAACCTCCGTCATGGGGGCCGCCGAGGCCGCCGCCCGGGCCGCCGGGGCCCGCACCATCGGGGTCATCCCGCAGGCGCTGCTGGACGTCGAGCAGCCCCCCGAGGGCATCGGCGAGCTCGTCGTGACGGAGGACATGCGCCGGCGCAAGGCGGAGATGGAGCTGCGCGCCGACGCCTTCATCGTCCTGCCCGGCGGGCTCGGCACCCTGGAGGAGCTCTTCGAGATCTGGGTGGCGCGCACCATCGGCCTGCACACCAAGCCCCTGGCGGTGCTGGACTCCGACGGGCACTACGCGGGCCTGCGGGTGTGGCTGGAGGACCTCGTCGAGCGCGGTTTCGCCCGGCCCCTGGTGTGGGACGTCGTGCGCTGGACGGACGACCCCGACGAGGCGCTGGACTTCCTGGAGCAGGCCCCGCGCGAGAAGGTCATGCTGCCCTCCTCCGAGGCGGTGGGGAAGTTCAGCGACTGGCCCCGGGACCGGGCGTGACCGTCTTCCTCGTCCTGCTGGTGCTGGCGGTGGTGGTGGGGGCCGTCGCCGTCGCCACCGGCCGCGTCGGCGGCGGCATGGGCCCGGTGGTGAGCACCTCCGCGCACGTGGGTCTGCCGCCGGGCCCGGTGCGGCCGCAGGACGTGGACGCCGTCCGCTTCTCCGTGGGGCTGCGCGGCTACCGGATGGACGAGGTGGACGCGGTGCTGGCACGGCTGCGGGAGGAGCTCCACGAGCGCGACGAGGAGCTCCAGGCCTGGCGGGCCGACCCCGGCGACGACGACGAGTTCACGGCCCCCGGGTCCCGGTGAGGGCGCCGTGAGCACCGGTGCGTGGCCGGGCGGTCCCGGCGGGGCCGCCACCGCGACCGTGCGGGTGCTCGTGGCCGCCCCCGCCGAGGTGGTCTGGGAGCGCCTGACGGACTGGCCCGCGCACAGCCGCTGGGTGCCGCTGACGCGGGTGCGCAGGCTGCCCGGGCCGCAGCGGGCGGTGGGCGAGCGCTTCTCCGGCCGCACGGGGCTGGGTCCGCTCGCGTTCGAGGACCCGATGGAGGTCGTGCGCTGGGAACCGCCGCGCCCGGGGCGCGCGGGGGTGTGCGACCTCGTCAAGCACCACCGCGTCGTGCTCGGCGGCGCCTCGCTGGTGGTGCGCGGGACGGGGGGCGGCACGAGCGCCGTGGAGTGGACGGAGAGCGTCTCCGTCGTCTCGCACCGGCTCAGCCGCCTGGTGGCGCCGCCCCTGCGGTGGGTGACGGGCCTGGCGTTCCGGCGCGTGCTGCTGGCGATGGCGCGGGAGGTCGAGGCTGAGCGCTGACCGGCGCCGGTGGCTCCCCGGGGCGGGTGGCGGGAGCGGGGGTGCGGCGCGGGCGCGCGGCCGGCCCGCGTGGGTGGACGTGCTGCTGGTCTACGCCGCCGCCCGCGCCTTCTCCGCCGCGGTGCTGGACCGGGTCGCCCGCTTCCAGGAGCCCGCCGTCTGGACCGGTGCGGACCCGGGCTTCGGGGACATGCTGGTGCTCTGGGACGCGCAGTGGTACCGGCAGATCGCCGAGGAGGGGTACCCGCGGGCGGTCGTGCGCGGTCCCGACGGGCTGCCGCGGCAGTCCGCGCTGGCGTTCTACCCGCTCTTCCCCCTGCTGGTGCGGGCCGCGACGGGCCTGACGGGGCTGCCGTTCGCGGTGGCCGGGCCGGTGCTGGCCCTGGTGCTCGGCGCGGCGGCGGCCGTCGTCGTGCACCGGCTGGTCCTGGAGGCGGTGCTGGCCTCGGGCGCGGGGGCGCAGGCCGCCGGGCGGGGCGCGTGGGCCGCCGTGGTGCTGCTGTCGGTGTACCCGGCCTCCCCGGTGCTGCAGGTGGCCTACACCGAGAGCCTCGCCCTGCTGCTGCTGGCGGTGTTCCTCCTGCTGCTGGTGCGCCGGTGCTACCTGGCGGCGGCGGTGCCGGCGCTGCTGCTGGGGCTGACCCGGCCGGTCGCGCTGCCCCTGACGGGGGTGGTGCTCGTGCACCTGGCCGCGCGGCTGGTGCGCCGGTGGCGGGCCGGGCACCCGGTCGCCGCGCTGGGGCGGGGGACCGCCGTGCGCGCGCTGGTGCTGCTGGCCGCCTCGGTCGCGGCCGGGGTGCTGTGGCCGCTGCTGGCGTGGCGGCTCACCGGGGAGCGGGACGCGTACCTGGCCACCATGGGCACGTGGCGCAGCCGGGGGGAGGTGGTCCTGCTGCGCCCCTGGTGGGAGATCCCCCGCTGGGTGCTGGGCGAGGTGGCCGGGCCCGTCCTGGTGGTGGCCGCCCTGGCCGCGTACGCGTGGCTGCTGCTCTCGCGCCGCTCGGCGCCGCTGGGCCCGGAGCTGCGCGCGTGGTGCCTGTGCTACCTGGCCTACCTGGTGCTGGTGCAGGACCCGTTCACGAACCTGGTGCGCTACCTGCTGCTGCTGTTCCCGCTGGGGGCGCTGGTGGCGGTGGGCGGGCGCGGGGTGGCGCCCGCCCCCGGGGAGGCGCCCCGGGGCCCCGCCGCACCCGCCGGGCCCGGGGCGGTTCCCGGGGGCGGCGCGGGGCCCGCGGGGGTGGGGGGCCTGGCCGCCTGCACGGCGGCCTCGCTCCTGCTGCAGGTGGTCTGGGTGGCGTGGCTGTGGCGCTTCTCCGCGCCCTCGGACTGGTCGCCGTGAGGGCCGCCGGCGCGTGGCGGGCACCCCCGGGGGCGGCGCGCCGCCCGGGTGGCCGTCCGCCCGGTGCCGGTGCGGGGATAATGGTTCCGATCACGTCTGGTGGGCTCGCACCTCGGGCCTGCGCCGGGCGCGCGCCGAGAGAAGGGGTTCACGCCGATGGCGGCCATGAAGCCGAGGACCGGGGACGGTCCGCTGGAGGTCACCAAGGAGGGGCGCGGCATCGTGCTGCGCATGCCGCTGGAGGGCGGTGGACGCCTCGTGGTGGAGATGTCGCCCGACGAGGCCTCCGCCCTCGGGGACGCGATCACCTCGGTGGTCGGCTGACCGCAACCGGAGGCGGG